>NZ_BAAARV010000066.1:0-149339 GCF_039532525.1 Dactylosporangium salmoneum
GGATCAACGGCACCGCTCGCGGTACCGCATACGGCTACTCGCTCTTCGAGTTCGAGGTCTACGGCGGCACCACTCCACCGCAGCCGACCGGAAACCTGGCACTGAGCCGCCCGGTGACGGCGTCGAGCGTGGAGAACGCCGGCACCCCGGCCTCGGCCGCGGTGGACGGCTCCCTCACCACCCGGTGGTCGAGCGCGTTCAGCGACCCGCAGTGGATCCAGGTCGACCTGGGTCAGCCGACGTCGATCAGCCGGGTGAAGCTGACCTGGGAGGCCGCGTACGGCAAGAACTACACGATCCAAACCTCGCCCGACGGCACGAACTGGACAACGGTCCGCACGATCACCAATGGAGACGGCGGGGTGGACGACAACACCGCCCTCGCCGCCACCGGCCGGTACGTGCGGATCAACGGCACCGCTCGCGGTACCGCATACGGCTACTCGCTCTTCGAGTTCGAGGTCTACGGCTAGCCCGTAAGCCCGCACCAAGCGCGGAGGGCCCGCTCCGGGCCCTCCGCGCTCACCTGTTGAGGGGTTGCGCTGAGCGCAAACCCGACCAGCGCACGCCCGCCGCAGTTGGGACGGTGTGGGTGGACCGAACCCGACCAGCGCACCCACCGCAGCAGTTGAGGGGGCGTGGGTGGAGCGAAGCTCCCCCACTTTCAGGGAGCGAGCGAAGCGAGCGGGCAAGGCTACAACCCAAAAGGCGAGGGCCCCTGCACAAAGCAGGGGCCCTCAGGTTGTAGCGGGGACAGGATTTGAACCTGCGACCTCTGGGTTATGAGCCCAGCGAGCTACCGAGCTGCTCCACCCCGCGTCGGCTTGGTTAGGTTAGCGCATCTTCGTCCCGGGTTCCCACCCACCGCAGCAGTTGAGGGGGCGTGGGTGGGGCGAAGCTCCCCCACTCTTCAGGGAGCGAGCGAAGCGAGCGGGAAAGGCTACTCGTCAAAAGGCGAACGGCCCCTGCGTGAGCAGGGGCCGTTCAGATGAGTAGCAGGGACAGGATTTGAACCTGCGACCTCTGGGTTATGAGCAAATCGTGGACGTCTCAGCGGTCGCATCCGATCGCGTCCGTGTGCTCATGACCTGGCCATATAGTGCCGAGCGTCTCACCCGTGCCGATCCATCCCCGGCCGTGCCGGAGCCTCCTGGCTACATATTTGGCTACAGCCCGCCTGACGTGCGAGCGGTGCCGCCACGCCGCGCCGGCGCCGTGTCCACACTCGGCGGCGAACTGCGGAGGTGCACTGAATCTCCTCTAAACCGCCACGAGATCCTGACAGGCCAGGACCGACACTCGCCGTATATTCGCGATCCATGACGCCCTCACAACCGACCTGGTCACGTCTCGCCGCTAGGGCTCGGCGACGCCTCTCCTGGCGAGTCGGTCTCGTAGTGGGCTTAGTCGCGTTGCTGGCGGTGTCGTTGGCTTACGTCCTCTACCCCGACGATCCGAGGGCGTATCCGGGGTCCGACGGCGGTGAATCGCTCGACCGAAATCTCGCGCGGGCACACATGGTCCTGCCAGCATGCGGACAACCGAGTGCCCGTTACGCCGCTCACTGGGACGGCCTGTTTCCGTCGTACCTCTTCCAGCTGCGCTTCACCGCATCACCAGGCTGCGTAGACGAGTTCCTCCAAGTGAACCACTACACAGCGTTGCCCGAGCAAGGCGTGGCGTTCTTCGTGTCCCGCGCCCCGGCCGAGTACGGCTGGCCGAGCGACCAGTGGAAGAAGTACACGATCGTCCCGGTTGCTTTCGAGACCACCTCACCGATCGCAGTTCTGATCGCCATCGACAGTTCGATCGACCCGTCTGACGTGTTCGTCAAATTCAGCAGCGGGTGATTTGAGACCCGATCCGTCGGGCTCGGACCGTTGCTCGACGGGTCACTCGACCCCTGACCCCCACACTGCCAGGACCGATCTTGAGACGGCCGTTGACGTGCACGCACGTCACAGCCTTGGAACTGGCGCGAGTCCCGGCCCGCTGACGATGGAAGACACCCGCGTCGTGGTCGGCGGGAAGGCCCAGAACTCCGATGGCAAGACGGAGAGCAGTTTCGGCCGCGTCGTCTCGCTTGACCCGGTGACCGTGGCGCACCTACGGCAGCACCTCACGATGCTGGACAGGGTACGCAAGGACTTCGGGAGCGGCTACCAGGACCACGGCAAGCTGTTCTGCCACTCGGACGGACGCCTGTGCATCCGGACACGATCACCCGCCGGTTCAACCGCATGGTCGACCTGGCCGACGTCCCCCGAATCCGGCTGCACGATGTGCGGCACACCTACGCCACGTTGGCGCTCGACAACGGCGAAGACCTCAAGGTGGTGAGCGACCGGCTCGGTCACGCGAACGTGACCGTCACGGCGCAGATCTACACGCACCGGTCGGTGGGCAAGGACCGCCAGTCAGCCGAGCGCATCGCTGGTCAATTCTTCGGAAAGGACTGGGCAATGCGGGCTTGAAACGGCGCCCTGGCTACACCAGACGCGAAAGCGCCCTCCCAGAGAATCTCTGGAAGGGCGCTTTCCTTTGTAGCGGGGACAGGATTTGAACCTGCGACCTCTGGGTTATGAGCCCAGCGAGCTACCGAGCTGCTCCACCCCGCGTCGGCTTGTTTAGATTAGCGCACCTTCGTCCCGGGTTCCAAATCGGCGCCGGGGGATAGTGTCCGGCGTCACCCAGACCGGGATCCGTGACCCCGGCCCGGGTGACATACACGCGATCAGCCCGCGGAAGGCTGCGGCGAAGCGGCCGCAGACGTCCCGGTCGAGGCGGACACGGACGGGCCCGGGGAGGCGCCCACCGAGGGCGTGGCGGCAGGAGTGCCGCCCGCCGCCTTCACCGCGTCCTGGTACCTCCCGATGGCGTCCTGCAGGGCCTTGAGGGCCTTGCCGTACGCCTCGAAGTCACCGGACTTCTGAGCCGCCTCCAGGTCCGCGATCGCCTTGTTCATGGCGGCGATCGCTTCCTGGATCTGGGGCGTGCTCGGCTGGTTGCCGGTCGTGGTGCCGCCCTGGTCGCCCTGGCCGGGGTCGGTCTGCGGCGGCGGTGCTTGACCCGTCACCTGTTTGACCAGCTCCTGCAGGCCCTGGGTGAGCGTGTCGGCGTAGGCCATGTACTGGCCGTAGGCCACCAGCACCTTCTGCATGCGCGGGAAGGCCTTGTCGTTCTTGTTTCTCAGATAGATCGGCTCGACGTACAGCATGCCGTTGGCGACCGGTAGCGAGAGCAGGTTGCCGTAGATGACGTCGGAGTTGCTCGACGCGAACTGGGTCAGGTCCTTTCTCGCGTCGACGAGTGAGGTCATGCTGGCGTGCGTCTGGTTCGGGCCCTGGATCGCCGTGTTGGCCGGCAGCTCCAGCACCTCGAAGCGTGGCTGGCCGTTGACGTAGGAGGCGGACATGAGGGCCGCCAGGTTGCCCCGCTTGCGCGGCGCCATCGCGGCGGTCAGCTGGAAGCGGGCCGAGTCCTGCTTCGGCAGCTGGGCGACGATGTAGTACGGCGGCTGGTCGGCCGTGCTGTTGGCCGGGTCCTTCGGGACCTCCCAGAAGTCCTGCCCGGAGAAGAAGCCGTCGGGCGAGGTCACGTGGAAGCGGCTGAGCAGGTCGCGCTGGACCTTGAACTGGTCCTCGGGGTAGCGCAGGTGGTCCATCAGGCTCTGCGAGATCGCCGAGCGGGGCTGGACCAGCTTGCCGCCGAAGGCCTTGTTCCAGGTCTTGAGCACCGGGTCCTGGTCGTCGAAGGCGTAGAGCTTGACCTCGCCGGTGTAGGCGTCGACGGTGGCCTTGACGGAGTTGCGCAGGTAGTTGACGTCCTGGCGGGGCTCCGGGAAGACCCGGCCGCTGGTCGAGGAGTCCTGGATCGCGGTGTTCCAGTCCAGCTTCTGCGCGTACGGGTACGTCGCCGACGTCGTGTAGCCGTCGATGATCCACTGGATCTTGCCGTCGACCACGGCCGGGTACGGGTCGCTGTCCAGGGTCAGGAACGGGGCGATGTTGCGCACCCGGGTCTCCGGGTCGCGCACGTACATGACCTTGGAGTGGTCGTTGAGCACCCCGGAAAGCAGGAAGTTCGTCTCGCGGAAGTACGAGGCGAAGAGCAGCCGGCGCCAGAAGTTGTTCACGGCGACGCCGCCGCTGCCGTCGTACGTCGAGTAGGTGCTCGACTGGTCCTCGCCCCCGGTCGGCACGTTGAACTCGGCGTCGCGGTCGCCCGCCTTGGCCTTGCCGACGATCGCGTAGACGTCGCCCATCTGCTCGCCGTAGTAGATCTGCGGATGGGTGACCGGGATCTTGTCCTTGTCGGCCACGCAGCTCTTGCCCTCGACCTTGTTGGCGTCCGGCTGGGCCGAGTCGCCGAAGAAGCCCGAGACGTACAGCGGCTGGCCGCTGCAGACGACCTGGTTGGCCGGGGCGGCCACGAACCCGTAGCCGTGCGTGTACACGCTGTGGCGGTTCTGCCAGTTGTTCTGCTGCAGCTGGTCGTAGCGGATCTCACGGACGCCGACGATGTAGTCCTGCGTCTTGCCGTCGATCGTGTAGCGGTCGATGTCGAGCTTCGGGTTGAACTCGTAGAAGCCGCGGACCTGCTGCTGCTGGGTGTACGTGTCGCCGACGACGGCCGGGTCGAGCAGCCGGATGTTGTTGACCGTGGCGTCCTTGCCGTCGACCAGGCTGGCCGGCGGGTTGGGGTTGTCCGCCTCGTAGGCCTCGACCTTGACGTCCTTCAGGCCGAACGCGTCCCTGGTGGCGTCGATCGCGTACTGGAAGTACGGCGACTCCTTCTGCAGCTGGCTCGGCTTCACGGTGAAGGACTGCACCGCGGCCGGGTAGATGCCGCCGACCGCGACCGCCGACAGGGCGAGCAGGCCCAAGGCCAGGCCCGGCCACACCAGGTTACGCATGAACGCGTTGGAGAAGACCAGGATCGCGATCGCCACGATGATCGAGATCCAGGCCAGGATCTCCTTCGCCGGCAGCAGGGCGTTGATGTTGGTGTAGCCGGCGCCGTAGAGGTCCTGGGTGGGGAACTTGTCCAGCAGCAGGCCGCGCCGGTCCAGGAAGTAGGCGGCCGCCTTGAGCAGCACGAACGCCGCGACCAGGGCGGTCAGGTGGGCCCGGGCGGCGGCGGTCATCCGCTCGCCGGCGCCCTGCAGCCGGACCCCGCCGAAGAGGTAGTGCAGGGCCAGCGCGCCGAGCAGGGAGAAGACCACGGTCGTGAAGGCCACGCCCAGCAGGTAGCGCCAGAACGGGTACTCGAACACGTAGAACGACAGGTCGACGTGGAACTCAGGGTCGGTCTTGCCGAACGGGGTGCTGTTGCTGAACAGCATCCAGTCCTGCCAGTGACCCTGGGCCGAGAGCCCGGAGAAGAGCCCGATCAGGGCGGCGACCAGGACGATCCAGCCCATCATGTGGGGCAGGAGGAAGAGCCGGTAGCGATCCAGCGCGTGCTGCTCGGCCGAGTGCGGGCGCAGCAGCGGGCGGGTGCGGTAGGCCAGGTAGAGGTTACCGGCGATGACCAGCCCGACGGCCACCCCGAAGATCAGGAACATCCAGATTCGGGTCGTGAGCACCCCGGTGAAGACCTGGGGGTACTTGACCTCGGAAAACCACAGGTAGTCCGCCCACGCACCGACCACCCGGTCGAACAGCGTGAACAACAGGAAGACGACCACCAGCACGGCGATCGTGACCCGGCCACGCCGGCTCACCCTGGTCATCGGATTACGCATTACCACGGTCGGCTCCGCCCGTTCGCGTATGGAAACTCGTTCAGCGTAGTCATCGGCTGCACAAAGCTGGCGTCCGACCGGCCCGCAGCGCCGTCAGCGCCGCCAGCGCGTCGTCCACGTTGGTGACCTTGACGAGGGGCAGGCCGGGCTGCGGATTGTCCATCGCCTCGGCGCAGTTGCTGGCGGGCGTGAGGAACACCTTGGCCCCGGCGGCCTTCGCGGCGACCAGCTTCTGCGGGATGCCACCGATCGGCCCGACGTTGCCGGCGTCGTCGATCGTGCCGGTACCAGCGATGATCATTCCGCCGGTCAGGTCCTCGGGCTCGATGGTGTCGATGATGCCGAGCGTGAACATGAGGCCGGCCGACGGGCCGCCGATCTTGTCCAGCTGGATGGTCAGCTTGAAGGGGTGCGGCTGCGTGGTGCCCACCTGCACGCCGAGGCGCGGGTTGCCGTCGTCGCCGGCCTTGGTGGCGATCTCGACGGTCTGCGTCTGCCCGCCGCGGACGATCTCCACCTGGCGCACGGTGCCGGCCGGCTTGGCCCGGATCAGCTCGGTGAGCTTGTCCGGCGAGTCGACGGCGGTGCCGTCCACGGCCTTGATGACGTCGTCCTTCTGCAGCTTGCCGACGGCCGGGAAGCCCTCGCTCACCTCGCCGACGGTGACGAGCACCGGGTAGCCGAGCTTGCGCAGCGCCACCGTCTCGGCCGAGGTCTGGGACTGCTGGAAGTCCCGGGCGTTGTCCTCGTCGACCTGCTGCTGGGTGCGGTCGGGCGGGTAGATGAGCTCCCGCGGCACGACGGCGTGGTCGTGCTCGAACCAGCCGGCCATCGCCTCGTACAACGTGAGCTCAGGCTGCACCGACACCGTGGTCATGCGCAGCTGCCCCTTGGACTTGGTGGCCGTGGCGCCCTCGACGCTGATGATCGGATGGCCGCCCGGCTTGCCCGTGTCCGTTCCCAGGGTGTCGTACGTCGGTCCGGGCCCCATCGCGACATACGGCACCTTGACCACGGTCGCCTGCCAGGACAGCACCAACAGCAGCAACGCGCCGAACAGCACGGTGAGCCCACGACGTCTCATGGCGGCGAGCCTAGCGCCCCCGACCCATCCCACCTGGAAGCGAGTACCGTTGAGGAATGCCCGCAGACATCCCGTTCGGCTTCGGTCCGTCCGGCGGCGACGTGCCGGATCCCAATGATCCGCGCCAGATGCAGCAATTCCTCAGCCAGCTGCAGCAGCTTTTCGCCACGCCCGGCGGCGGTCCGGTCAACTGGGATCTGGCCCGCCAGCTGGCCCAGGCCCACCTGACCGGCAACGGCCCGGGCGCGGGCATGTCGCAGTTCCCGGTCGGCTTCGCCATGCCCGGCACCCAGGTGCAGGTGCCGATGCCCGAGGTCGACAGCGAGGCCAGCAAGCCGGTCGGCGACCCGGCGGTGACCGCCGTGGAGCGCGCCTCGGTCATCGAGGCGCTGCGCCTGGCCGACCTGTGGCTCGAGCCCGAGTCCTCCCTCCCGTCCGGCGTGCGCTCGACCTCGGCCTGGAGCCGCGGCGAGTGGCTGAACCAGACCCTGCCGGTCTGGCGCAAGCTGTGCGACCCGGTGGCGGCCCGCATGGTGTCGGCGATGACCGAGCTGGTGCCCGAGGAGATGCGCGCCCAGATGGGCCCGATGACCTCGATGGTCGCCTCCCTCGGCGGGGCCCTGCTCGGCGGCCAGCTGGGCACCGCGCTCGGCTCGCTCGCCGCCGAGGTGCTCTCGGCCGGCGACATCGGCCTTCCGCTCGGCCCGGCGGGCACGGCGGCGCTGGTGCCGGCCAACATCGCGGAGTACGGCAAGGGCCTGGAAATCCCCGACGACCAGGTGCGCCTCTACGTGGCCCTGCGCGAGGCGGCCCACCAGCGGCTCTTCGGCCACGTGCCGTGGCTGCGCGGGCACGTCTTCGCCGCCGTGGAGGCCTACGCCGCCGGGATCCACGTCGACCGCGAAGCGATCGAAGAGGCGATGAGCCGCTTCGACCCCACGACGATGGGCACCGACCCCCAGGAGCTGGTGCTCGAAGGCATCTTCACGCCCGAGGACACGCCGCAGCAGCGGGCCGCGCTGGCCCGGCTGGAGACCGCGCTTGCGCTGGTCGAGGGCTGGGTCTGCCACGTCGTCGACCGGGCCGCCGGCGACCGCCTCCCCGACGTGGTGCGCCTCTCGGAGGCCTTCCGCCGCCGCCGGGCGGCCGGTGGGCCGGCGGAGCAGACCTTCGCGGCCCTCGTCGGGCTGGAGCTGCGGCCGCGGCGGCTGCGCGAGGCCACGGCGCTGTGGAACGCGCTGACCGAGCACCGGGGCATCAGCGGCCGGGACGCGCTGTGGGGCCACCCGGACCTGCTGCCCGACGAGGAGGCGTTCGCGGATCCGGAGATGTTCGCGCGGACCCAGCTCGACCTGGGCGACCTGGGCTTCAACGACGAAACCGGCGAGGAGCCCAAGGAGTAGTTGCCCGCGCTTGGCACGTCGGAGCTGGCAGCGATGAGCGCCAGCTCCGACTGTTCCGGCCGGGCATGGCTCGCTGCTCCCCCGCGCGCCGACCCACTTCCGCGCTTCCCACGAGCCTGGGCACCGCGATGAGTCGGGCATCACGCTGCGCCGAACACGGCCTGCGGCTGACGCCCTCCCCCCGCGAGCCTGAGCATCACGCTGCGCCGAACACGGCCTACGGCTGACGCCCTCCCCCGCACGCCGACCCGCCTCCGCGCTTCCCGCGAGCCCGGGCACCACGCTGCGCCGAACACGGCTCGCTGCTTTCAGCGATAAGTCGGGCGCTGGCGCGCCACGACTTATCGGATTTTCCGCCCGACACGACCTAAGCGGCGATTTGCCCGGTTTCTCAGGTCAAGATCGCGCGGGTGGCTTCCCAGCCGTCCAGGCCAGGGTCGAGGCGGCGCAGGTCGGCCGGGCCGCGGAGACGGTGCCAGCCCGGGGCGGCGGCGACCATGGTGGGGTCGGGGGCCGGGCGGCGGGCGGTGACCACGTCGCCGGCCTCGGCGTCCAGCTCCGGCACCCAGTCCGGCAACGGCAGGCGGGCGGAGGCTGCGAGCAGGCCGCCGTCATGAGCGGGCGCGATGGCCAAGTGCCGGGTGGACAGCGGGCGCAGCAGCTTGCCGATGAGCATGGCCGGCAGGTCGGGCGCGTCGGCCAGGACCACCGCGGCCTTGTCGTGCCCGTCGGCGGCCGCCGCGGCCAGGGCGGCGCGGATGGTCGGGGTCTCGACCTCGTAGATGCGGGTCGACGGCCAGGCGATCTTGGCGGCCAGCGGCATGTCGTCCGCGACGGCGGCGATGGCCGCCTGGACGCGCGGCAGCGGGGTGAGCAGGTCGACCAGGTCCTCGGCCATCGCGGCCCGCCAGGAGTCCAGGTCAGTGCCGGGCGGCGACCAGGTCACCGGCACCAGCAGCGCAACAACCGCGGCCACCGTCACTCGGTGATCCCCAGCCCTGCTGCCGCCGACACCCCCTCAAGATACCCCCGGGCCCGCTCCGCCTTCGGATAGCGGGCCACGAGCGCCCAGAAGGCGCCGCTGTGGCTCGGTATGACCAAGTGTGACAGCTCGTGCAGCAGTACGTAGTCGATCACCCAGTCCGGCATCTCCTGAACGCGGTGAGAGATCCGGATGGTACCGTCGTCCGGCGTGCAAGATCCCCAACGGCCGTTCTGGTTCTGCACCCACCGCACGCTCGCCGGGCGGGCGGCCGCGGGGTGGTCGGGCAGGTAGCGGGCGGCGAGGCGCTGTGCGCGGGCGGTCAGCTCCACGTCGGTGCGGCGGGCGCGCTGCTCACGGGCGGCGAGGCGCTCCAGCATGCGGTCGACCCACTCGCGCTCCTCCGCACGGGAGAACTGGGCCGGTATCAGCACGACCACCCGCTCACCGTCGCGGTAGGCAGACACCGTGCGTCGGCGGCGCTTGCTGCGCCGCACCTCGATGACCGGCTTGCGTGTCATGCCGGCCCCCCTCGGGTACCGCTCACGGAGGAACGCTAGCCGGAGGCGGCCATCCCTTCGCAAGGGCCAATCTCCGGGAGCGCGCCCGTAAGTCACCCATTCGTGGTGACTCGCCGGAAAGATTCCACCGGAAGTCCGGCCTGCTCCGGGACCCGGGCGCGATTTCATCCACAGCAACCCACACCGTTGCCCACACGGTTATCCCCAGGCTGTGCATAGTGTGTACGGTGCGGTTGGAGGAAGATCTTCCGATTACGCTCGGCGTGTCCCGTCTAACCGCACTTTCCCCGAGTGTCCGACAAGGCACACTCACCACGTTGGCCTAGCTGGTCAGCACCGGTACGCGGGGCGTGCCGGACCGAGATGAGGAGGGCATCGTGGCCGAGACCTACAACGGCTACTGCGTCAAGTGCAAGGAGAAGCGGGACTTCGAGGGCGAGATCGCCATCTCGAAGAACGGCATGAAGACGGCGAAGGGCCCGTGCCCGGTGTGCGGCACCACCGTCAACCGGATCCTCGGCAAGGCCTGACGCTCCAGGGCGCCCTCGACGCCCGCCCCGCACGTGGCCCACACCCGGGCCGAACGACGCAACCCGCCAGGGGTCCCCGTCCACACCTGGCATTCGGCCCGGATATGTCCGCCACCTCGTGACGGACATATCCGATTTTTCGGTTAAGAAGGTTCTCGCGAGTCCTTGCGAACCTGTGCGTACCCCCGCGCGATTGCGCCTCCGCCTGTGGACAACCCGGGTCCCAGCTGTGGATAACGCCGGCCGACGGTGGATCATCCTGTGGATAACCGCGTCGGCCGGCGCGCAGCCGTGTTAATGGTGGTCTATGCGACCGACGCTCCTGCCCGGCCTGCGACGCCTCTGGCGCGACGAACGCACCGTCCAGCTCGGCACCGACCCGGCCACGGCGATCGTCCTCGAACTGAACCGCCCCGAGCTGGCCCGCGCCCTCGACCTGCTCGACGGCCGGCACACCGTGCACACCCTGGTGGCCGAGGCGGAGGCGCTCGGCCTCGACGGCTCCGACGTGCTCGACCTGATCCAGGCGCTGCGCTCGTCGGGCCTGCTGGTCGGCTCCCACGCGCTGCTGCCCACCGGCCTGCCCGGCCACGTGGGCGCCCGCCTGACCGTCGAGGCGGCCGCCATCGGCCTGCGCCTGCGGGCCGGCGACGACGCCCGGACGCCCGCCGACGTCCTGCGCCGCCGCACCGCCGCGCGGGTCGTGGTCGCCGGCGAGGGCCCGCTGGTGGCCCCACTGGCCACCGCGCTCGCCGGCGCCGGCATCGGCCACGTGGACCCGCTGGTCGACGGCGCCGCGACCCACGGCGACGTGGCCGTGGGCGGCCTCGCCCGGTCCGACGTCTCCGAGCCGCGGACCTTGGCCACGTCCTCGGCGATCGCCCGCATCGCGCCGGGGGTGGATGTTTCATCGGTGCGCGCGGACAACGTCGACTTCCTCGTGCGCGTGGGCGACCGGCACCCGCCCGGCCTGGCCCGCCGCGGCTACCGGCTGCACGCCCTGCCGCGCCTTGAGGTGACCGTGCGGCTGGGCACGGTCCTCGTCGGGCCGCTGGTGCGGCCGGCGGGCTCCCCGTGCCGCACGTGCCTGGACCTGCACCGCATCGACCGCGACCCGGCCTGGCCGGTGATGGCCGCCCAGCTGGCCACGGCCCCGCCGGGCGGAGGCGAGCCGTGCAGCGTGACCACGGTCATGGCCGGGGCGGCCTTCGCGGCGGAGGAGGTGCTGGCCTACCTGGACGGCGACCCGGTGCGGACGGAGGCGGCGCTGGTCGAGATACCGAGGGCCGGCGAGACGGTACGGCGGGAGTGGTCCGCCCACCCCCGCTGCACCTGCCGCCGGCGGCGCAGGCCGGGCAGCGCCAGTTGAGCGGGCGGGGCAAAAGGCGCCAATTGAGCCGCGGGGGCGGGCAAACCTGCCGCCGGCGGCGCAGGCCGGGCAGCGCCAACTGAGCCGCGGGGCGGGGCAAAAGGCGCCAATTGAGCCGCGGGGGCGGGCAAACCTGCCGCCAACGGCGAAGCCCGGGCAGCGCCAATTGAGCCGCAGGGCGGGGCAAAACCAGCCGCCAACCAAGAAGACCGGGCGGCGGAATTCGCGCCGCAGGGCGGGACGAAACGGGGCTTGTGCGAGGCCTGTGACTGCCGTCGCCGTCGCCGAGTGCGCGGACCAGGTAAGAATGACTTGTGACCGAGATCCCCAGGGGCGCAGTCGCCCGCACCGCACGGCTGGCGTCGCTTCCCCTCGGGCTGGCCGGACGGGCCGCGCTCGGGCTCGGCAAGCGCGTCACCGGCATGGCGGCCGACGTGGTGTCGGCCGACGTGCAGCGGCGCACCGCCGAGCATCTGTTCAGCGTGCTCGGGCAGCTCAAGGGCGGCGCGATGAAGATGGGGCAGGCGCTGTCCGTCTTCGAGGCCGCGCTGCCCGAGGAGCTCGCCGGGCCCTACCGGGCCGCGCTCACCAAGCTGCAGGAGGCCGCGCCGCCGCTGCCGACCGCCAGCGTGCACAAGGTGCTGGACGAGTCGCTCGGGGCGGACTGGCGGTCGCTGTTCAAGGAGTTCGACGACAAGCCGGCCGCGGCGGCCAGCATCGGGCAGGTGCACCGGGCGGTCTGGTCCGACGGGCGGACGGTGGCGGTCAAGGTGCAGTACCCGGGCGCCGGGGACGCGCTGCGCTCCGATCTCAACCAGCTGGCGCGCTTCGCCGGGCTGTTCAAGGCCATCCAGCCCGGCCTGGACGTCAAGCCGCTGGTCGCCGAGATCCGCGACCGGGTGACCGAGGAGCTCGACTACGAGCTGGAGGCCCGCTCGCAGACCGCGTTCGCGACCGCCTTCGACGCGGACCCCGACATCTTCGTGCCGCCGGTGCTCGCCTCGTCGCCCCGCGTGCTGGTGACCGAGTGGGTCGAGGGCACCCCGCTGTCGACGATCATCTCCGGCGGCACCGAGGAAGAGCGCAACCGCGCCGGGAAGCTCATGGCGCTGCTGCACTTCTCGGCGCCGGCCCGGGTCGAGATGCTGCACGCCGATCCGCACCCGGGCAACTATCGGCTGCTGGCCGATGGGCGGCTCGGGGTGCTCGACTTCGGTGCCGTGGCCCAGCTGCCCGGCGGCCATCCGGAGATCATCGGGCGGCTGACCCGGCTGGCGCTCGCGGGGGACGCCCAGGCGGTGCTCGAGGGCCTGCAGCAGGAGGGGTTCATCAAGGGCGATGCCAAGTTCGACGCGGCGGCCGTGCTCGGGTACATCCGGCCGATGCTCGACCCGCTCGCCGAGGACGAGTTCCAGTTCACCCGCGCGTGGCTGCGCTCGGAGGCGGGGCGGCTGGCCAACCCGAAGAGCCCGGCGTACGCGCTGAGCCGGCAGCTCAACCTCCCGCCCTCGTACATGATGGTGCACCGGGTCACGCTGGGGTCGATCGGCGTGTTGTGCCAGCTGGAGGCCCGGGCCGGATACCGGCAGATCCTGACCGACTGGCTGCCCGGGTTCGCCGAGCCGCCGGCCAAGAAGACCCGGCGCAAGAAATAGGACGGGCCCCCTCCACTTGGAAGGGGGCCCGCGACGGGCAGTTATCGGGTCAGGTACGACTCCTGCTCGCGCCGAGCGCGGATGGCGACCTGACGGGCGGACGGGTAAGCCTCAGAGCGCTTGACAGCCTGAGGCCCACGCATTCGGGCCCGTGATAGTGCTTCGTGGAGTAGTTGCAAGGACATCTCAATGCTCCTGATGGCAGTCGTGTGAGTGGTCGTACGGAGCCGGGTCGGTCGCGCGTGGCGCGGCCCTCGGCTGGCTGGCTGTCGATGTGCGCTCATGTCAGGCCGCCACACCGGCGGTGACCGCCTTGGTGCGAGCGGCGACCTCGACCCGCAGGACGGCGTCGCGGGCGACGTCCTCCTTGCGCGGGCGGCCCCGCGGACGCTTGCGCGGCACAACGGCGCCACGCTCGAAGATCTCGCCACCCCAGACACCCCAGGGCTCGGCGCGCTCGATCGCGCCCGCCAGGCACTCGGCGCGGAGCGGGCACTCCACACAGAGCGACTTCGCGAGCTCGAGCTCCGCCGGCGAGTCGGCGAACCACAGGTCCGGGTCGAAGGTGCGGCACGGCAGGTCGGACTTGACGCCTCGCGCAGTAACACGGAGACGCTCGTCCACGGCCGACGCGTCGCGCACGTCGATCGATGCCAAGGCCAGGCTCATCCCGGTCACCCCTTTCTGTCTGTCGATCGTCTGGTTGATCGTTCGGTACAAATGAATGAGGCCGCGGATCCCGGTGTCGGGTTCCGCGGCCTCGAGGTGAGCCGGTGAGTCGGTCTTGTTAGACCGGCCTGCCTCGAGGTGGTATTCCGCGGACTCCGCCATTGGGCTTCAGAGCCGTCATGCTGTGCTTCGCGTCGAACCCATTGGTCCCCTGAACCTGGGCCCCACGCCGGTCGAGCTGAATCTCGTCGGTGGTGCTGATGCTGGTGTCGCCGGTGCGGGCCTGGTCGTCGCCGCCCGGCTCGGTGACCCGAACCGTGCCCTCGACCCGAACCGGCTCGGTAGCGCCGGCGGCAGCCGGGACAACCGTGGCCGGGACGGCCGTAGCCGGGACGGAGACTGCCGGGACGGAGGCAGCCGGAGCCAGGACCAGCGCCTGGGCAAGGGCAGACTCGTGCCACGACAGCAGGGCGGTCGGCGAGACACGACGCACCGAGGCTTGCGAGCAGACGGCAGGCAGCAGCGACCGCCGCTCCGATGTCGAATAGAGCTTCACGGGGGCCACCTTCTCTCCGCAGACTCGTGGTGTGTCGCCGCCGGTCGTCCGGCGTCGTGTTCGCAGGCTATGCCGTGCCTTCACGGTAGGGCAATCGAATTTCCGGGAAAAGTCCTTGTCACATTTCCAGCTGGCCCGCAACCGGGTGAACCGGGCCGCGGTCCGGCCCGTCAGGCCTGCTCAGTGAGGGTGTCGACCGACGTGCCGGCGACGAGGGCGAGCACGTCGTCGCCGTAGAGCCCCAGCTTCCGCGGCCCGATCCCGGCGATCACGGCGAGTTCCTCGCGCCGGCCGGGGCGCCGCTCGGCGATGGCCGCCAGGGTCACGTCGGTGAAAATCACAAAGGCCGGGACCTTCTGCACCGCGGCCAGCCGGGCCCGCCAGTCGACGAGCCGGGCCAGCAGCTCCTCGTCGAGATCCGACGGGCAGGTGGCGCACCGGCCGAGCTTGCGCTCGGCCCCGTTGACCAGCCCGGCACCGCAGACCCGGCAGGAGACGGCCATGACCCGCCGGACCCGGCCCGCGACCGCCGCCTTGTCGAGGGGCTTGCGCACGGCCTGCGCGGACGGGGCGGACGACGGCACGAACCGGCTCGGGCGGCGGGAGCGGCCGCCTGGGGTGCGGGCGGAGGCGTGCGACAGCCAGAGGGTGTGGCGGGCGCGGGTCACCCCGACGTACAACAGGCGCCGCTCCTCCTCGACCGCGTCCGGGGTCCTGGCGTGGATGACGGGCAGGGTCCCCTCGGCCAGCCCGACCAGGAACACCGCGTCCCACTCGAGGCCCTTCGCCGAGTGCAACGACGAGAGCGTCACGCCCTCGACGGTCGGCACGTGCTGCAGCGCCGCGCGCCGGGCCAGCTCGGCGTGGAACTCCTCCAGGGAGAGGGTGGGCATGCCCTCGGCCAGGGCGACCAGCGCGGCCACCGACTCCCACCGCTCCCGCTGGGCACCGCCGGCGGGCGCGGCGTCGGGCCGCCAGCCGACCCGCTCCAGCGCGGCGTGCACGGTCGGGACGAGGCCGTCGGCCGGCTCCCCGCGGTACGCGCGCAGCGCGAACATGGCCTCGCGCACCTCGACCCGGTCGAAGAAGCGCTCGGTGCCGTGCAGCACGTAGGGCACCCCCGCCTCGGCCAGCGCCTCCTGGTAGACCTCGGACTGGGCGTTCACCCGGAAGAGGATGGCGATCTCGCGGGCCGGGGTGCCGCCGGCGATGAGCTCGGCGCAGCGGGCGGCCACGGCGGCCGCCTCCTCCGGCTCGTCGGCGAAGATGCGCACGGTCGGCTCCGGGCCGGCCGGGCGCTGGCCGACGAGCTCGAGGCGCAGCCGGGACAGGTCGCCGCGGGCCCGGGAGATGACCGCGTTGGCCAGGCCGACGACCTGCGGGGTGGAGCGGTAGTCGCGCACCAGCCGGACCACCGTGGCGGCGGGGTGGCGGCGCTTGAAGTCGACCAGGTAGGAGGCGCT
Source organism: Dactylosporangium salmoneum (assembly GCF_039532525.1). Taxonomy (NCBI): domain Bacteria; kingdom Bacillati; phylum Actinomycetota; class Actinomycetes; order Micromonosporales; family Micromonosporaceae; genus Dactylosporangium; species Dactylosporangium salmoneum. Next base: position 15,979 of record NZ_BAAARV010000066.1, read on the forward strand.
CGCCCCGGTGAAGGAGTAGATCGTCTGGCTGGCGTCGCCGACCACGGTGAGATCCTCGCGCCCGCCCAGCCAGGCGTCGAGCAGCCGCTGCTGCATCGGGTTGACGTCCTGGTACTCGTCGACGACGAAATGGCGATACTGCGCCCGCACCTGCTCGGCGACGTCGGGGTGCTCCTCGACGGCCCAGATCGCCGCGCGGATCATGTCCTCGAAGTCGATCACGCCCTGGGCCCGTTTGAGCCGCTCGTAGTGTGCGTAGACCTGGGCGACCTTGGCCGCGTCCAACGGCGGCTCGCGCATCGCCTTGGACGCCGCGGCCGCGTAGTCGTCCGGCTCGACCAGCGACGCCTTGGCCCACTCGATCTCGCTCGCCAGGTCGCGGGCGACCTCGCGGTCGGTGCGCAGGCCGGCCCGGGTGGCCGCGGCCCCGACCAGCCGGGCCTTGCTGTCGAGCAGCTCGGGCATGTCGCGGCCGGAGAACAGCCGGGGCGCGAAGTAGCGCACCTGGCGCAGCGCGGCGGCGTGGAAGGTGCGGGCCTGCACCCCGTCGGCGCCGAGCCGGCCGAGCCGCTCGCGCATCTCGGCGGCGGCCCGGGCGGTGAACGTGACGGCGAGGACGTGCTGGGCCCGGACCTGCCCGGACCGGACACGGTGGGCGATGCGGTGCGTGATCGCCCTGGTCTTGCCGGTGCCGGCACCGGCCAGGATGCACAGCGGCCCGGCCGGAGCGGTCACGGCGACCGCTTGGTCCGGGTCGAGCCCGGCGAGAATCTCTGAGGAGTCCGCCACAGCTGGACATCATTCCAGGGGGGTACGACGTTATGCCGCTTTGCCGTGTGTGACCCCGCCGATGCTTTTTGGAGGATCCACCCCATGTTGACCATGTACTCCACCACCTGGTGCGGCTACTGCCACCGCCTCAAGAGTCAGATGGACCGCGAGGGCATTCAGTACCAGGTCGTCGACATCGAGCGGGACCCGGAGGCGGCGAAGTTCGTGGAGAGCGTCAACGGCGGCAACCAGACCGTCCCGACGCTGCGCTTCGACGACGGCACGGCGCTGACGAACCCCTCGATCGTGCAGGTCAAGAAGCACCTGGAAACTGTCGGTAGCTGAACGCTGCTGAATCCGTTACGGTGGCTGGCGAACGCCGGAATGCCTGGGGAGGCCGGCCACCATGCGGGTTGCTCATCTCTACGCGGTACCGAACGCGCCGGAGCGACCGCGGGTGGCCGATCCCGACCGGCGCCGGCTGATCGCGGACTATCTGGCCGGCGGCACCACGATCGGCCGAGGGCGGGCGCCGCTGCACACCGACGGGCTCTGGCTGTGGCCGGAGCGCTTCGTCGCCGAGGCGCGCGACGCCGGCCTGGCACCCGAGCCCGACCTGCTGGGCTGGATGCACACGCGCGCCTACCGGCCGCCGGCCCCCGAGCCGGACGAGCGGCTGACCGCCGCCGCGCTGCGGGCCTGGCGGGCCGGGCCGCCGGCCGCCCCGCGCCGCCTGGTGACCTACTTCGTGCGGGTCGACGAGGAGACGACGCCGGAGCGGCCGCTGTCACTGCTGCGCCGCACGGTCACCCCCACGGGCGGGGTGACCGACGAGGCGGTCTGGCGCGACCTCGGATGGCACCCGACCAACGCCTTCGTGAGCCTGCGCATCGACGACGAGCTGCGCGAGGTCGAGCCGGCCGAGGCCGCGGCCGTGCTCGACCGGTGGTGCGCGGCGTGGCACGCGGAGGCGCTCAGGCGTAGAGCCACTTCGTGAGGAGGAAGTGGGCGATCGACGCCGGGAACGGCAGCCCGAACTCACTCGAGCGGCCCTCGAGCACCTCGGCGATCTCGGTGCGGGTCAGCCAGCGGGCCTCGGCGATCTCCTCGACGTCGACGGTGATCGCCGCGCCGGCCTCGGCCCGCGCGTGGAAGCCGAGCATGAGCGAGCCGGGGAAGGGCCACGGCTGGCTGGCCACGTAGGTGACCTCGCCGACCTTGACCCCGACCTCCTCCAGCACCTCGCGGGCGACCGCCATCTCGGCCGACTCGCCGGGCTCGACGAACCCGGCGAGGGTGGAGAAGCGCGGCACGGTGGTGCCGAGCGCCTTCCACTGGGCGTTGAAGCCGAGCAGGCAGCGCCCGTCGGGGCCGGCCACGCCGTCGTGCACGAGCATGATCACGGCCGGGTCGGTGCGCGGCCAGAGCGTCTCCTCGCCGTCCTCGGTCATGCGCACCCAGCCGGCCTGCGCGGCGACCGTCAGCTTGCCGCTCAGCGGGCTGTACGGGTGCCGGGAGTGCCAGTTGGCCAGCGCGACCGCGGTGATGAAGAGCCCGGCGGGCAGGTCGGGCAGCGCGTGCCCGACCTGGCGCAGGTTGACCCGCCGCGTGCCCTCGGGCGCGGTGACGTCCGCGGCGACGGCGAAGTACACCGTGCCGTCCTCCTCCTCGCCGAGGAAGAACCGCTCCCCCTCGGGCGCCCCGGCCGGGTCGATCAGCACGAGCTGCGGCGGCTCGCCCTCGTGGACCAGGACGTGGCCGTCGTCGACGACCACGACCCGGGCGCGGGACCAGGCCTCCTTCAGCCATGCCTCGTCGGTGCGGCGGTGGGCCGCCCGGTCGAGCGGCCCCGAGGCGAACGGGGGGCTCGAGCTCATGACCCCTCGGCCCGCACCACCGGCAGCAGCCCGGCCAGCGAGGACTCGACCTTCGCGGCGTCGCCGAGGACGACCGCGGCGGCGCGGGACGGGGCGAGGTACTTCGCCGCGACCGCCGCCACCTCCTCCTTGCTCGCCCGGGCGAGGCGCTGGGCGTGCTCGGCCAGGAAGTCCAGCCGCAGCCCGAAGCCCGCGTAGGTGGAGACCAGCCCGGCCAGCCCGGCCTGCGTGGACATGCCCAGCTGGAGGGTGCCGAGCGCGTACTGCCGGGCCTGCTCCAGCTCCTCGTCCTTCGGCGGCAGGCTGGCGATGCGCCCGAGCTCGTAGAGGGTCTCCAGCAGCGCCGGGGCGGTCACCTCCGTCGCCACCTCGGCCGAGAGGACCAACGCCGAGCCGGCGACCGCGTGCTCGACGAGCGAGTGGGGGCCGTACGTGTACCCCTTGTCCTCGCGGATGTTCTCCACCCAGCGGGAGGAGAAGTAGCCGCCGAAGACCAGGTTGGCCAGCTGCAGGGCCGCGTGGTCGGGGTGCCTGCGCGACACCGCCGGCAGGGCCACCCGCAGCGAGGACTGCACCGAGTCGGGCCGGTCGACCAGGGTGAGCGGGCCGGGCTCCAGCGCCGGGGCGGGCGGCAGCTCGGCGGTGACGCCGCCGCCGTTCCACTTGCCGAGCATCCGCTGGGCCGCGGCGACCGCCTGCTCCGGCTCCAGGTCCCCGACGATGACGAGGGTGGCGCCGGCCGGGTGCAGCCGCTCGCCGTGCAGGGCCCGCAGCGCGTCCGGCCCGACCGCCTCGACCTGCTCCGGCGAGGGGGTCTGCACGGCGTACGGGTGGGCGTCGTACATCCGCTTGAGCAGCGCGACCCGGGCCAGGTGGCTCGGCTGGCTCTGGGCCACCCGGATCCGGTCGACCAGGCGGGCGCGCTCGGTTTCGACCTCCTCGCCCGGGTAGGCGGCGTCGGTCAGCACCTCGGCGAGCAGGTCCAGCAGCCGGTCGAGGCCGCCGACGAGGGCGTTGCCGGAGATCAGCAGGCGGTCCGGGTCGGCGCCGGCGGACAGCCCGCCGCCGACCTTCTGCAGCTCGGCCGCGATGTCCACGGTGGACATGGTGGACGTGCCGGACAGCACGGTCTGGGTGAGCAGCGCGGCCCGCGCGAGGTTCGCCTGCGCGAACGGGATCCGCAGTCGTACCTCCACCAGCGGCACCGACGAGCGCCGCAGCGCGATCACGGTCAGGCCGTTGTCCAGCGTGTGCTCGACGGTGGTCGGCAGGGCCAGCGGGCGGTTGGGCCCGAGCACCGGCAGTGCCCGCGGCGGGGTGGTCACAGTCACTTGGCTCCTCCGGCGATGACCTCGACCGCGGCCCGGCGAGTGGGCACGAGCTGCCCGGCGGCCGCGACGATCTGCTCCTCGGTGACCTCACCGATCAGGGTGTGCAGCTGGTTGAGCAGCTCCGGCTCGCCGCGCTGCTGCTCCAGCAGCGCCATCTGCAGGGCCCGGCCCAGCACGGCGTCGGTGTCGCGGAGCAGGTGCGTGGCCATGCGGGCCTGGGTCCTGCTGAGCTCGTCGGCGGCCAGACCGTCGGAGGCGATGCGGGCGCACTCCTCCTCGACGCTGCGCAGCACCTTGTCCACGTCCCCGCCCGGGGGCAGGTGGGCCTGCAGCACCAGGGCGGTCGGGTCGCGCACCGCGAAGGGCTCGCCCATGAAGCCGATGTAGCCGCCGATGCTGGTCGCCGACCGGTCGCGCAGCACCAGCCGCTCGACCAGCCGGGAGGCGTCGCCGTCGGTGAGCACCTCGGCGAGCACCACGTAGGGCAGGTAGCCGGCCAGGTCGGAGATCGGGTCGGGCACCCGCCAGGCGGCCGCGACGGCGGGCAGCGGGGCGAGCCGGTCCTCGTAGGTGGAGCGGCGCTCCGCCGTCAGGTCGGGCTCGGAGAAGTCGGGGCGCTGCGGCGCCGGGCGCGCCGGCACGTCGCCGAAGTGGCGCTCGACCAGCGCGGTGGCGGTGGCCACGTCGAAGTCGCCGGCGACCGCCAGCACGGCGTTGCCGCAGGCGTAGTACCGGTCGAAGAAGTCGGCGGCGTCGGCCACGGTCGCCGACTCGAGGTCCTCGAAGGAGCCGTAGCCGTCGTGGGCGTTGGCGAACGTGTCGAACATGACCGGGGGCAGGCGCAGCCAGGGGAACCCGCCGTAGGGCCGGTTGAGCACGTTGACCCGGATCTCCTCCTTCACCACGTCGATCTGGTTGCGGAGGTTCTCCTCGGTCAGCCGGGGCGCGCGCATGCGGTCGGCCTCGAGGAACAGCGCCCGCTCGAGCGCGTTGGAGGGCAGGGTCTCGTAGTAGTCCGTGTAGTCGAAGTGCGTCGACCCGTTGAAGGTGCCGCCCGAGCCCTGCACGTGGCGGAAGTGGGCGAGCTTCTCCAGGTTCTCCGAGCCCTGGAACATCAGGTGCTCGAACAGGTGGGCGAAGCCGGTCCGACCCTGCGGCTCCGATCTGATGCCGACGTCGTAGGCCACCGCCACGCCGACCACGGGGGCGGCGCGGTCTGGGGTCAGCACCACCCGCAGGCCGTTGGGCAGGGTGAATCGCTCGACGGGATACTTGGAGGCCGGGATCCGCACACCGGGGCTACGACTGGACACTCACCGAATCTACTTCGTCCCGGGCCGAAATTCGGATCCGGCGTTCCGCGGCCGCCGCGTAGCCGAACAGGACGAGCACCACGGCGAGCAGCGGCAGCCCCAGCAGCCACCCGTACTCGCCACGCGAGCGGGGCGGCGGAGGGGGCCCGGCCACCGGCGCGGCGGCCGGCGACGCGCCGGCCGAGGTCCGGCTCACCGAGGGTGATGGCGAGGGTACCGGCAGTCGCCGGGTGAGAGCTTGGACCAGGTCGAGGCGGCCCAGGCCGTACTCCGGGTCGACCCCCTTCGCCCCCGCATCGATCGCGGTCAGCGTCAGCCGGCGCACGATCTCGGCCGACCTCGCGTCCGGGTAGGCGGCCCGCACCAGGGCGACGGCCCCGGCGAGCAGGCCCGGCGAGGCGCTGCCGTCGTCCACCCGGTAGCGGTTGCCGGCGTTCGTGGTCATGATCTGGAAGCCGGGCACGCCCAGGCCGAGGCGGCGCCCGCTGGTGGACTGCACCCGCACGTCGCCGGCCCGGCTCAGCGGCACGGCGGCCAGGACGCCCTCGTAGCCGGCCGGGTACGGCTCGAAGTCGCGGCTGGGCTGGTCGCCGTCGGCGGCCACCACCATCGCGTCGGCGGCACGGGCGGCCCGGATCGCCTCGGACAGGCGGTCGCTGCCGGCGACGGAGTACCCGACCACGATCACCCGGGCCTTCTGCTCGACCGCCAGGTCGACGCCGGCGGCCAGTTCGTCGGCGGTCGGCGCCCGGTCGATCGGCGTGTCGACGACGACCGGCAGCACCTTCGCCCCGGGCGCCACACCGACCACACCGGCACCCTGGTCGTCACCGTGCCCGTGGCCCACGATCGCCCCGGCGAGCGCGGTGCCGTGGCCGTCGGGGTCGGCGATCGTCTGGTCCGTGGCCCGCACGTACACCGGGTCGAGCACGGAGCCGGTCAGGTCGTCGTGGGTGGCGTCGACGCCGCGGTCGACAATCGCCACGGTGACGCCCTCGCCGCGGGTCTGCCGGTTGGCCTCGGCTACGTCGAGGTACCGCAGATGCCACTCGTCGTCGCGGATGACGTCGGCCCGCGCCGGGCTCGCCGGGAGGAGGACGGCCCCGGTCGCCGCGACGAGTCCGACGGCCATCGCCGCCAGCCGCTGCTTCATGCGCGATAGCGTGCCGGATCGACGCAAGCGGCGCCACTCACGCAGGTGGATCTACACGGGGCGGATACTCTCTGGTGCCTCGTCGGCCACGTAGTCGTACTGCCGGTGCGTGTCCGGGATCGAGACGTACAGGATCGCCGCCTCCGGCTTGCCCAGGTCCACCAGCGCGATCGAGACCAGCTCGCTCTTGGCGTTGAGCCCCGCCTGGTTGAAGTGCAGCCGGAACTTCAGCAGCCGGGCCGGGCGCCCGCCGAGCGTGAGGTCCTTGGCCTCGAGCTGCTCGAGCTGGTTGCCCTTCGGGTAGAAGCTGACCCGCACGTCGGCCGCGATCTGGTCGCCGACGCAGTGCAGGTCGAGCACCATGCCGTCGTTGACCGCGGCCGGCACGTGCCCGGAGAGGATGGTGGCGTGGTAGTCGTTGCCGTTGCCGTCGTAGTCCGGCTCGGTGACGAAGTCCTGCCCCTGCCGGTAGGTGATCTTCAGCTCACCCTGGTCGCGCCAGTTCTGCAGCAGGGGCCGCCAGGGCGCGCCGTACTGCTTGTAGCTGATCCCCGACTCGCTGTCCGTGGTGCGCGGCCCTGGCGGGACCTCGGCCCCGCCCCCGTTGTTGGGGTTGTCGGGCGGGATGCTCGGCGGCGGGCAGCGCCGGGCCAGCTCGGGCCGGGTGTCGCTGGGCCCCTCGGCCTGCCGGTTGAACAGCCCGCCCGGCGTGGTGGCGTTGTTGGTGAGCACCGACACCAGGATCACGATGAGCCCGATGGCCACGACGAGGATCGCTCCCCCGCCGAGCCACTTGAGGATCCGCTGGTTGCGCTTGACCGGGTCGTCGCCGTCGCCGTCGCCGCGCCCGTTCGAGAGCACGTCGGGCGGCGGCGGAGGAGGCGGCGGCGCGCCGAACCGGGAGACCCGCCCCGAGTTGTACTGCGGCGCGACGCGCGCAGAACCACCCGGCCGGCCGTCAAACGGCTGGGCCGGGCCCGGATTCGGTGCCGTGGACGCAGGCAGCACCGGTTCGATCACGGTGTGCGTATCCGGCTCAGCCCAGGGCGAACGCTGCTCGGTCATCTCACGCCAAGTGTCGCAGCCGGACGCGACCGTGGCCAGCTAGCCCCCGGTCATGGTTACCTCAGGGTTGTGCCTGCGCCGGCGGGTGCAGCTGGGTAACGTGCGGATAGCGCGGCCCCTCGGCCCAGGCGACGGGCCCGAGCACGATGAGCGCGACGGTCACCACACCGGCGGTGGCGACCCCGACGACCACGGCGACCTCACGAACCTGCGGTGCCTGCATTCTGGGCACTTCCCCTCGCATGCTCTCTTGGACAGCTTCGGCGAGGATTCGGTTCCGGCGACACCCAGCTGTCGGAACCTTGCCAGTTCATTGAGCTTCGGGGGTACCTCAGGAGCCCGGCGCGCGGCGAAGGTCCTTCATCAACAGCAGCAGGTCAGCGTGTCGGGAGCGCGGTGATCAGGGCCAGGAGGCCGGGTTCGTCCAGCAGGTCCGCCGGGCGGACGGTCTCGCCGCTGCGGACGTAGAAGAAGGCGGCGCCGACCTGGCTCAGGGGGACGCCGCGCAGCTCGGCCCACGCCAGGCGGTAGGCGGCCAGCTGAACGGCGGCCGCGGTGGCGTCGGCACCGGCCGGGCGGGCGCCGGTCTTCCAGTCCACGACGTCGTAGCGGCCGTCGGGGTGGCGGTAGACGGCGTCCATCCGGCCACGGACCACCACGCCGGCGATGACCGAGGCGAAGGGGACCTCCACGTCCAGCGGGACCCGGTCGGCCCACTCGCTGGCGAGGAAGCGGGCCTGCAGATCGCTCAGGGCGGCGTCCGGGGCGGCGCCCTCGTCGGCCGCGCCCGGGAGTTCGTCGAGGTCGAGCAGGCGCTCGGCCTGGAAGCGCTGCTCCAGCCAGTGGTGGAAGGCGGTGCCGCGGCGCGCGTACGGGTCCGGGCGGGCCGGCAGGGGGCGGCGCAGCGAGCGGGCCAGCCGCTGCGGGTCCCGGCGCAGCGCGACGAGCTGGGAGACGGAGAGGTGGCCGGGCAGGGACACGTCCACGGCGGCGTCGGCGCGCGGGGCCAGCCGGGCGCGCTCGGCCAGGAGGAGCTCGGTCTCCTCGGCCCAGCGCCGGGCCAGCGGATCCTGCGTGTCGACCTCTCCCGAGGCGGAACGGACCTGCGCCGCCGCGGACTCCAGCAGCGGGCGGCGGGGGCCGAGCGGGTCGGCCGGCCAGCTCGCGCTGGGCAGGTCGGCGGCGGTCGGGTTCTGCGCGTCGGCCTGCGGCTGGGGGGCCCACTCGTCGACCTGACCGGCACCGGCCAGGCAGCGCTCGCGGATCTCCTCCAGGAACACCGACGGGCCGCGGGCCCGCTTCACGCCCTCGCCCCACCAGAAGCCGCTGGCCAGCAGCAGCCGGCGGGGGCGGGTGACGGCGACGTAGGCCAGCCGCCGCTCCTCCCGCACGTCGTGCTCGCGCCAGTCGCGGGTGAACGTCTCCAGGGCGCCGACCACGCCCTTGACGTCGGCGACGGCGGAGAGGTCCAGGGCGGGCAGGCCGGCGTGGTCGCCGCGCAGCGCGAAGGGCAGCACGCCCAGGCCGCGCAGCCAGTGGTCGCCGGCGTTGCTGGCGCCCGGGAAGACGTCCACGCACAGGCCCGCCACGGCCACGACGTCCCACTCCAGGCCCTTGGCCGCGTGCGCGGTGAGGATCTGCACCGCGCCGCCGACCACCTCGACCTCGCCGGGGGCCAGGCCGCGCTCCTCGTTCTCGGCCGCGGCCAGGAAGGCCAGGAACGCGCTCAGCGTCGCGCCCTCCGACTCGGCGGCGAAACGGGCCGCGATGTTGCTGAACGCGTCGAGATGGCCGCGGGCCAGGCCGGCGTCGCCATGGCGGGCCGCGACCTCGACGTCGAGGCCGGTGACCCGCTCGATGTCGGCGACGAGGTCGGGCAGCGGCTGGTCGAGGCGGCGGCGCAGGGAGCGCAGCTCACCGCCGAGGCGGGCGAAGCGGCGGTGGCCCTCGGCGGAGTACAGCTCCGGCTCCCCCAGGTCGTCCAGCGCCTCCACCAGCACCGCCTCGTCGAGGCGGTCCGCCAGCTCCGGCTCGGCCCCGGCGTCGCCGTGGCGGCGGGCGGCGGCCAGCGCCCGGGCCCGGCGGTAGAGGGCGACGAGGTCGCGCGGGCCGATCCGCCAGCGCGGGCCGGTCAGGATGCGCAGCAGCGCGGCCCCCTCGGCCGGGTCGGCCAGCACCCGCAGGACGCTGACCACGTCGCGGACCTCGGGCGTGTCCAGCAGGCCGCCGAGGCCGACGACCTCGACCGGCAGGCCGCGGGAGCGAAGCGCGTTCTCCAGCGCCGGGATCTGGGCCCGGGTGCGCACGAGGACCGCGGTCGACGGGCGGTCCTCGACCGGGATGTCGAGGGCGAACGTGTCCGGGTCGACCTTCGCCGCCCGCCGCCACGAGGCGAGCACCCGGTCGGCGATCCAGGCCGCCTCCTCGGTGTAGGTGTCGAGCAGCGCGCAGTGCACGGTGGCGGTGGAGGCCGGCTCGGCCAGCACGTCGGCCGGGGCGAGCTCGGCGACCTGGGCGCCGTGGTTGCGCAGCGGGGCGGACAGGGTGTTGGCCACGTCGAGGATCTCGGGCCGGTTGCGCCAGCTGGTGGTGAGCGACAGCAGCGGGGCGGGCGCGCCGCCGGCCGCCGGGAACTCCGCCGGGAAGCGCTCGAGGCTGCCGGCCGAGGCGCCGCGCCAGCCGTAGATGGACTGGCAGGGGTCGCCGACCGCGGTGACCGGGTGGCCGCCGCCGAAGAGGGCGCGCAGCAGCACCACCTGGGCGTGGGAGGTGTCCTGGTACTCGTCCAGCAGTACGACCCGGAACCGGTCGCGCTCGACCTGCCCCACCTCGTCGTGTGCCACGGCCACCCGGGCCGCCCTGGAGAGCTGGTCGCCGAAGTCCATGGCTTCCAGCAGGGCCTTTTTCTCGGTGTACTGCCGGATCAGCGGCAACAGCTGGAGCCGGGCCTGCTGGCGGGCCAGCACGTCGCGCACCGGCTTGGCCATCTTCCCCGTCTTGGCGCCCACCTCGGCGAAGAACCGGCCGGTCCAGGCGGCGACGTCGGCGGGCTCGCGCAGGTGCTCTGCGAGGTCGCCGGCCAGGTGGAGCACGGCGTCGACGACGGTGGACGGCGCCGCCGAGACCGCGGTCATGTCGCCGTCGTAGGCGCGCACCACGGCGTCGGCCAGCTGCCAGCAGGCGGCCTCGGTGAGCAGGCGGGTCGACGGCTCGAAGCCGGCCCGCACGCCGTGCTCGCGCACGACCCGGGCGGCGTAGGAGTGGTACGTCGCGACCGTCGGCTCGCCGGCGATGAGGTCGTCGCGGCCGAGCCGGCGCACCAGCTGGCCGAGCCGCTGGCGGATGCGGTGCGACAGCTCGCCGGCGGCCTTGCGGGTGAACGTGAGGCCGAGGATCTGCTCGGGGCGGGCGTGGCCGTTGGCGACCAGCCACACCACCCGGGCGGCCATCGTCTCGGTCTTGCCCGACCCGGCGCCGGCCACGACCAGCAGCGGCCCGACCGGCGCGGCGATCACCTTGGCCTGCTGCGGCGTGGGCGCGGGCAGCCTGAGCAGCTTGGCGAGCTCCAGTGGGGTCATGTGACGTGACGGCCTTTACCCGACACCGGGCACGAGGTCTTCACGGGGCAGACCCGGCACTTGTTGTTCACGACGGCCGAGAAGGTCGACGCCGCCATGGTCTGCGCGGTGCGCCGCACGAGCGCCTGCGCCCAGTTGGGGTCGTCGGCCTCGCCCAGCGGCGGCTGCACCTGCTCCCGGGCGGCGCTGGTCTCCCCGCCCAGCTGTACCAGGGTGGCCCCGCCCGGCACCGTGGACTCCTCGAACGCGCCCAGCTCGATCGCCGCCTGGTACGCGGCCAGCTGCGGGTGCTCGGCCAGGTTGGCGTTGGCCGGGATGGACTTGCCGGTCTTGAGGTCCACGACCACGAGCCGGCCCTGCTCGTCCAGCTCCAGCCGGTCGACCCGCCCCTTGATCTCGACCGGCGCCTCCGGGTCGGCCAGCTCGACGAGGAAGTCCTGCTCGATCGCGACCAGCCGGCGCGGGTTGCCGGCGAGCCAGCCGATGAGCTTGTCCAGCATCGACTCGGCCCGGTCCCGCTCCCGGCCGGCCAGCCAGCGCGCCGAGAGCTCGATCGCGTCGAAGCGGTCGGCGACGTACGCCACCAGCTGCGCCCGGTCGGCGCTGGCGTCCGCGGCCAGCATCGCCGCGGCGTGCACGAGGTTGCCGATGGACTGCTCCGGCGACGGGGTCAGCGACCCGCCGTGCCGCTCCAGCAGCCAGCGCAGGCTGCACCGCTCGACGCTCTCCACGGTCGACGGCGTGACCTGCACCGCCTCCCCCGGGTCGACCAGCGGCCGCTCGTCGGACAGCGCCGGCAGCCCCCACCAGCCGTCCGGGTCGGCCCCGGGCACCCGCTCGGCGGCCAGGCGGGCCAGCAGCCCGGCGGCCGCGGCCCGGCGATCGTCGGGCGCGTCCGGGTCGACGAGCGCCACCCGAAGCTCGGCCACCAGGGTCGGCAGGGTCAGGGGGCGGGGCGGCTCGAAGTACGCCTCCTCCTCCAGCTCGGCGTCCGTGGCCAGCTCGGTCAGGAACCGGCTCGGCTGCTCCTCGCCGTCGCCGGAGGCCACCGCGGTGACGATCACCTGCTCCCGGGCCCGGCTCACGGCCACGTAGAACAGCCGCCGCTCCTCGTCCAGCAGCGTGGTGAGCCGCCCGATGGTCTCCATGCTCCGCCCGGCCAGCACCTCGACCAGCAGCTCGGAGCCGAGGACGCTGCCGCGCAGCCGCAGGTCGGGCCAGACCCCCTCCTGTACCCCGGCCACGGCCACGACGTCCCACTCCAGCCCCTTGGCCGCGTGCGCGGTGAGGATGCGCACCGCGTCGCCCCGGTCGGCCGAGGGGGCCAGGTTGTCGGCCGGCAGGTCCTGGCCCTCGACGTGGTCGAGGAAGACGTCGGGGCCGGCGCCGGGCAGCCGGTCGGTGAACCGGGCCGCCGCGTCGAAGAGCGACACGACCGCGTCGAGGTCCCGGTCGGCCGCCGCGCCCCGGTGCCCGCCGCGGGCGCTCAGCGCCGACCAGCGCTCGGCCAGGCCGCTGGCCTGCCAGACCGCCCACAGCACCTCCTCGGCGCTCGCACCGGGCCGGGCCGCCGCGTCGCGGGCCTGCTGCAGCAGCCCGGCCACGGCCCTCGCCGGTGCGGCCCAGCGCCGCTCCACCATGGCCAGCTCGGCCGGGTCCCGCAGCGCGTCCAGCAGCAGCACGCCCGACGGCCGGCGGTCCCCCGCGGCCAGCGCGAGCGCGCGCAGCCCCTGCCGCAGCCGCCGCTCGGCCAGCGGGTCGGCGCCGCCCAGCGGCGAGTGCAGCAGCGCCACCGCGGCGTCCTCGTCCAGCCGCGTGGCGTCGAGCGCGCACCGGATGAGCAGCAGCAGCGGCGCGATCGCGGGCTGCAGGTGCAGCGGCAGGTCCTCGGCCTCGGTCACCGTCGGCACCCCGGCCGAGTGCAGCGCCCGCTGCAGCGGGGCGAGCTGCCGCGCGGTCGAACGCACGATCACCGCCATCCGCGCCCAGGGCACCCCCCGCAGCAGGTGCGCCTCGCGCAGGCGGTGCGCGATGTACGAGGCCTCCGACGTCTCCGACGCGAACGTCCGCGTCTCCGTCGTGCCGCCCTCGCGGGTGGCCAGCATCGCCCGGTGCCGCGACGGCCCGCGCAGCCGCGCCGCGACCCGCCCGATCGGCGCCAGCAGCCCGGACCCGAGCCGCCGCGAGTGCGGCAGGGTCACCCGCAGCGCGCCGGGGAACCGCTCGCCGAAGTCGCCGACGATCGCCGGGTCGGCGCCGCGGAACGCGAACGTGGAGGAGTCCGGGTCGGCGAAGGCGACCAGGTGCGCGCCGTTGCCGGCGACCAGCTCCAGCAGCTCGACCTGGGCGGGGTCGGTGTCGGGCAGCTCGTCGACGTACACGTAGGCCAGCCGCCGGCGCTCCTTCTCCAGCAGGTCGGGCTCGCCGGCGAGCAGCCCGGCGGCCGCCCGCACCAGCTCGGCGTAGTCGTAGGCCACCGAACCCCGCCCGGTGGCGTCGCGCAGCGCGAGCACCTGGAGGTACTCCTGGAAGAAGGACGCCGCCGCGGACCAGTCCGCGCGTCGATGGATCCGCGCCAGTTCTTGCAGCTGGGCCGGCCCGACCCCGCGCTCGACCGCCCGCAGCAGCAGATTGCGCAGCTCGGTGGCGAAGGCCCGGGTGCCGAGCGCCCCGCGCAGCGACTCCGGCCAGGGCGCCGCCGACTCGGCGAGCAGCTCCCGGATCACGAGGTCCTGCTCGGGGCCGGTGAGCAGCCGCGGCGAGGCCTCGCCCCGCTCGACGGCGGCCCGGCGCAGCAGCCCGAAGGCGTACCCGTGCAGCGTGCGGACCATCGGCTCGGCCGTGGTCCGCAGCCCGGCGGCCCGCCCGAGCCGCCCCTCGATCCGGTCGCGCAGCCGCCCGGCCCCGCGCCGCCCGAACGTGAGCACGAGGATGCTCTCGGGGTCGGCGCCCTCCTCGACCCGGGCCGCGACGGCCTCGACCAGCGCGCTCGTCTTGCCGGTGCCGGGGCCGCCGACCACCAGCAGCGGGCCCTTGGTGTGCTCGATGACCAGCCGCTGCCACGGGTCCGCGAAGACCGGGACGGCCGCGGCCGGGGGGCGGCGCACGAGCCGGAAGGCACGGCGCTGCCCCGCGGGGGAAGCTGTCGCGGTCACGCGGCCTATGGAATCACATCGCGGGACCCGGACTTATTGTCCGCGCGCCGCGTCGACCAGGGATGCCTCGATCAGGTCCATGGCCTTGTCGACGTCCTGGGCCATCAGCAGCAGCGTCATGGCCGACGGGCGGACGAACTCCTCGCGGGACAGGCCGCCCAGCCACTCCAGCAGCCCGCCGTAGAAGCCGCCGGAGTCCAGCAGCAGGATCGGCTTGCGGTGCAGGTCGAGCATGGCCGTGGTCCAGACCTCGAACAGCTCGTCCAGGGTGCCCAGCCCGCCGGGCAGCGTGATGAACGCGTCGGCGCGCTCGATCATCAGCAGCTTGCGCGAGGCCATGCCGTCGGTGACGACCAGCTCGTCCGACTTGGTGTCGGCCACCTCGAGGTCGACCAGGGACTGCGGGATCACGCCGAACGTGCGGGCCCCGCCGGCCCGGGCGCCGTCCGCGACCGCGCCCATCATGCCCACGCAGCCGCCGCCGGAGACCAGCTCGTGGCCGCGGCGGCCGATCTCGACGCCGAGTTCGTGGGCCAGGTCGAGCCAGTGCTGGTCGAGCCGTTGCGAAGAGGCGCAGAACACACCGATGCGGGCCATCTACTCGGTCTCCTCTTCGAGGTGCTCGGCCGCGTCGCGAATGTGCTGCACGGCGGCCTCGACGTCGTCGGTGAGGAAGAGCAGCTCGAGGTCCTCGGGTCCGATCTTCCCGTCCGGCAGCATGGTGTCGCGCATCCAGTCGAGCAGCCCGCGCCAGTAGTCGGTGCCCATGAGCACCACCGGGAAGCGCGTCACCTTCCGCGTCTGCACCAGCGTCACGGCCTCGAACAGCTCGTCGAGCGTGCCGAAGCCGCCCGGCAGCACCACGAAGGCCTGCGCGTACTTCACGAACATCGTCTTGCGCGCGAAGAAGTACCGGAAGTCGATGCCGATGTCGACCCAGTCGTTGAGCCCCTGCTCGAACGGCAGCTCGATGCCCAGCCCGATGGACAGCCCGCCCGCCTCGGAGACGCCCTTGTTGGCCGCCTCCATGACGCCCGGCCCGCCGCCGGTGATCACCGCATACCCGGCGCCGGCCAGCGCCTTGCCGAGCGCCTCGCCCATCGCCCACTCCGGGCTGTCGGGCTTGCTGCGGGCCGAGCCGAACACGCTCACGGCCGGCGGCAGGTCGGCCAGGGTGTCGAAGCCCTCGACGAACTCGCTGAGGATGCGCAGCGCCCGCCACGCGTCCTTGGTCTTCCACTCGTGCCGCAGGCGCGAGTCGAGCAGTCGCTGATCGGCGGTGCTCAACGGAATGGCGTCGCGACGCAGAGTCACCATTCCCCGATGCCGCTCCCGCGGCCGGCTGCGCTTGGCTTCGCTCATGCCGTCACCTCCGGTTCGTTCCGGCGCCGGCCTGAGCCAGGCTGTCCGCTTGTGCGCGGCCCGTCACGTCGATCCGGGCCGCTCATGACTGTCACGGTACGTCGATCAGATTGCGGGGGGCCCACCAGGCGGCGAAGTCATGGTCCAATACGGCCATGACGCGACGAGGGTGGATGCTGCTCTCGTTGGCATGCCTGGTCCTGGTGGGGGCTTCCATCATCTGGTACGGCATGAGCGCTTCCTCTCCCCCCGCAATGCCCATGGCGGCCTCGTCGTCGGCCGCGCCTTCTCCGTCTTCGTCCCCGTCCACGTCGCCGGCTTCGTCCCCGTCTCCGCCTTCGTCGGCGTCGCCGACCCCCACCGGGCCCCCTTCCGTGCCGTTCAGGGGCAACGGCAAGTTCGACTACGCCGCCACCGGCGGTGAGCGGGTCGGCACCGCCGGCCACCTGGTGCACTACACCGTCGCGACCGAGCAGGGCTCCGGCGTCGACCCCGAGGAGTTCGCCGCCGCCGTGCACCGCACCCTCGGCGACGGGCGCAGCTGGATCGCAGGAGGCCGATTCTCCTTCCAGCGGGTCCCGGCCGGCAGCCCGAGCGAGCTCACTGTGCATCTGGCCACACCATCGACGACCGACACCATGTGCGCCAAGCGCGGCGTGAACACGAAGGGCGAGGTGTCCTGCCGCGGCGGCCGGGACGTCATCGTCAACCTCAAGCGCTGGCTGCTCGCCGTCGCCTGGTACCCGAGCGTCGCGGAGTACCGCAACATGGTCGTCAACCACGAGGTCGGCCACTTCCTCGGCAACGGCCACGCCGTCTGCCCGCGCAAGGGCGCCCCCGCCCCGGTGATGGCCCGCCAGTCCTTCGGCCTGGAGGGCTGCGTGGCCAACGCCTGGCCCTACCCGGACGGTAAGACCTTCGTCACCGGGCCACCCGCGCCGCGATGATCGGACGCTTTCGGTAAGAAAATGGGTGCGGGGAGCAACGTTCCGCCCTACCGTCGCGTCCTACTCGGTATACCAGTGGCAGGGACGTGGGGGGTGACCGGCCATGACGCGGACGGACCAGGACCGCCAGAAGCGGCAGATCAACCGGAGGATCCGCGAGGTGCTCGCGGTGCGCCGCCTGATGCGCCAGATCGACCCGGCACTCGAGGACTCCACGCCCGAGGCGAACTGAGCCCTTTACCCGAAAAGTCGGGCGCTGACGCGCCACGACTTTTCGGACTTTTACCCCGACGGGGTATAGGCGCTCTACGCCGCGAACGGGCGAATTGCCCGTTTCATCGGCGGCCGGTCAGGCCTCGCCGCGCAGCCAGCGGCGCATGACCTCGGCGCCCTCGACGATCTTGTCGATCTCCACGTGCTCGTCCTGCTTGTGAGCCAGGTTCGGGTCGCCGGGGCCGAAGTTCAGGCCCGGGATGCCGAGCACGGCGAAGCGGGCCACGTCGGTCCAGCCGAGCTTGGCCCGGGGCGGGCGGCCGATCGCGCCGAGCAGCTCCTGGGCCGCGGGCGCGTCCAGGCCCGGCAGCGCGCCCGGGGCGGAGTCGGTGAGCTCGACGTCGAAGCCGTCGAACACCTCGCGCACGTGCTCCTCGGCCGCCTTCTCGTCGCGGTCCGGCGCGAAGCGGAAGTTGACCTCGACCTCGCAGGCGTCGGGCACGACGTTGCCGGCCACCCCGCCGGCGATCCGCACCGCGTTCAGCCCCTCGTGGAACTCGCAGCCGTCGATGGTGACGATGCGTTCGCGGTACCGCTGCAAACGCTCCAGCACGGGCGCCGCCTTGTGGATCGCGTTCTCGCCCAGCCACGACCGGGCCGAGTGCGCGCGCTTGCCGCTGGTGCGCACGATCACGCGCTGCGTCCCCTGGCATCCGCCCTCGATCAGGCCGTGGGTGGGCTCCAGCAGTACCGCGAACGCGGCATCGGTCAGGAGGTCCGGACGCCGGTCGGCGAGGATCCTCAGGCCGTTGCGCGCCGAGTCGATCTCCTCGCAGTCGTAGAACACGTACGTCACGTCGTGGCGCGGGGCCTCCTCGGTGACGGCGAGGTGCAGGGCGATGGCCGTGCCCGACTTCATGTCGGACGTGCCACACCCCCACATCAGGTTGCCCTCCGTGCGCGACGGGAAGTTGTCGTGCAGCGGCACCGTGTCGAGGTGGCCGGCCACCACCACGCGCTGCGCCCGGCCGAGCTCGGTCCGCGCCACGATGGTGTGCCCGAAGCGCTGGACCTGCAGCTTGGTGGCGGTCAGCGCCTCCTCGACGCGGTCGGCGATCTCGGCCTCGTTGCCGGAGACCGACTCGATGTCGACCAGCGCGCGGGTCAGGGCAACGGGATCGGCGAGGACTTCACGGGTGAGCATGGCTCTGACATTAGATGGGGTAGCGTTCGGTCACGTGACGACCGCCTACATCGACTCCCCCGCGTGGGGGCTGGGCCTGGCCACCGTGACCTCCTCGGGCCAGGTGCTGGACGCCTGGTTCCCGGCCGGCAACCTGGGCCTGGGCTCCCCCGCCTCGCCCGCTAGCGACTTTTCGAATATTTCGGAATCGTCGGATTCACCGCTGGGGCTGCGCACCGAGGTGGTCCGGGTCGAGATCCAGTCACTCGGGGACGCGCCGTCGAGCACGGCCGAGGTGTACCTGCGCCTGCACCTGCTCTCCCACCGCCTCGTCCGCCCGCACCAGGCCAACCTCGACGGGCAGTTCGGCCTGCTGGCCAACGTCGCCTGGACCTCGGCCGGCCCGTGCCTGCCCGACCAGGTCGACGAGCTGCGCGCGCTGGAGCGGCGGGCGGGTCGCCGGCTCAACGTGTTCGGCGTGGACAAGTTCCCGCGGATGGTCGACTACGTGATCCCGTCCGGCGTGCGCATCGCCGACGCCGACCGGGTGCGCCTGGGCGCGCACCTGGCCCCGGGCACCACCGTCATGCACGAGGGCTTCGTCAACTTCAACGCCGGCACGCTGGGCACCTCGATGGTGGAGGGCCGCATCTCGGCCGGCGTGGTGGTCGGCGACGGCACCGACGTGGGCGGCGGTGCCTCGATCATGGGCACGCTGTCGGGTGGCGGCAAGGAGACCATCAGCCTGGGCGAGCGCTGCCTGCTCGGCGCCAACTCGGGCATCGGCATCTCGCTGGGTGACGACTGCGTGGTGGAGGCGGGCTGCTACATCACGGCGGGCTCGAAGCTCACCCTGCCGGACGGCCGCGTGGTCAAGGCGCGGGAGCTGTCCGGGCTGAGCAACCTGCTGTACATCCGCAACTCGGTGAACGGGCGGCTCGAGGTGCGCGAGCGCCAGGGCCGGGGCATCGAGCTCAACGCCGCGCTGCACGCCAACTGAACTGGCCGGCCCCCGCCGCGGCGCGGCGGGGGCCATCGCACAGCTACAAGCGGGCGGCCGCGGCCGCGACCCGCTCGTCCGTGGCGGTGAACGCCACCCGGACGTGCCGCTCCCCGGCCGGCCCGTAGAAGGCCCCCGGCGCGGCCAGGATGCCCCGCTCGGCCAGCCAGTCGACCGTGGTCCAGGAGTCCTCGTCGCGGGTCAGCCAGAGGTACAGCCCGGCCTCCGAGTGCTCGACCGTGAACCCGGCCCGCTCGAAGGCCTCGCGCAGGATCTCGCGCCGCCGCCGGTACCGCTCGCGCTGCTCGTCCACGTGCGACTCGTCCCCGAGCGCGGCGATCATGGCCGCCTGCACCGGGGCGGGCACGATCATTCCGGCGTGCTTGCGCACCGCCAGGATCTCCTCGACGAGCGCCGGGTCGCCGGCGAGGAAGCCGGCGCGGTACCCCGCGAGGTTGGACCGCTTCGACAGCGAGTGCACGGCGAGTACGTTGTCGAACACGCCGTCGCACACGGACAGGATCGACACGGGGGCCGACTCCCACGGCAGCGGGAGGTAGCACTCGTCGCTGACCACGATCGCGCCGCGCTCACGCGCCCACGCCACGATCTTGCGCAGGTGCGCCTCCGGCAGCACCCGCCCGGTCGGGTTGGACGGCGAGTTGACCCACACCATCCGCACCCGCGCCGGCCCGAGCGCCGTGAGCGAGTCGGACCGCGCCACGGTGGCCCCCGCGAGCTGGACCCCCACCTCGTACGTCGGGTAGCACACCGACGGGATCACCACGGTGTCGCCGGGCCCCAGGCCCAGCAGCGTGGGCAGCCAGGCGACCAGCTCCTTCGAGCCGATCGTGGGCAGCACGCCGAACGACCCGGAGCCGGGCGCGCACCAGCGGCCCACCCAGTCCGCGATCGCCGCGCGCAGGGCCGGGAAGCCGGCCGTCAACGGATAGCCGGGCGCGTCGGACGCCTCGGCCAGCGCCGCGCGGATGATCGCCGGCACCGAGTCCACGGGTGTGCCGATCGACAGGTCGACCAGCCCGTCCGGGTGTCGCGCCGCGGCGGCCTTGGCCGGCTCGAGCCGGTCCCAAGGGAAGTCCGGCAGCCCGGCCGCAAGCGCGCGCCGGGCCCCAGCTGAGGAGACTGTGCCGGTCAGTGTTCGCGCTCCTGCGGCGGCAGGGCGGCGACGAACGACGCGTCCTTCTCGATCTTGCCGACCTTCGACGCGCCGCCGGGCGAGCCCAGCTCGTCGAAGAACGTGTAGTTGGCGCCGACGAAGTCCTTCCACTTCTCCGGGACGTCGTCCTCGTAGAAGATCGCCTCGACCGGGCACACCGGCTCGCAGGCGCCGCAGTCCACGCATTCGTCGGGGTGGATGTAGAGCATGCGGTTGCCCTCGTAGATGCAGTCGACAGGGCACTCCTCGATGCATGCCTTGTCGAGCAGGTCCACGCAAGGTTCGGCGATGATGTAAGTCACGGGTCGCCCTCTTTCGCGCCTGAGGCTGCCAACCTGGGCTGGCAAACCCCGCCGCATCCAACCGCGGCGGTAAGAAGCCTAGTATCCAGGTTCGCGGGAGGTCGATCGTGCTCGGGCCACAACACGTGGGACAGCGCGTCGTCGTGCGCCGAATCGTCGGGATGCACGACGAACGACCCGTGTTTTCCGACATTCTGGGCCACTTGGTCGAAGCGTCCGAGACACATCTCACAGTCCGTGCCCGCTCGGGCGCGATCCGCGTTCCAATTTCTGAGATCGTGCGGGCCAAGCCGGTTCCCCCGCGCCGCCGTTTCACCCCCACCGAGTCCCTCGAAGCCGCCGCGGCCCTGGGCTGGCCGGCCGCCGAGCGGGCGAGCCTGGGCGACTGGCGGCTGCGGGCCACCGACGGCTGGACCCAGCGGGCCAACTCGGCCCTGGCCATCGGCGACCCGGACCTCCCGCTGAGCGAGGCGATCGACTTCGTGCAGCAGTGGTACCGCGACCGCGACCTCGTCCCCGCGATGAGCGTCCCGGTGCCGCTCTTCCAGCGCCTCGATGACGAGCTGGGGCGCCGCGGCTGGATCGCCTTGCCGGTCACCCAGGTGATGACGGCGAGGCTCACCGAGCTGGCCTTCCCGCCGTTCGCCGACGTGCCGGGCCGCCTCGCGCTGGCCACCACCCCGTCGGCCGAGTGGCTGGCCGCGGTCGGCGGCCGCAAGGGCCCCCTCCCGGACTCGGCCGTCGGCGTGCTGACGTCCGTCCCGCACGTTCGTTTCGCCGAGTGGTACGGCGAGGACGGCACCCTCCTGGGCACCGCCCGCGGCTGCGTCGCCGATCCCGGCTCGCACTGGCTGGGGCTGTCCGTCATCGGCGTGGCGGAGGACGCCCGCCGCCGCGGCCTGGCCCAGCGCCTGGTCGCCGCCCTGGTCGAGTGGGCCGGCTCGCTCGGCGCCGAGAAGGCGTACCTCCAGGTGGAGCAGCGCAACACCGCGGCCGTCGCGCTCTACGAGCGACTGGGCTTCACCACGCACCACGTCTATTCGTCGCGCCGCCTGGTCGGCTGACCTTATCCGCGGCGAATGACCTTGCGGGGCTTCGTGCCGACCCGGTCGACATACCGTTTCCAGGACTGCGACCGATAATCGAGGCCGAACGTCATCAGGAGCAGCAGCCCGATCACGGTCCCGATCGCGGACAGCCCGACGAAGTAGAAGAACTGCCGGAACACGAGCCCGACGCCGTTACTGAACGGCCCGACCCCGGACACGAACGGCCCGATCAGCACCGCGAGCACGCACGCGACGACGACGGCGGCACCCAGCTCCCCCACCACGCGGATCATCGGGTATCTCCGGCCGTACCAGAACGCCACCGGAATCATCACCGCCCCGACCGCGCACAGCGCCCAGAGCCCGATGGTGATCTGCTTGGCGTCGTCGTCCCCGGCCCCGAACCGCACCACGAGCCGCGCGATGAGATTGACCAGAAAGAGGCCCCCCGCGACGAGCCCGACGGGCAACCACCGCTCCTTCATCGCCAGCCTCCCGTGTTTTCGCTTCCCCGATCCGCCGGCACCTCACCCGACGCGGAAACGTGTTTACTCGCCGATACCTCCAAGGCGCAAGACCCGCCGCCTCGGAGTTCCCTGAGCCCGGCCCGGCCGTCGGCAATTCCCCCACGTCAACGCCGATGTCACGGCATTTCGACGGCAACCGTTCCCGGCCGGAACCGGAATCACCCGCACAATCGCCCGCGGCGAACTCGCGGGCTAGCCCCGGCGCCCGGCTCGCTAGACGCCGGCCGTCGGCGAGGTGGTGGACGGCCCGGCACCGGGACCGCTGCGCGGCCCGGCCGACAGCCGCTGCCGCATCGACGAGACGTAGATCCCGATCGCGAAGGCCAGCGGCCCCGCGAACAGCGTCAGCAGCCCCACCCAGTTGTCGCCGGTGATGACCAGGTCCCCTTCCGAGGTCTTCCCGGCCGCCACGAACCAGATCACGCACCACGCCGCCGCGGGCAGCAGCGCGGCGAGGCGCAGCCGGCTCGTCGTGAACGCGAACCACCCGAGCAGCGGGTTGGTCGCCAGCGCCAGCACCAGCGACACGGGCACGCGCACGCCGCCGATGCGCAACGGGGAGTAGAAGGCCTCGAAAAGCGCGAGCACGATCGCGAGCAGGGTGGCGATCACCAACCCGGCCACCTTGATCCCGACGTCCAGCAACTGCTCGACCGCCGGTGACATGGACCTGCGGCCCGCGTCGTCGTTCAGCTTCGCCACACCACCAGCGTCTCCCCCTTCGAGCCCGCCGGTCGTCGAGGACGCGCCCTGTCCGCCGACATTGAACGCGATGCCGGCGGGCTCAGGGTCGTTGGACACCGAGCCGTTGGACGCTGGGCCGTTGGCTTTGTTGGACGCCGGGCCGGTGGCGCTGTTGGACGCCGGGCCGGTGGCGCTGTTGGACGCCGGGCCGGCGGGAGCGGGGCCGGTGGTGCTGTCCGCGGTCAGGCCGGCGGTGGCGAGGTCCGGGCCGCCCGGCGCGATCTGCGGGGCGGGGCGGATGCCGGGGCGCGGCGCCCCCTTGCGCTTCGTGCTCACGAGGACCCGGGCTCCATCGTCGCGCCGCTGGACAGCGCCGTGGCCTCCAGCGCTGCGACCGGCACCTCCCGCGGCCCCGGCGGCACGTCGACGTCGAGGCCCGCGAACAGGTCCTCCTCCCAGCCGTACGGACCCACGCCGGGCCCCTTGTCACCGCGGGCCAGCTGGAAGTATTCGACGCCCATGAACTCCGCGCCGAAGTTGCCCGCGATGGAGAACAGCCAGGACGAGTGGGGAATCTGCGTGGCGTGCGCCTTCAGGGCCGCCGTCTTCTCCTCGGCGAACTCGTGGGCGTCGACCCGCGCGGCGATGTCCTCGTCGGCGGTGCCGAAGGGCAGGTCCTCCGGCCGCTCGATGTCCGCGAACGGGTTGTCGGAAGAGCCGCGGAACTCCCGCATGCCGGCTTCCAGCACGCTGCGGGGCACGGCGGTCCAGTACACCTTCTCGGGTGCGATGCCTTCGGCCTCGGCCAGCTCGACGGCGCGGGTCAGCACCCGGTGGGCCTGGATGTGGTCGGGGTGGCCGTAGAAGCCGTTGGGGTCGTAGGTGACCGCGACCTGCGGGCGGGTCTCGCGAATGATCTCGAGCAGCTCGCCCGCGGCGGTGTCGAGGTCGGCGCCCCAGAACGCGCGCGGGTGCTTGTTGGCCGGCGTGTCCATCATGCCGGAGTCCCGGTAGCGCCCGGCGCCGCCGAGGAAGCGGTGGTCGCTCACCCCGAGGTGGCGACAGGCCTCGGCGAGCTCGGCGATGCGGTACCCACCGAGCTGGTCGCCCTCGGCCGCGGCGAGCCCGGCCAGCGCGGGCACGTGGATCTCGCCTTCCTCGCCGAGGGTGCAGGTGACGAGGGTTACATGCGCGCCGGCGGCCGCGTAGTGGGCCATCGTGGCGCCGGTCCCCATCGACTCGTCGTCGGGGTGTGCATGGACGAACAGGATGCTCCGAGCACTCACGGGGGCAACTCTACGGCGTACCACCGACAGTTCTTCCAACCGCCACGGTGTGCGTAACCGGCCGCACACCCCGAGTGACGTTCAAGGGCAAAGACATGACAATCCGCCGGGCGCGAGTCAACATTCCGGGGTGGACTATCCGGAGTTGGCCGCACGAACCCGTCGTTTCTCCTACGGCGCGCCCCGCGCAGTCACGGTGAGCCCGGACGGGGCGCGGGTGATCTTCCTACGCTCGTCGGGTCCCGAGGACCCCAGCGATGCACTGTGGGTCTACGACGTCGCCGCGCGCACCGAGCGCTGCCTGGCCGACCCCGCGACGCTGCTGCGCGACCAGCCGGATCTGCCGGCCGCCGAGCGGGCCCTGCGCGAGCGGCTGCGGCTCTCCGCCGGCGGCATCGGCTCGTTCGCCCTCGACGGGGCCGGCGTGCTGGCCGCCTTCCCGCTGGGTGGCCGGCTGTTCAAGGCCGACCTGCTCACCGGCGACGTGACCGAGCTGGAAACGTCCGGCCCGGTCGTCGACCCCCGCCTCGACCCGACCGGCCGGCGCATCGCCTACGTCACCGGCGGCACCCTGCGCGTCGTCGACGCCGACGGCACCGACAGCCTGCTGGCCGGCGAGGACGGCGTGACCTGGGGCCTCGCCGAGTTCATCGGCGCCGAGGAGTTCCACCGCTTCCGGGGGTACTGGTGGTCGCCCGACGGCCGCAGCATCCTCACGGCCCGGGTCGACGAGTCGCGCGTGCCCCGCTGGCACCTGCAGGACCCGTCGCAGCCCGACCAGGCGCCGACCACGATCGCCTATCCACACGCCGGGGCGACCAACGCCAAGGTCACGCTGCACGTGCTCGACCTCGACGGCGGCTGGGTCGACGTGCACTGGGACCGGGAGACGTATCCGTACCTGGTCGCCGCCGCCTGGTCCGAGCAGAACGGCCCGCTGCTCGCGGTGCTGCGCCGCCTGCAGCAGCACGGCCTCGTGATCGCCGTCGACCCGCGCACCGGCGAGACGCAGGTCCACGCCGAGCTCGCCGATCCGCGCTGGGTCGAGCCGGTCCCGGGCACGCCGGCCCACCTCGCCGACGGCCGGGTGCTGGTCGGTGGCGAGCTCGGCCACGACGGCTACGACGCCCGCTGCCTGTTCGCCGACGGCAGCCTCATCACCCCGCCGAATCTGTACGTCAGGAGAGTGGCCGGGCGCCTCGACGGCGACCTGGTGGTCGAGGCCAGCGAGGGCGAACCCAGCGAGCAGCACGTCTTCCGCATCCCGGTCAGCCATTCCGGCCCGCGGGCGACGCGGCTGACCACCGAGCCGGGCTGGCACCAGGCCCAGGCGGCCGGCCGGACGCTCGTGATCGGCTCGCAGACGCTGGAGGCGGGCGGGTCGACGTACACCGTCATCCATAACGGCGAAACGATCGGCGGCATCCCGTCGCTCGCCGCCGCGCCCCCTTACGCACCGCGGCCGGCCCTCGAACGGGTGACGGACCGGCGCGTGCCGACCGGCGTGGTCTATCCGCGCAACCACGTCGACGGCCGCAAGCTGCCCGTGCTGGTCGCGATCTACGGCGGCCCCGGCCACCAGGAGGTCGTGGCCGCGCGCGCCCGCTGGCAGGAGAAGCAGTGGTGGGCCGACCAGGGCTTCGCCGTCGTCTCCATCGACAACCGGGGCACCCCGGGCATCGCCCCGAGCTTCGACAAGGCCATCCATCGCCGCTTCTCCGACGTGATCCTGGGCGACCAGGTCGACGCCCTGCAGGGCCTCGCCGGCAAGCACCCCGACCTCGACCTCAACCGGGTCGGGATCCGCGGCTGGTCCTTCGGCGGCTGGTTGTCGGCCCTGGCCGTGCTGCGCCGCCCGGACGTGTACCACTGCGCCGTCGTCGGCGCGCCGGTGACCGACTGGACCCTGTACGACACGGCGTACACGGAGCGGTACCTGGGGCTGCCCGCCGACGCGCCCGACGTCTACGCCCACAACTCCCTGATCGAGCTGGCCGCCGAGCCGCCGGTGCGCCCGGACGACGTCCGCCCGATGCTCCTCGTCCACGGCCTGGTCGACGACAACGTGGTCGCCGCGCACACCCTGCGCCTGTCGGCCGCCCTGCTGGGCGCCGGCCGTCCGCACTCGATGATCCCGCTGACCGGCGCGACCCACATGGCCGCGGGTGGCCTGGCCGAGAAGCTGCTGCGCATCGAGCTCGACTTCATCCGCCGTTCGCTGCCGCTATCCGGATGACGACGTCGCCCCCGAGGCGTCCACCCTCGGGGCTGCGCGTCACCGAACCCGCGTGCAGCAGCGCGGTGACGACCTTCTGCGCGTCGACGGCGCGGTACACGGTGTCGGTGAGCGCGAAGCGCTTGAGCTCGGTGACCGTCATCGCCCCGCCGCGCAGCCGCTGCAGGATCTCCCGCCGCAGCGCACCGGGATTGGGCTCGAGCGAGATGTCCATGAGGTGGCCCTCGGGGTCGCTGGGGTCGCGGTAGCGCACGCCGGCGTACTCGTCGAGGGCCCACAGCTCGGCCTTGAACGCCTCGAGGCTCTTGCCCGACCGCGTGCCGAACCCGACGAGCAGCTCGTCCTCCCCGTCGACCAGCTCAACCCCGGCCGTCAGCTCCAGCCCGGCCCGCCGCAACCGCTCGCGCTGCGTCGCCCAGTCTCCGGCGGGGGCGGTGAGGAGTACGACGGCGGCGGTAAAGCTCATCTCGACGGTCTCGTCGATCACCGCCAGCACCGGCCCGCTCCCGGCCCCGGCCGCTTTCAACACCGCCCCGACGTTGCCATTGCCCACGACGTGCACGCCCATTTCCGGCGGCATGCGCAATTCCCGCCGCAGCCCCTCCACCCGCGAGCCCAGCGCCTCGCTCCCGGGCGCCACGAACAACAACGTGAGCCGCCCGCGCAGCCGATCCCCGAACTCGGCGAACGCCCGCACCACCGCCTCGGCCGCCGCCACGTCGATCCCCCGCCCGGACGCGTAGAGAAACGTCGCTCCGTGCGGAGTGTGGAGATTGCCCGGCGCCCACGTGTCCACACACCGCACGAGCAGCTCCCGCACGACCCCACGTATCGACATATCGTTCTTTCTCCTCCTGCGACGCTCCGCTACCTTGAACATGTCATCACACGGACGGGGGAGGCACCGTGGCCGACAGCAAGGGCATCGAGATCAACGCCACCGGCATGCAAGACTTCAGCACGAAGCTGCAGGCCTCGGTGGACAAGGACATCGCTCCCGGCAGCGAGCGCATCAAGAACCAACTGCAGTTCTATCCTGCCTTCGGCATCCACAGCGCCAGCCCGGTCGTACAGTCGGCCGCCTACAGCTACTGGCAGCGCATGGAAGAAGCCATGCTCTTCCTGGACACCTTGTCCCACAATGCCGCCGTCCTGGCCAAGGTAGCCCAGGAGATCGTCACCACCTACCGCGACGCCGACAGCCAATCCGTGAGCTTCCTCGAGGCTTTGCAACGCGGCGCTTCGACCGAGGTGACTCGTGGCGAAGAAACGGCGAAGGCGGCCTACCAGCAGGCCTTGGCCGACGAACAGCGGGACCGGATGAACGAGAACCGCGAGCTGCACAACCCCGGAGCGACGCGATGAGCGGCACGTACGGCAACTATTCGGTCCCGGGCATGTGGCAGATGGTGGCCGACGAGAACGCGACCAACAACACCACCCACGAAAAGGCCTGGAACGAAAAGCAGCAGCTGCTCGGCAAACAGATCGAAAACCTGACGGAGCTGCGCAAACAGGTTGCCGCCGCCTGGAATCCGGACAAGAGTGCAGCGGCCCAGGCTTTCCTGACCAGGATCGACGAAACGGTCGAGGCAATGCAGCTCGCGAGAGATGCCGCCGCCAAGGTCCAGCAGACGCATGTCACCGTCACCGGCGCTTTGATGGACGCCAGAAGGCAGCTCGAGCCGCTTCACGCGTCATACTACGACCCTAAAGCCGCACTGAGGACCTACGTCAAGACGAGCACACCGTTGAGCCCGCTGCTCGGCAGCCTGCCCGACGGCTGGGTTCCTACCATGGGTCTGCCGGACTCCTTTGGGGGTGCGGTGCTCGGGCTGCATCAGGATCACCTGGATGCACAGGCTCGAAAGATCATGGAAGCCGCCGACAACAAGGTGGCTGCAGCAACCAACGACACGACGACCATTCCGAAGATGGGCCGTCTTCAGGATGGTGCAAAGCCAGCGATTCCAACCACACAACATCCAGGTGGAAGCCGCAGTCGGCCGGAGGGCAGCGGATACCTGTCTTCGCCCGTCTTCGACCCACCGCCGGCAGATGCCCGGACGGCTGGCGGAACCGCTCCGATCACTGCCGACCCTGGGCCGTTTCTGACCGGCACTCCGACACCGGTCGCGAGCCCACCGGTACTCGCACCGCCAGTTCCCCCGATGCCGCCCATCTCAGCGGGAGGGCCGCTACCAACGGGAGCAAATCCGATTCTGCCTCTCGCACCGGGATGGATCACGGAGACGCCGTCAGGCCAGCGCGCTCTGCGCCCTGGCGGACTCATCGAGAGGTCGCCCGGTCCTTCGCCAGTGGTCCGGCAACTGGCCGGTGAGCCACTCGGACGGCCGACCACAGCCGGCAGCCAATTCGGCGCACCTACGGTCCGATCCGGGATAATTGGCCACGAACCTGGACGGGCAGGAGCGACATCGGAAGGTCGTCACCGGACTGACCGCCGAGTTTCCGGCCGACCCGGGCCAACGGAACCGGATGAGCACACGCCGGCGGGTGGTTGGCGTGACCGCAGCTACGAAGCTTATGCCCGGCGGCGCACCGACCGCGATCGTGACCCAAACGAACAATGGCAGGTCGAGGAAGGCGTGACGCCGTTGCTCGAACCTCCCCCCGCGCCATCATGGAACGACGCCGCGCCTGGCGTGATCGGGATCGACCGTTGACCCTACGGCGTTTCGCGCTGGCCATCGTGGCGGCATGTCTTGCGGCGACAGCATTCCCAGCACCCGCATTCGCGGACTCGATCCGTGACATGCAGTGGCACCTGCGCTTCCTCCATATTGCCGACGCTCACAAAATCAGCCAAGGCGAGGGCGTCGTTGTAGCGGTGGAGGATTCCGGGGTCGATACCACGTCGCCCGAGTTGGCCTCTGCTGTCATACCGGGCAAGGACTTCGGCGGAAACACCGGCGACGGCAGGTACGACATCGTCGGACACGGTACAGCGATGGCCGGGCTGATCGCCGGTCGCGGCAAGGGCGGCAACAACGGCGTCCTCGGTATCGCCCCGAAGTCGACCATCCTGCCCGTCCAGGTGTCGAAGGCCCTGGACGTGGGTGGCAATCCGCTGGATCTGGCCAAGGGCATCGACTACGCCGTCGCCCAAGGCGCCAAGGTCATCAACATCTCGCTGGACACGAGCGAAGCCAAGGAAGTCAAGGATGCGATCCAGCGGGCCATCGATGCCAACGTCGTGGTCGTCGCCGCCGCCGGGAACAAACCGACGTACGGATCGATCACCTTCCCCGCGAGAATGCCTGGCGTGATCGCGGTCGGAGCGGTCGATCAGCAAGGGGAACGCGCAGCCGTTTCTGTGGCCGGCGCCGAAATGGTCCTCACCGCTCCCGGCGTGGACATGGTCACAACCGACCTCGACGGGAAGGCTCAGTCTGGCCGCGGCACCAGCGACGCGGCCGCCGTCGTTTCCGGCGTCGTCGCCCTCGTCCGAGCCAAGTACCCCCAGCTGAGCGGGCCGGAGGTCGTCCACCGCCTGACCGCGACCGCACAGGACAAGGGTGAGCCTGGGCGGGATCCGGTCTACGGGTTCGGGATCGTCGACCCCGTCAAGGCACTCACCGCGGACGTCCCGCCCGCCTCACCCAGCGCCTCCCCCCAAGCCTCGGCCGCGCCGAGTTCGGCCGGGAAAGCTGGGGGCGGCAACCCGGCGGGGGTGATCGCGGCGATCAGCGCCGCCGCGGTGGTCGTCGTCTTCATCGCCGTACTGCAAATCCTCATCCGTGGGCGGAGGCGGCGGGGGTAGGTTCGGGGCCATGGTTGATGTGCTCGGCAACGATGAGGTTTCTGCGGCCCTCGCCGGCCTCGCGGGTTGGTCCGGCGACGCGCAAGGGATCGAGCGCTCGGTGACCGCGCCGACGTTCCTCGACGGGATAAGGCTGGTGGCCGAGGTCGCACACGTCGCCGAGCAGGCCGATCATCACCCCGACATCGACATCCGGTGGAGGACGGTGACCTTCCGGCTGTCGACGCACTCCGCGGGTGGGGTGACAGAGAAAGACATCGTGCTCGCGGGGCAGATCAACGAGCTGATCGGGTAACGGAGGCATCGGCGTAGGGTCGAGTCCGCCCAAACTGTCATACCCCCTCGGTACTGTCCAACCATGACCCAATTCGACGTAGCGACCGCCGCGGTTGAGGCGGCTCTCGCGGCCGGGGCGCGGTATGCGGACGCCCGCGTGATGCATCGGCGGAGCGAGTCGATGACGGCGCGCAACGGTGAGATCGAGGACCTGCGGCAGGACGAGGACGCCGGCGTCGGTGTGCGGGCGCTGGTGGGGTCCAGCTGGGGGTTCTTCGCGGTGCCGGACCTCGGCGGCGAGGCAGCGCGGCGGGCGGGTGAGCGGGCGGCGGCGATCGCGCGGGCCTCCTCCACGGTGCCGGGGCCGGCGTTGGACCTGGTGGATGTCGAGGCGCGGGTGGACTCGTGGGCGAGCGCCTGCGAGGTGGACCCGCTCGGGGTGGCGCTGTCGGTGAAGGGTGACCTGCTGACCGGGGCGACGGCGGAGGCGCACAAGGCGGGGGCCGACATCGCCGAGGGGCTGTACCAGATCTGGGACACCCAGAAGTGGTTCGTGTCGTCGCAGGGGCACCGCATCGACCAGCACATCCGCGAGGCGGGGGCGGGCATCTCGGCGACGGTCATCGGGGACGGGGAGACGCAGCGGAGGTCCTATCCGTCGTACCGCGGGCAGTACGGCACGCGCGGCTGGGAGCTGGTCGACGAGCTCGACATCCCGGCGCACGCGGCGCGGATCGCGGAGGAGGCTCGGGCGCTGTTGTCGGCGCCGCAGTGCCCGGCGGGTGAGACGACGCTGATCCTGGGCAGCGAGCAGATGGCGCTGCAGATCCACGAGTCGGTGGGGCACGCGATCGAGCTGGACCGGATTCTGGGCTGGGAGGCGGCCTTCGCGGGCACGTCGTGGCTCGACCTCGCCAAGATCAACCAGCTGCGGTACGGGTCGGAGCTGATGAACATCACGATCGATCCGACGATACCGGGGGCGTTGGGGTCGTTCGGGTACGACGACGAGGGGACGCCGGCGACGCCGCGGTATGCGGTGCGCGACGGGATCTGGGTGGGGGCCCTGGCCGGGCGGGACTCGGCCGCGGTCGCGGGGCTGGACTACGCGGGCAGCGTGCGGGCCGACGGGTGGGCGCGGCTGCCGATGGTCCGGATGACGAACGTCGGGCTGCGGCCGGGGCCGCACACGCTGGAGGAGATGATCGCGGCGACCGACGACGGGGTGCTGATGGACCTCAACCGGTCCTGGTCGATCGACGACAAGCGGCTCAACTTCCAGTTCGGGTGCGAGATCGGCTGGGAGATCAAGAACGGCAAGCTGGGGCGGATGCTGCGCAACCCGACGTACACCGGGATCGGGCCGCGCTTCTGGGGCTCGATGGACATGCTGAGCTCGGAGATCGTGTCCTGGGGCACGCCGAACTGCGGCAAGGGCCAGCCCGGCCAGATCGGGCACACCGGGCACCCGGCCGCGGCGGCCCGGTTCCAGAATGTCCGAGTGGGGGTGCGGGGATGAGTGGGGGTGCGGGGATGACCAGCATGGCGGCGACCGAGACCGACCTGGCGCAGCGGGTGCTCGAAATGGTCGGGGCCGGGATCGAGGCCGAGGTGGCGGTGGAGCGGCACGCACTGGCGCTGACCCGGTTCGCCAACTCGTACATCCACCAGAACGTCGCCGACGAGACGACCTCGGTGCGGCTGCGGCTGCACGCCGACGGGCGCACGGCCACCACGTCGACGACGGTGCTCGACGCGCTGGACGAGCTGGTCCGGCGCACGGTCGACGCGATGCGGCTCGCGCCGGCCGACCCGACGTGGCCGGGACTCACGCCGCGGACGCCGCTGGGCTTCTCCGGCAACCTCGACGAGGAGACCGCGGCGGCCTCGCCGGATGAGCGGGCGGCGCGGGTGCGGGCCTTCGTGGACCAGGCCGGCGGCCTGGACACCGCCGGGTACTGCCGGACGTCCTCGACCCGGATCGCCTACGCGAACTCTGACGGGCAGCACCTGACGGCGGCGCGCAGCAGCGCGGCGATGGACGGCATCGCGCGCACGGCGACGTCGGACGGGCTGGCCCGGCTGGCGGCGGTGCGGCTGGCCGACATCGACGGCACGGTGCTCGGCGCGCGGGCGGCGGCCAAGGCGCGGGCCGGGGCCGACCCGGTGGAGCTGCCGCCTGGGAAGTACGAGGTGGTGCTCGAGCCGGCGGCGGTGGCGGACGTGCTGCAGTTCCTGGCGATGTACGGGTTCAACGCCAAGATGGTGCTCGACCGCCAGTCCTTCCTGCAGTTGGGCGAGGCGCAGTTCGACCCGTCGGTGACCCTGGTGGAGGACGCGTCGCTGCCGGACGCGACGGCGCTGCCGTTCGATGCCGAGGGCACGCCGCGGCAGCGGGTGGTCTTGGTGGACAAGGGCGTCTCCGCGGCGCTGGTGCACGACCGGCGCACGGCGGCCCGGGCCGGGAGCGGGGCGCGGTCGACCGGGCACGCGATCCCGGGCGGGGCGAGCTTCGGCGCGATCGCGTCGAGCCTGCGGCTGCTGCCGGCGGAGGGGCCGGCGCCGGTGGAGGTGGACGGGCCGGCGGCCGACTCGTCGGTGGCGGCGCTGGTGGCCGGGGTCGAGCGCGGGCTGCTGGTGACGGACAACCACTACACGCGGGTGCTGGACCCGCGGACACTGGTGGTCACGGGGCTGACGCGCAACGGGGTGTGGCTGATCGAGGACGGAGTCATCACGACGCCGGTGCGGAACTTCCGGTTCACGCAGTCGTACGCGCAGGCGTTCGGGCCGGGGGCGGTGCTCGGGCTGGGCACCCGGGCGGTGGAGCAGCCGGGGCCCTGGTCAGAGGCCGGGTTCGTGGCGCCGGCGGTACGGCTGGCGTCGTGGAACTACACCGGCGGCGCGTCGGGCTGACCTCCGGCGCGAAGGCGCGAAGGCGCGAAGGCGCGAAGGCGCGAAGGCGCGAAGGCGCGAAGGCGCGAAGGCGCGAAGGCGCGAAGGCGCGAAGGCGCGAAGGCGCGAAGGCGCGAAGGCGCGAAGGCGCGAAGGTCCGGAGGGCCGAGAGCACACCAAGAGTCGAACTAAGGTAAGGCAAACCAAACCTATGATAGGGAAAGGAGGGGACCCCGGGAGGGGGTGAGTTTGCCGAATGAGGCGTTTCGACAACGGAGTCGACACACGCAAGACTCCCAACGCACGTCGCTGCTGGGTCGGGCGTAACGTGTGCACCGACCATAGATCGGTACACTCGGCGAACTCTTCACCAGCCCGTCCAGGGAGTACTCACCATGACGACCACGCCGACCAGGGCTCGGTCAGTTGCCGGCGCGGGGGGCCGCGCCGCGATCAGCGCCAAGACATTGCGGACGGACGGGTGGCGGACTTCCCCGTTGTCCATCGCGGTGATTCTGCTGTTCTTCATCGTCTATTCGACGATTCGAATTTTCATGGCGAAGTGGTACTTCGTCCCCGAGCACGGCTATCTGACGCCGCTCTACTCCCCCTGTCTGAGCGACTCCTGCGTCCCGGGTTCGTCGCACTTCGGCACGCCGTTCGGGGCGTTCCCGCGGTGGCTTCCGCTCGGCCTGGCGGCGTTCCCGTTCGTCGCCGGCTTCCGGGTGACGTGCTACTACTACCGCAAGAGCGGGTACCGCTCGCTCTGGCTGTCGCCGCAGGCGTGCGCCGTGCAGGAGCCCCACAAGAAGTACAGCGGCGAGACGCGCTTCCCGCTCGTCTTCATGAACTCGCACCGGTACTTCTTCTACGTGGCGTCGATCATCCTGTTGATCAACATCTGGGACGCGTTCCACGCGTTCAAGGGGGCCGACGGGAACTTCGGCATCGGCCTGGGGTCGCTGATCATCGTGGTCAACGTGCTGGCGCTGGCCGGGTACACGGCGAGCTGCCACGCCTGCCGGCACGTCATGGGCGGACGGCTCAAGCACTTCTCGAAGCACCCGGTCCGGTACCAGCTGTGGACGCTGATCTCCAAGCTGAACACCCGGCACGGCACGTTCGCCATGACCTCGCTGTTCACGGTCATCCTGACCGACTTCTACATCATGGCCGTGTCGGCGAACTGGATCACCGACCTCCGAATCTGGAATTAGGACCCCCCGATGACGAACATCGAGCGACACACCTACGACGTCGTGGTGATCGGCGCGGGCGGCGCCGGGCTGCGGGCGGCCATCGAGGCGCGGCTCGCCGGCAAGAAGACCGCCATCATCTCCAAGTCGCTGTTCGGCAAGGCGCACACGGTCATGGCCGAGGGCGGCGCCGCCGCGGCGATGGGCAACGTCAACGCCAAGGACAACTGGCAGGTGCACTTCCGCGACACGATGCGCGGCGGCAAGTTCCTGAACAACTTCAGGATGGCCGAGTTGCACGCCAAGGAGGCCCCGGACCGCATCTGGGAGCTGGAGACCTACGGCGCGCTGTTCGACCGCACCAAGGACGGCAAGATCAGCCAGCGCAACTTCGGCGGCCACGAGTACCCGCGGCTGGCCCACGTCGGTGACCGGACGGGCCTGGAGCTGATCCGCACGCTGCAGCAGAAGATCGTCTCGCTGCAGCAGGAGGACTACGCCGCGCACGGCGACTACGAGGCGCGGATCCGGGTGTTCCAGGAGTGCACGATCACCGAGCTGTTCATCGAGAACGGCGCGGTGGCCGGCGCGTTCGGCTACTACCGCGAGTCGGGCGAGTTCGTGCTGTTCGAGACCTCGGCGATCGTGCTGGCCACGGGCGGCGTGGGCAAGAGCTACAAGGTGACGTCGAACTCGTGGGAGTACACGGGCGATGGTCACGCTCTTGCGCTGCGAAGCGGCGCGACCCTGATCAACATGGAGTTTCTCCAGTTCCACCCGACCGGCATGGTCTGGCCGCCGTCGGTCAAGGGCATCCTGGTGACCGAGTCGGTGCGCGGCGACGGCGGCGTCCTGCGCAACACCGACGGCAAGCGGTTCATGTTCGACTACGTGCCGGACGTCTTCCGCAAGCAGTACGCGGAGACCGAGGAGGAGGCCGACCGCTGGTACTCCGACCCGGACAACAACCGCCGCCCGCCGGAGCTGCTGCCCCGTGACGAGGTGGCCCGGGCGATCAACAGCGAGGTCAAGGCCGGCCGCGGCACCCAGGCCGGCGGCGTGCTGCTCGACATCGCCTCCCGGCTCAAGCCCGAGCAGATCACCAAGCGGCTGCCCTCGATGTACCACCAGTTCAAGGAGCTGGCCGACGTCGACATCACCAAGCAGCCGATGGAGGTCGGGCCGACCTGCCACTACGTGATGGGCGGGGTCGAGGTCGACGCCGACACCGGGGCGGCCGCGGTATCCGGGCTGTTCGCGGCGGGTGAGGTCTCCGGCGGCATGCACGGCTCCAACCGGCTGGGCGGCAACTCGCTGTCCGACCTGCTGGTGTTCGGCAAGCGGGCGGGCGAGCACGCGGCGGCGCACGCAACCGAGACGCGGCGGCGCAAGCCCTCAGCGGCAGCGGTCGACGCGGCCGTGGAGACGGCGCTGGCCCCGCTGCAGCGCGGCGAGGGCGGCGAGAACCCGTACGCCCTGCACCACGAGCTGCAGGACATCATGGGCACCCTCGTCGGCATCATCCGCCGCGAGGGCGAGCTGCGCGACTCGCTGGTCCGGCTGGCCGAGCTCAAGGAGCGGGTCAAGAAGGTCGGCGCGACGGGCGGACGGCGGTACAATCCGGGCTGGCACCTGGCCCTCGACCTACGCAACATGCTGGTCGTGTCGGAGTGCACGGCCAAGGCGGCGCTGGAGCGCACCGAGTCGCGCGGCGGGCACACCCGCGAGGACTTCCCGAAGATGGACCCGAACTGGCGCCAGGTCAACCTGGTCTGCTCGCTCGAGGGGGAGGACGTCCGGCTGGAGCACAAGCCGCTGCCGGTCATGCGCCCCGAGCTCCAGGGCCTGTTCGAGCGCAGTGAGCTGGCCAAGTACATGACGGACGAGGAGCTGTAATGGGTACCATGCGCCATTTCCGCGTCTGGCGCGGCGACGACACGGGTGGCTCGCTCGAGGACTTCCAGGTGGAGGTCAACGAGGGCGAGGTCGTGCTCGACGTCATCCACCGGCTCCAGGCCACCCAGACCCCCGACCTCGCGGTCCGCTGGAACTGCAAGGCCGGCAAGTGCGGCTCGTGCTCGATGGAGATCAACGGCAAGCCGCGGCTGGGCTGCATGACCCGGATGTCCACGTTCGGCGACAGCGAGACGGTCACCGTCACCCCGCTGCGCACCTTCCCGGTGATCCGGGACCTGGTCACGAACGTGAACTTCAACTACCAGAAGGCCCGGGAGCTGCCCGCCTTCGCGCCGCCGAAGGGCGTGGAGCCCGGCGAGTACCGCATGCAGCAGGTCGACGTCGAGCGCTCGCAGGAGTTCCGCAAGTGCATCGAGTGCTACCTGTGCCAGAACGTCTGCCACGTGGTCCGCGACCACGAGGAGAACAAGAAGGCCTTCTCCGGCCCCCGGTTCTTCATCCGGGCCGCCGAGCTGGACATGCACCCGCTCGACGCGCGCGGTGACCGCAAGGAGCTGGCCCAGGCAGAGCAGGGCCTCGGCTACTGCAACATCACCAAGTGCTGCACCGAAGTGTGCCCGGAACACATCAAGATCACTGATAATGCGATCATTCCCATGAAGGAACGCGTTGTCGATCGGAGGTACGACCCGGTGACCTGGCTTGGCCGCAAGATTTTCCGTCGTGACCAGCTGGACGAGCCGGCCGTGACGCACGCCTCGAGCCCGACGGGTGCGGCTTCGGACACCGGCTCGCACTGGCACCAGCAGGGCCCCGTTCCGCAGGAGCCGGCCCTCGGCGCCGACGGCAAGCTGACCGTCGCGGAGCTCTACCTGGACCGCCCGGCCGCGGCTTCGCCCTTCGGCGACGACCAGGAGTTCCCGCTCCCGCCGGAGAAGCTGCGCTACAACCACCCGAAGAACGGGCACTGAGCCCGACGCTCCCGGCCGATGCGGGGCCAGTTCCTAGAGGCCCCGCATCGCCTCGGCGTACCTGTCGGTGACCCGCGACTGCACCAGCCGGGTCACCGGCCCGCCGAGCTTGGTCCACCACTTCGCCGGGCGGCTGAACGCCCGCACCTCGAACCACACGTCGCCCTCGGCATCCGTGGCGAGCAGGAACGCCTCCTCGCCGTGCGCGATGTGCCCGGGCAGGGTGCCGAACCCGTAGCCGTACCGGCCGGGCTCGTCCACCACCCACACGATCTTGCAGGGCACCCACAGGCGCAGCGGCCCGGCCCCGATGCCGGAGGCGAACTCGACCCCGAGCCCCGCCCGCTCCGCGCCGGCGCGCACGCGCAGCCCCGCGCCCCGCTGCGGCCGCCAGTGGGCCAGCGCCTCGGCCGCGGTACGGAACACCTCGGGCCCGGAGCCCAGCCGGACACGCCGGCTCACGTGCCGGTAGCCGGGCGGCAGGGGGCCCTCACGGGTCGCGCCGACCTCGGAGTACGTCAGGTTCACGGGCTAGACGGTAACAATGGCTCCAGCGCGTGCACGATGGGCGCGTCGGCCGGCAGCCAGGGCACGCTGTGGAGCTCCCCGACGCCCAGCCAGCGCAGGTCGCTGTGCTCCAGGGCGATCGGCTGCGCCCCGTTGGCCAGCGTTGCGACGTACACCCGAAGCAGCGCGGTGCCGCCGAGCATCTCGATGTCGTCGCCGACCCTCGGCCCCACGACGACGTCGACCCCGAGCTCCTCCTGGCACTCCCGCACCAGGGCCTGCTCCTCGGTCTCCCCCGGGTCGACCTTGCCCCCGGGAAATTCCCACTTACCGGCCATTTCGGGCGGCTGCGCCCGCTCACACGCCAAAACGCGGCCCTCGGAGATGATCGCCGCTCCGACGATGATCCGTGGCATCAACCGTTCGGTCTGCACGGCCAACCAGAGTGCCAGATCCAAATGAAGTTCCGGTGGCGGGCTATGCCCTGTTGTTCACCACACGAGGGAAATGTGGCCGTGGACAGATCCACCGGTTGCTAGTCAGACTTGCATACACCGTTGATGACGGGCAGGCTTCGAAACGGCCACAAGCCGGCAACGATGCCGTGGGAGGGTAGGTCAAAATGCGGGCCCGGTGGAGCGACGATCACCGTGACTATCTCAGCGATGCGCTGGCCTTACTACAGGGCTGGACGCACGACGGCGGAGAGATCCGGCGCACTTTGGCACTCGACGATTCCCAGCATGCGGCACTCACCGAGCGAATGAAAGTGGTCGCGGATGCCGTTGGTGTCCGCCCGGACGTCCGCCGCCTGGACGGCCGCACCCAGATCCGGCTCCGCGTGCCCGGCACGGCCGACTCGGAGCTCTCGCCGGGCGAGGTCACCTTGGCCGCCCGCATCGAGGACATGTACAAGACGATCATTGCTGGCGCTGCTTAAGAGCCAATTCTTGGCTCCGGTCCGTGCAACCAGGGGCCGTTGCTCCCGTCAGACAACGGTCGGCCCCTGGGGGGCCTCCCTGCCAGCTTCGCGGCGCCAAGATCGGGCCGGATAAGTCGGGCGCTGGCGCGCCACGACTTATCCGATTTATACCCCGGCACCGCATAAATGCGACATGTCGTGGCGCGGAGTACCCGACACGTCGGAATGCCTCGAACCTGCCGAAATGCCCGCGTTCCACCCTCGAACAACGACCGTCAGTACTCGCCCTTGATGACGAAGAACGAGCCACGGATCGTGCCGGCAAGCTTGGACCTCTGGCGGGCGAACTTGAAGCGGTCTGCGAGCTCGGCCGGGACTTCCATCCCGTCAGAGAGCTTGAAGCCGACGGCCCGCTTTCCGGCGTCCTCGAGGGTGTAGAGCACGTTGATGGACAGCCCCGACTCATAGAAGACGTACGTCCAGCGGATGCCCTCGACCTCGAAGGACGTGACCTCCAGAGGCCGGGAGCCGATGACGAGGTCGCGCTCCTCCAGGAGGATGCGATGCACGTAGGCCACCGCCTCGCTGTCCGCCGATGCCGGCTCGACCGTGAAGGTGTGGTCGTACTTGTTCTTGAAGTAGCGGGCCTCGTTGGCGCGCAGCCCGGCCAGGGCCTCGGCGACCGGTGACGACTCCAGACCTGCGGTGGAGACGCTCTCGAAATCGACGACGTATGACACGTGCGCTCCTTCGACTGGTTCCGACGGGCAAAACGAACGTACGCCACGTCCTAGACGTTGAAGCGGAACTCCACCACGTCGCCGTCCTGCATGACGTACTCCTTGCCCTCGATGCGGACCCGGCCGGCGGCCTTGGCGCCGCTCATCGAGCCCGCGGTCATCAGGTCCTCGAAGGAGACCACCTCGGCCTTGATGAAGCCGCGCTGGAAGTCCGAGTGGATCACGCCGGCGGCCTCGGGGGCGGTGGCGCCGATCGGGATCGTCCAGGCCCGCGCCTCCTTGGGGCCGGCCGTGAGGTACGTCTGCAGCCCGAGCGTGCGGAAGCCGACCCTGATCAGCTGGTGCAGGCCCGGCTCCGGCTGACCGATGGAGGCCAGGAGCTCCAGGGCCTCCTCCTCGTCGAGGTCGGTGAGCTCGGACTCGATCTTGGCGTCCAGGAAGATGGCCTCGGCCGGGGCGACGATGGCGCGCAGATCGTCGAGGAAGGCGGCGTCGGACAGGCCGGCCTCGTCGACGTTGAAGACGTAGAGGAACGGCTTCGCGGTGAGCAGGTGCAGCTCGCCCAGCTCGGAGACGTCGAAGCCGGCCGAGTACAGCGTGTTGCCCTCGTTGAGCAGCTCACCGGCGGCCTTCGCGGCGGCGGCGACCCCGGCCCGCTCCTTGCGGACCTTGGCCTCCTTCTCCAGCCGCGGCAGCGCCTTCTCGATGGTCTGCAGGTCGGCCAGGATGAGCTCGGTGTTGATCGTCTCGATGTCGTCGCGGGGTGAGACCTTGCCGTCGACGTGCACCACGTTCGGGTCGGAGAAGGCCCGCACCACCTGGCAGATCGCCGAGGCGTCCCGGATGTTCGCGAGGAACGCGTTGCCCCGCCCCTGGCCCTTCGACGCCCCGCGCACCAGCCCCGCGATGTCGACGAACGACACCGGCGCCGGGATGACCTTCTGGGAGTCGTACAGCTCCGCCAGCCGCCCGAGCCGCTCGTCGGGCAGCCCGACCACGCCGACGTTGGGCTCGATGGTCGCGAACGGGTAGTTCGCCGCGAGCGCGTCCCCCTTGGTGAGGGCGTTGAACAGGGTGCTCTTGCCGACGTTGGGCAGGCCGACGATGCCGATGCTGAGTGCCACGGCTGTTCAGCTTAGGCGATTCGCTCGGCGCACCTTGACGCCCAGCGCCGTGCCCCGCTCCGGCCGCCCTGATGCCCGCCGCGCGGCCGGCGGACTGCCCGTCGTGGGCCGCGGCTAGATGCCCGCCGCGCGACCGGCGGGACTGCCCGCCGCGGGCCGGCTAGATGGCCGCCCGCGGGCCGGCTAGATGCCTGCCCGCGGGCCAGCCCGATGCCCGCCCGCGGGCCAGCCCGATGCCCGCCGTTGCGACCGGCCCGGCGGACGCGGTCCGCTCAGGCCAGCTCGACGCCCAGCTCCGCGGTCAGCCCGGCGAACGCCCGGGCCGCCTCCCCGAAGCGCCGCGGCCCCGACAGCACGTCCGGCCGCGCCGGATCGGCCAGGTGCGGCTCGAGCGAGGCGAACCCCTCCCACCCGTCGTCCCGCAGCGCCCGCAGGGTCTCCCGCAGCTCCCCGTCCCCGTGCCCCGCCGGCACCTCGACCCCGTCGGCGGCCCGCGCGTCCTTGACCTGCAGGTACTCGATGTGCGGCCGCAGCAGCGCGTACCCATCCGTGAACGGCCGCACGCCCACCTGCACGAAGTTCGCGTTGTCCCAGGCCACCCGCAGCGCCGAGGAGCCGACCGACTCCACGATGTCGAGCACCCGCGAGGGCGTGTCCCCGTAGATCGCCTTCTCGTTCTCGTGCACCAGCACGACGGACTCCCGCTCGGCGACGTCGGCGAAGGCCCGCAGGCGCGCCAGCACGGTGTCGCGCACGGCCGCCGCCTCGACGCCGTCGGGCCGGTAGAAGGAGAAGAGCCGTACGTAGCGCGCCTCCAACCGGTGCGCGGCCGCCACGACCCGCTCCAGCCGGGCCAGCTCGGGGGCGGGGTCGTCGTACACCTGGCACTTCCCGATCGGCGACGCGATCGCGGAGACCCGCACCCCGTGCCGATCCAGCAGCCCGGCCAGCCGCGCCAGGTCCTCGTCGGACATGTCCACCACGTTGGTCCCCCAGGCGCTGCGCACTTCCACGTGCGAAGCCCCAAGAGCCAGAAGCACCTGCACCTGTACCGCAGGATCCGCGTCGATCTCGTCGCCGAACCCCGACAGCGTCCACCGCGTCATGCCGGACATTATGAATCCATGGAAGCTGACGCCGTGGCCCGCTCGACCCGCCCGGGCACCGTGGAGAGCCTCGCCCACGATCTGCGCGCCCTGGGCCTGCCCGAGGGCGCGACGGTCGTCGTGCACTCGTCGATGTCCCGCCTGGGCTGGGTGGCCGGCGGCGCCCAGGCCGTGGTGCTGGCCCTTCTGCGCGTGCTGGGCCCGGACGGCACCCTGGTCATGCCGACCCACTGCCGCGGCCTGACCGAGCCCTCGGACTGGGGCAACCCGCCCGTCCCCGAGGACTGGTGGCCGATCATCCGCGCCGAGACCCCCGCCTACGACCCCGGCGTGACGCCTACGGGCCAGATGGGCGCGATCGTCGAGTGCTTCCGCTCCTTCGCGGGCGTCCGGCGCAGCGCCCACCCGACCGTGTCCTTCGCCGCCCTGGGCCCGCTGGCCGAGCGCATCACGGCCGGCCACCGGCTGGACGACGGCCTGAGCGAGGACTCCCCCCTGGCCCGCCTGTACGACGCCGACGCCTGGGTACTCCTGCTCGGCGTGGGGCACGACAACAACACGTCGCTGCACCTGGCCGAGTACCGCGCCGACGCGCCCAAGCAGTACCGCCGCCAGGGCTCCCCGATCCTGGTCGACGGCGAGCGCCAGTGGGTCGAGTACCGCGAGCTGGCCCACGACACCTCGCTCTTCGTCCCCTTGGCCAAGGACTTCGCGGAGATCACCGGCGGGGAGCACACCGGTCCCGTGGGCGCCGGCACCGCCAGCCTGACCCGCCAGCGCGCCCTGGTCGACTTCGGCGCACGGTGGCTGACCCAACGCGCGGCGCACTGAACCGCTGTCCACTTCGCGCCATGGCCGAAATGCGGCACCCGGCCCCCATGTCCCAAGATTGCTTCGGGACCCAGACTTCTCGATCGGGCGGTTTACGGAGAATCCCCCCTTCCCTCGGAATCCGCCCAGCCCCCTGGGCCGCGTGCTCGTCGCTAGCCCTCCACCTCAGCGGCGTCGCGCGGC
Source organism: Dactylosporangium salmoneum (assembly GCF_039532525.1). Taxonomy (NCBI): domain Bacteria; kingdom Bacillati; phylum Actinomycetota; class Actinomycetes; order Micromonosporales; family Micromonosporaceae; genus Dactylosporangium; species Dactylosporangium salmoneum. The sequence continues at coordinate 58,640 of NZ_BAAARV010000066.1, forward strand.
CCACCTGCCCACCGGCGTACACGGCGGCCCGATCCGGCCACCATCCCCGCGGCGAGGCCCCACCCGGCCCCGGTCCCCGCACGGCGGCCCACCAGGCCGCCGCCCCACCCGCCGGGAAACGCCTAGCAATCCGGACATACGGGTTGTCAGGCGAAAAATGCGTAAGTCGCGGCACGCAGTGCCCGAGTTATTGGCAAACCGGACTATCCGGAGATATCTCCCGTCGGGGTATAAATCCGATAAGTCGCGGCGCGAAGCGCCCGACTTATCGCAAAAACCGGCTCACTGCGCAGCATCGCCGAGGTCCGGCAGCCAACCCCGGCGCCCCGCCTCGAAGGCCAGCGCGATCCGGGTGTCGACCCCAGCCGAGGCCATCAGCCGGTCCAGGCGGCGCTGCACGGTCCGCCGGCTCACCCCCAGCTGCGAGGCGATCGACTTGTCCGGGAAGCCGGCCACCAGCAGCGACAACAGCAGGCGCTCCGCCGCCGCCGGGCCGCCGCCGTCCGGCTCGTCCGGCAGCAGCGGCGAGGCCCGCTCCCAGGTCGCCTCGAACAGGGCGACCAGCGCGTCCAGCAGCTCCCCCCGCCGGATCAGCGCGGCCGTCGGCTCGCCGAAGTCGCGGTCACGGTCGGGGACCAGCGGGCAGATGGCGATGGTCCGGTCGGCTATGGCCAGGCGGACCGGCAGGGACTCGGCGACCCGGGCCTGCTCGCCGCGGCGCACCGAGGCGGCGATGCCGTCCAGCTCCCCCGGGGTCTCCAGCAGGGCGCGCTCGTAGACGGCCCGGTAGCGCACGCCCCGGGCCAGGGCCGAGGTCTCCTCCGTGTTCTCCGGGCTCGACATCGCGATCGGGTTGACCCGGCAGAACCAGAGGATCTCCTCCTGGGCGTAGTTCTGCACGTCGCGGATGCGCTCGCGCAGGGCCGCGGCGCCGGCGACGATCTCGACGGCGTGGTCGGGGACGCGGCGGCGGGCGGTGGCCCGGTACTCCTCCGTCAGGCCGGCCACGATCTGGCGGGCCGACTCCAGGGAGCGCTGGCGGCGCAGCAGGGCGCCACCGAGCGCGACGTCCGGTGGCAGGGGCTCGAAGACCGGGCCGCCGCGGGCGAGGCCCTTGGCGCGCAGCGACTCGAGCAGGCGACGGGCCTCGGCGGCCGGGATGCCGGCCGTGCCGGCCAGGTCGTCCGGTGCGGCGGCGGCCAGGCGCACCAGCAAGCGGTAGGCCCGGTGTTCGGCCGGGTCGAGCAGCGGGTCGAGCTGGGAATCCACCGGGCGCACACAGGGCACTCTACGAACGGCCGCCGGCCCTGACGAGGGCCGGCGGCGAAATTTGAAGCCAGTTCAGGCCTGTGCGAGCGGGTCGTCCTTCGGGTTGTCGTACTTCACCGTCTCGAAGTGGCCGTCGAAGTCACTGTCGGTGATGGTCACGTCACGGCGGCCGTCGCCATCGAGGTCGCGGGCCACGTAGTCGGCCTTGCCGTCGAAGTTGGTGTCGCGCACGTCGGTGTCGATGTTGCCGTCGTTGTCGAGGTCGGCCACGACCCGGTCGAAGCTGCCGTCGCCGTTGGTGTCCAGCGCGGCCACGTCCTTGTCGCCGTCGTTGTCCGTGTCGATGAACACGGCGTCGACCCGGCCGTCGCCGTCGAGGTCGCGCAGCTCGGTCTCGAGCGTGCCGTCGCCGTCGGTGTCGATCGCGTAGCGGTCGACCTTGCCGTCGCTGTCGTCGTCGTAGGCGACGATGTCGGCCCGGCCGTCGCCGTCGCGGTCGATCGCGTAGATGGTCTCGCCGTGCTCCCCGTGCAGCGTGACGACGGTCGGTTCCTGCGCTTGGTCGGCGGCGGACAGCCCGGCCTCGCCCTCGCCGCCGGCGCCGGGCTCGGCGGAGTCGTACTCGGTCATCGCGGTCTCCATCTCGTGTACGTTGGCCACCACCTTAGGCGTTCCCGACCAGCCATATCCGCGTCCGAAAACCGCCAGTCGCCGGCCGGGTCGCGGGGCAGGATGGAGTCGTGGAACTCGACTTCGAAACCTGCCGCAAGGCGGCGACCAGCCGGGACTCGCGCTTCGACGGCGTGTTCGTCACCGCGGTCAAGTCGACCAGGATCTATTGCCGGCCGTCCTGCCCGGCCATCACGCCGCGGCCCGAGAACGTGACGTTCCTGCCGACGGCGGCGGCCGCGCAGCGCGAGGGGTACCGGGCCTGCCTGCGCTGCCGGCCCGACGCCGCGCCCGGCTCGCCGGACTGGGACGTGCGCGGCGACGTGGTCGGGCGGGCCATGCGGCTCATCGCCGACGGGGTCGTGGACCGCGACGGCGTGCCGGGGCTGGCCGACCGGCTCGGGTACACCGAGCGGCACCTGCACCGCATGCTCACCGCCGAGGTCGGCGCCGGCCCCCTGGCCCTGGCGCGGGCCCAGCGCGCGCAGACGGCCCGGGTGCTGATCGAGACGACCGGGCTGGGGCTGGCGGAGATCGCGTTCGCGGCCGGCTTCGGCAGCGTGCGCCAGTTCAACGACACGATCCGCGAGATCTACGGCCGCACGCCCTCGCAGCTGCGGGACCGGCGCAGCCTGCCGCAGCAGGACGAGGGCGTGGTGCCGGTGCGACTGCCGTACCGGGCGCCGCTGCACGCCGAGTCGCTGCTGTCGTTCCTGCGTGACCGCGCGGTCACCGGGATCGACGGGCTGGACGCGGACGGGTACCACCGCAACCTCCGGCTCCCCCACGGCACCGGCCGGGCGACGCTGGTCCCCCGGGACGGCCACGTCGCCGCCACCCTGCACCTGGCCGACGTGCGCGACCTGGCGCCCGCGGTGGCGCGCTGCCGCCGGCTCTTCGACCTCGACGCCGACCCGGTCGCCGTCGACGCCGTGCTGGGCGCGGACCCGGCCCTGGCCCCGATGGTGCTCAAGGAGGAGGGCGTGCGGGTGCCGCGCGCGGTCGACGGCTTCGAGATCGCGGTGCGGGCCGTCGTCGGCCAGCAGATCTCGGTGGCGGCCGCGCGCACGGTACTGCGCAAGCTCATCACGGCCGACGCGGGCCTGTTCCCCACCGCCGAGGAGCTGCTCACCCTGCCCGACGAGGCCTTCGCCATGCCCGAGTCCCGGCGGCGCACCCTGCGCGGGCTGGCCGCCGCGGTCGCGGCCGGCGAGCTCGACCTCGACGGCGGCGGGGACCGCGACGAGACGGTCGGGAGGTTCAAGGCGCTGCCCGGCATCGGCGACTGGACCGCCCAGTACGTCGCCATGCGCGCCCTCGGCGACCCCGACGCGTTCCTGCCCACCGACCTGGGGGTGCTGCGCGGTGCGCGGGCCGCCGGGCTCCCCGACACCCCGAAGACCCTGGCCGCGCACGCCGAGCGCTGGCGGCCCTGGCGCTCGTACGCCACGATCCGACTCTGGAGGATGCAGTGAACACGTACTTCACGACCACCGACACCCCCGCGGGCCCGTTCACGATGATCGTCGACCCCGACGAGGCCGTGCTGGCGTCTGGCTGGACGACCGACGTGCGCGGGCTGATGGCCCTGGCCAAGCTGACCGAGCACCCTGAGCATCGCGGGCAGCTGGGCGTACCGTCGAAGGCACTCCAATCCTATGTGGACGGTGACTTCACGGCGATCGACGACGTGCCGGTGCGCCAGCGCAGCGGGGAGTTCCTCAACCACGCGTGGGAGGTGCTGCGCACGGTGCCCGCCGGGGCGCCGGTGACCTACTCCGAGTTCGCCGCGCGGTCCGGGCGGCCGGCGGCGGTGCGGGCGGCCGCGATGGCCTGCGGGCGCAACGCGGCCGCACTGTTCGTCCCCTGCCACCGGGTGCTGCGCCTGGACGGCACGCTCGGCGGGTTCCGCTGGGGCCTGCCGGTCAAGCGCTGGCTGCTCGATCATGAAGACTGCCCTTAATGAAGACAGCTGAATATCGCTTGGCGCCTATGTGAGCGCCACGTAGCTTGGATGTATGTCGATGACCGCCGCGCCCACCGGGGTGCGGCGGGAGCGCAAGGCCTATGCGCTCTGGCGGATGCGGTCCTACCTGCGGCCCTACTACGCGCTCACCGCCTGGTCGATGCTCGCCGCGATCGCCTCCACCGCCGCCAGCCTCGCCATTCCGCTGCTCATCCAGCGGGTCGTCGACGGCCCGGTGCGCCACGGCGACACCCGCGGGCTGTTCCTGCTCGGCGCGCTGGCGGTCGCGCTCGGGGTGTGCGAGGCCGCGCTGAGCTTCGTCCGCCGCTGGGCCCAGTCCGCGTCCTCGGTCGGCATGGAGGCGAGGCTGCGCGAGGACCTCTACGCGCACCTGCAGCGCCTGCCGATCGAGTTCCACGACCGGTGGCAGTCCGGCCAGCTGCTGTCGCGGGCCACCGCCGACCTCTCCTCGATCCGGCGCTTCCTGTCCTTCGGGCTGTTCTTCTTCGTGCTGAACCTGGGCACGTACGCTGCCGTGTCCGTCCTGCTGATCCGCCTCTACTGGCCGCTGGGCGTGTTCGTGGCCCTCAGCGCGATCCCGCTGTTCCTGATCGTGCAGAGGTTCACCGGGCGGTACTTCGCCGCCTCCCGCGAGCTGCAGGACTCCCTCGGCGACCTGACCACGCGCATCGAGGAGTCGGCGCAGGGCATCCGGGTGATCCGCGCGTTCGGCCGGCGCGACCACGTGGCCGAGCAGTTCGCCGGCGGCGCCCGGCACGTGCACGACCTCGGCGTGGGCAAGAGCCGGATGGTGGCCCGCACGCTGTCGCAGTTCGACCTGGTCCCGAACGTCACGCTGGCCGTGGTGCTGGTGGCCGGCGCGGTCGCCGTCTCCCGCGGCGCGCTCACCGTCGGCACGCTGGTCGCCTTCGTGGCGCTGCAGGTGATGCTGGTCTGGCCGATCGACCTCCTCGGCTGGATCATCGCCAACGCGCAGGAGGCGATGAGCGCGTCCGCGCGCATCTACGAGGTGATGGACACCCCCCCGTCCATCGTGGACCGCCCGGGCGCGGTGACGCCGTCCGGCGTGCGGGGACGGCTGCGCTTCGAGGGCGTGGCCTTCGGCTACGAGCCGGGCCGGCCGATCCTGCGCGGCATCGACCTGGAGGTCGAGCCGGGCGAGACGGTGGCGATCGTCGGGGTCACCGGCAGCGGCAAGACGACGCTCGTGTCGCTGGTCCCGCGCCTCTACGACGTCGACGCCGGGCGCATCACCATCGACGGGCTCGACGTGCGCGACATCAAGCTCGACGCGCTGCGGCGCATCGTCGGCACCGCCTTCGAGGACCCGACGCTGTTCTCGATGAGCGTGCGGGAGAACCTGACCCTGGGCCGCACCGACGCCACCGACGCCGAGATCGAGGAGGCGCTGCGCATCGCCCAGGCCGGCTTCGCCCACGAGCTGCCGTGGGGGCTGGACACCCGCATCGGCGAGCAGGGCCTGTCGCTGTCCGGCGGGCAGCGGCAGCGGCTCGCCCTGGCCCGGGCCGTGCTCGGCCGGCCGCGGGTGCTGGTGCTCGACGACCCGCTGTCGGCCCTGGACGTGCACACCGAGGCGCTGGTCGAGTCGGCGCTGTCCACCGTGCTGGCCGGCACGACGGCGCTGCTCGTGGTGCACCGGCCGTCCACCATCGCGCTCGCGGACCGGGTGGCGTACCTCGAGGACGGCCGCCTCGCCGCGGTCGGCACCCACTCGCGGCTGCTGGCCACCTGCCCCGGCTATCGCGAGGTGCTGCGTGGCGCTTGACGTGCAGCGGTGGCGCGGCACCGCGACCGAGGACGAGCCCGACCCGACCCAGCGCGTGGCCAGCCGCCGCCTGCTGGGCTCGCTGCTGCGCCCGCACCGGCTGTCCATCGCCGCGCTCGTCGCGCTGCTGCTGATCCAGAACCTGGCCGGGATGGCCGGGCCCTATCTGGTGAAGCTCGGCATCGACCGGGGCATCGGCCATCCGCCCGTGCTGGTGCTGGTGACCGCGCTCTTCGGGCTGGCCACCGCGACCGAGTTCGGCACCCGCCGGGCGTTCCTGGCCATGTCCGGGCGGGTCGGCAACGCGGTGCTGTACGACCTGCGCATCCGCGTCTACCGGCACTTCCAGCGGCTGTCCATCGGCTTCCACGAGCGGTTCACGTCGGGGCGGGTCATCGCCCGGCTCACCAGCGACGTCGACAACATCGCCGAGCTCACCGACGGAGCCCTGGACGACCTGGTGCTGGCCGCGCTGTCGGTGCTGTCGGTGGCCGGGATCCTGCTCTGGCTGGACCCGCCACTGGCGCTGGTCACGCTGGCGTCGTTCCCGTTCCTGCTGTGGCTGTCGCGCTGGTTCCAGCGGGCCAGCGCGCGGGCGTACCGCCGCACGAGAGAGACGATCGCGCTCGTCATCATCCACTTCGTGGAGTCGCTCGGCGGCATCCGCGCGGTCCAGGCCTTCCGCCGCGAGCGGCGCAACGACGAGATCTTCGCCGCCGTCAACGGCGACTACGCCGTGGCCAGCCTGCGCGCGCAGCGGCTCGTCGCGACCTACTCCCCGGCCATCAAGGTGATCGGCAACGTGTCGATCGCGGTGGTGCTCACCTACGGGGGCTGGCGGGTGCTGCACGGGCACACCGAGGTCGGGGTGCTGGCGGCGTTCCTGCTGTACCTACGCCGGTTCTACGAGCCGATGCAGGAGCTGTCGCAGTTCTACAACACGCTGCAGTCCGCGACGGCCGCGTTGGAGAAGCTGGCGGCGGTACTGGACGAAGCCCCCGCGGTCGCCGAACCGCGCTCGCCGGTGCGCCTGCCGAGCCCGCGCGGCGAGCTGACGTTCGACGGCGTCGCCTTCCAGTACGACGCCGGGCGCCCGGTGCTGCCGGAGCTGGACCTCTTCGTGCCGGCCGGGCAGACGGTCGCGCTGGTCGGCGCGACGGGCGCGGGCAAGTCCACCATCGCCAAGCTGGTGGCCCGCTTCTACGACCCGACCGCCGGCACGGTGTCGCTGGACGGCGTCGACCTGCGCTCGCTGCCGGAGGACGACCTGCGCCGCGCGATCGTCATGGTGACCCAGGAGAACTACCTCTTCTCCGGCACGGTCGCCTCCAACATCGCCTTCGGCCGGCCGGGCGCCACCCGGGCCGAGGTCGAGGCGGCCGCGGCGGCGATCGGCGCGGACGCGTTCATCCGGGCGCTGCCGGAGGGGTACGACACCGACGTACGCAAGCGCGGGGGAAGACTTTCGGCCGGACAGCGTCAACTGGTGGCGTTCGCGCGTGCCTTTCTGGCCGACCCCGCGGTGCTGATTCTCGACGAGGCCACGTCGTCGCTGGACATCCCGAGCGAGCGGCTGGTGCAGCAGGCCCTGCGCACGATCCTGGCCTCGCGCACCGCGCTGGTGATCGCCCACCGGCTGTCCACAGTGGAGATCGCCGACCGGGTCCTGGTGCTCTCGGGCGGCCGGATCGTCGAGGACGGACCGCCCTCGGCCCTGATCGACCGCGGCGGCCATTACGCCGAGCTGCACACCCAGTGGCGCGACTCGCTGCTGTAAGTGTCGGGTAATTGACACTCATCTGGGGGCTTGCACGTGAATGGCGGGGTTCACGCCGTCGATCTACCGTGGACACAGCGGTTCGTGGGAGGATTCTCGTCACGCTACGGAGCAATGCTCGTCGCCCGCAGTGATCTTCGCGGGGGTCGTGACCAACGCAGAAGAGGACCGATGACTGGCGGACGATGGAGTGGCCAGACCCGATTTCTCGTCGTGTTCGTCGGGCTCGCCCTGGTCGGCTTGGGCGTGCTCACGACGGTGCAGTTCCGCAGCACCGCCGGCGCGGCCGCCCTCGTCGGGGCGGGTGTGCTGGTCGGCCTGGCGGGCCTGTCCGGCGGGGCGATCGTGGTCCGCTCCGCCGACCGCGAGGAGCGCATGGCCTCGGCCGGCCGCGCCCAGCAGGAGGGCGACGCGGAGGGCGCCTACGACCGGTTCGTCCAGCTGATCCGCGGCCACGCCCCGCAGGCCATCGCCTACCACGAGGGCGCCAACGCGGCCCTCTACGAGGCGGCCGGCCGCGAGGGCCAGAAGCTGCAGCCCGTCTTCGGCTTCTTCCTGGGCCCGATCGCTATGTCCGAGGCCCACATCATCGTCGACGTCCGGGCCGGCACCGGCTTCTCCATGGCCCGCATGCAGGCGACCCTGCAGGCGCTGCTGGTCGGCCCGACCGCCGCCTTCCGGGCCGCGCTGGTCATCGTCAACGCCGCCCCCGACGACTCCATCCTCAGCTCGGTGCGCCAGCTCAGCACCTCCCTGGACCGCCCGGTGCTGGCCGTCGCCTGGCGCCTCGGCGACCACTCCGACGCCATCTCCGAGGCCATCGTCTCCCTGCGCCGCGAGCTGCGCCGCCGCGACCACGAGTCCCCGATCGAGGTGCCGGCCGAGGTCTTCGACGAGCACGAGCCCGACGTCTACGAGCCGATGCGCTTCCCGGCCCGCCCGGCGACCAACCCGGCGCCCGCTCCCCCGCCCATCCCCCACCAGCAGCCGCAGCGCATGGACGACGACGTCTTCCCGCACGTCACGTCCTCCAACGTCTACGGCACCCCCGCGGCCGAGGAGCCCGACCCGGTCGAGTGGCCCGCCCCGGAGTCCCGCCAGCGCCCGAGCCACCCCTCGCCCGTCTACGACGACTCCGCGAGCTGGCAACGCGCGACCGACCTGCACTGGCGCGGCCAGCTGCAGGAGGCCGAGGAGGCGTACCGCGAGATCGTCGACGCCCGCGCCCACGCGCTCGGCTGGGACCACCCGGACACCCTGACCGCCCGCGACCAGCACGCCACCGTCCTGCGCGACCTCGACCGCCTGGCCGAGGCCCTGGTCGAGTGCGACGAGGCGCTGACCGCCCGGGTGCTCATCCTCGGCGAGGACCACCCGGACACCCTGACCAGCCGCAGCCACCTGGCCACCATCTACCACCAGCTGGGCGACCTGACCCGGGCGGAGACCGAGCACCAGCGGGTGCTGGAGTCGCGCACCCGGGTCCTGGGCGCCAACCACCAGGAGACCCTCATCTCGCGCAGCAACCTCGCCAAGGTCTATCAGGACATGGGCGAGCTCGACCGCGCGATCGACGAGCACGGCACGGTCATGCGGGCCCGCAGCCGCCTGCTCGGCGCGGAGCACCGCGACACCCTGATGAGCCGCAGCCTGCTCGCCTCGGCCCTGCACCACGCCGGCCGCCTGCCCGAGGCGGAGGCCGAGCACCGCGCCGTCCTGGGCTCCCGCCTGCGCCTGCTCGGCCCGGTGCACCTGGACACCGCTGTCTCCCGCCACCGCCTGGCCAGCGTGCTGCACGACCTGGGCCGGCTGGACGAGGCCATCACGGAGTACCGCGCCGCCCAGGCCGTCTACGCCCAGCTCCTCGGGGCGTCGAGCCCCTTCGCCCGCGCCGCCGCCTCGGACCTGGCCCTGGCCGAACGAGCCATGCGCGGGGCGCAGGGATCCCACCGCTACTGACCTGCCCAATCGGCGGAGCGGCGGAGCGAGCGGCATCACCCCGGCCACCGTCACGGCGCGGACCGGAGGCGGCGCCGTCCGGCTCACGTTCGCGAAGTCGCCCGAGTCCGTCCGCGTGGCCAGCGGCGGTGGTGACGTGACACTCCGGCTGGCCCGGGACCGTTACAGCGTCAACACGCAGGCGACGGCGGCACGACCAGGGTGGAGGTCCCACCGACGCCGCCTCCGCGCACAGGATCGAGGTCAGCTCCGGCGGTGGCGGCATCCTCGTCGCCGCCACCGAGTGACCACGGGCCCCGGCCGCCGGGCCATGACGGTCCCCCGGCGCTCGGCCCGGCCGCAGGAAACGAGCCGGGCCGGTCGGCGGGACGCGGGTCAGCGGGCGGTGGCGATGACGCTGATCGGGGGATCGCCGTGGCGGTACAGGGTGTCGACGACCACGCGGAGGCCGGGGTTGGCCTCGGCCCGGTCGTAGGTGCGGGTCTTGATGCGGTCGCGGTCGAAGTCGATGCGGGTACGGTTGGCCGGGTCGTAGCGGACCCAGGTCTCCTCGCCTTGCATCGGGGCGGCGGTGCCGCGGAGCTTGACCTTGATCTCGGCCTCGAACTGGGGCACGTCGTCGGGGTACACGCGGACGCGCACCGTATAGCGCGAGGCCTTCGCATTGCCGTACTCGTCCACGTTCTGCAGGCCGAAGTCGACGTGGACGATCTCACCGCGGGCGATGATCGCGTTGGCGCCGGGTTTCCGGCCGAATCCGAACATGGGCGCGACGCTAGATGGCGCCGACCGCCTCGGCGATCATCTGCGCGACAGTGCGGAAAACGGGCTGTCAGGCATTGCCCGGGTTTGCCAGAGAATTCGGTCCCCTTTCGGTCACCGGACGCAACCGCCAGGCGCGGCGAACCGACCCGTCCCTCGGCCCCACCGCGACCCCACTCTTCCGGTGCCGTCCGGGCAGTCGAGGCGGCAGGCACGCCGACGCGGCGAACCTGCCCGCACACCCCGACCACGCCGCGAACCCGCGCCCGGCGTGCCGTCCGCGGCGGGTGAGGCGGCGTGGCGAACAGACCCGCACACCGAGCCCCGCTCCCCCAGTGTCGTCCGGACGGTCGAGACGGCAGGCGCGCCGGCGCGGCGAACCTGCCCGCACACCCCGACTCCGCGCCCGGCGTGCCGTCCGAGGCGGCGCGACGAACCGACCCGCACACCACGACCCCACGACGACCTCACCCGGGCGCCGCCCGGACAGCCGAGGCGGCGGGAACGCCGGCGCGCGAACCTGCCCGCACACCCCCGACCCCCGCCGCGATCCAACTCCCGGTGTGCCGTTCGCGGCCGGGCGAGGGGCGGGCGTCCGGCGTATTGGACGGGACGGGGGGCGGGGGCGGTCGACGGGCTGGGTGGCGGCGCTTGGCCACGCGGAGCTGGCAAGGAGGCGCGCCAGCGCCGAGTGGTGTCTCGTGGGAAGAACGGCCGGTTACTGACGCGGACCCGAGTCATGGGCTCATTGGGGTGGCTCTTCTCGCAACGCGGCCAGGAGCGCCTCGTACTCGTTGTCGACCAGCTCGGGGGCCTGCAGCTGGCGGGGCGTCGTCTCGACCTGGGGCGGCGCGGGCAGGTCGTCGGCGCTGATGCCCAGCTCGGCCAGCTTGCGGGCGCTCACCAGGACGCGGGCCTCCAGGGAGCCGATGGCCCGGTTGTACGACGTGACGGAGGCCGACAGCGAGGTGCCCATCTTCGACAGGTGCTCGCCCATGGTGCTCAGCCGGGCGTACAGCTCCCGGCCGGTCTGGTAGACGGCCTGCGCGTTGGCGGTCAGGGAGTCCTGGCGCCAGGCGTAGGCGACGGTGCGCAGCAGGGCGACCAGGGTGGCCGGGGTGGCCAGCACCACGTTGCGGGCGAAGGCGTACTCCAGCAGGGGCGGGTCGTGCTGGAGGGCGGCGTCGAGGAACGTGTCGGCGGGGACGAACAGGACGACGAACTCCGGGGCGGGCTCGAACGCCGACCAGTACGACTTGGCGGACAGGGCGTCGACGTGGGCGCGCAGGTGGCGGGCGTGCTGGGTCAGGCGGGCGGTGCGGGCCTGGTCGTCGGGGGCCTCCAGGGCGGACAGGTAGGCGTCCAGCGGGGCCTTGGCGTCGACCACCACCTGGCGGCCGCCGTGCAGGCGCACGATCAGGTCGGGGCGCACGACGCCGGTGTCGGTGGCGGCGGTCACCTGCTCGTCGAAGTCGCAGTGCTCGAGCATGCCCGCCGCCTCGACGATGCGGCGCAGCTGGTGCTCGCCCCAGCGGCCGCGGACCGTGGGGGCGCGCAGGGCGGCGACCAGCCGGTGGGTCTCCGTGCGCAGGTCGCCCGAGACCTCGTGCATGGCGCGCACCTGCTCGCGCAGCGCCTCGTAGGCGCCGACGCGGTCCTTCTCCAGGTCGCTCACGCGGCGCTCGTACCGCACCAGAGCCTCGTGCAGCGGCGTGACCGCGTCGGCGACGGCGTCCTGGGTCTGGCCCCGCGCCTCCAGGGTCAGGCCGCGCAGGGAGGCCTCCAGGCGGGCCTCGCCGTCGCGGGTCGCCTGCAGCGTCGCCTCCAGTTTCGCCAGGTCAACGGCGGCGCGGGAACGGGCGACGAACCAGCCGAGGGCGGCTCCGGTGATGAGGCCGATGAGTAGGAGGAGGAGATTCACGGTATTCAGCATGCCGTAGGGGTATGACAGAAACCGGTACCGTCGAGGGCATGGGTTACTCGTCCTGGTTGGAGTGGTGACGGTGTTCGGCTTCGGGCGCAGGAAGCGCGAGCAGCAGCAGCTGGCCGATGCGCGGGAGGAGGCCCTTCGGTGGTACGAGCGACTCGGCGGGCAGCTGATGAACCTCTCCGGCGAGGAGACGGCGGTCAAACAGGCCCTGGTCGACGCGAGTGAGCGGTACAACGCGGCGGGTGGCCAGCTGGAGCGGGCCACCAGCCTGAAGCAGTACGACCTGGCGCGGGAGACGGCGCTGGAGGGGCTCGCCTACATCCGGGCGGCACGCACCGCCATGGGCCTCGACCCGGGGCCCGACCTGCCGCCGCTGGCCGGGGCGCGGGCCGGGTCGATCACCAAGGAGCGCGAGGTCGACGTTCAGGGGCACTCGTACCGGGCCAGTCCGCAGCCCGGCAACGCGACGCCCTACTACTACCCGGGCGGCGCGGTGGCCGGCCGCGGCGTGCCCGCCGGCTGGTACTCCGAGCCCTGGTGGAAGACGGCCCTGGTGGCCGGCGCCTGGGGCATCGGCTCCGTGCTCGTGTTCGACGCGCTCTTCGACCCGGGCTGGGGCGACCACGGCTACGACGCCGCGTACAACGCCGGGTTCGACCAGGGGATGGACCAGGGCTTCGACCAAGGCTTCGACCAGGGCTTCGACGACGGCGGCGACCAGGACTTCGGCGGCGACGGCGGGGACTGGGGCGACGCCGGCTTCGGCGACGGCGGCGACTTCGGCGGCGACTTCTGAGCGGCCCCGCGGCCGCGCCTCAGGGCGCGGCCGCGGGAAGGCTCACGTGATGAGCGGCGAGCCAGTCAGGTCGAACACGGCGAACGAGGCGCCGTCGTTGTCGATGTCGTAGCGGAACCAGCCGTCGCCCGACCAGTCGTAGGCCGAGCTGTAGCCGCTGTAGGACGACGTGGTGCACTCGAGGTAGCCGCTCCACGACGCGTTGATCCGGGTCGTGATGTCGCAGTTCTTGTCGGTGATGATGGTGTCGGCGGCCACCCCGTTGGGGCGGCGCTCCAGCGTCGAGACGATGTAGAACGCGTCGAACTTGTGGCCGCTGCCGACCGGGAAGTCCGAGTTGGCCCACCACGAGAACTTCAGCGTCGCGTACAGGTACGGGCCGTTGTGCGCGATGCAGGTGTCGGCGTGCACGGTGATGTCGGTCTTCCCTGGCAGGCTGAGGCTCTTCTTGTTCGCGGCGAGCGAGCACTTCTCGACGTAGCCGGCGGCCGCGGCCGAGGCCGGCGCCGGGGTGAGGCCGACGAGCAGCAGCAGGGCCGCCAGCGACGACCACACGAGCTTCTTCATGTCGTGTACCCCCGTCAGTACAGCAGCGGCGAGCCGACGAACTGCCGCGGCGTCAGCCAGCTCTTGCCGTCGTTGTCCACGTCCCACTGGGCCCAGCCGTCGCCGGAGTAGTCGAAGGCCGAGCTGTAGCCGGTGTAGACCGGCGTCTTGCACGTGTAGATGCCGGACCACTTGGAGTTGATCGTGCTGGTGATGTTGCAGTCGGTGTGGGTGAAGATGGTGTCGGTGGAGCCCCCGTTCGGACGCACCTCGAAGTTCGCGCGCAGGATGAAGCCGTCGAACTTGTGCCCGCTGCCGACCGGCGGGGCCTGGTCCTCGATCCAGTCGAGGATGACCGAGGCGTAGAGCTGGTTGCCGCTGATGTAGACGCACGGCATGGCGTTGATGTCCAGGTCCGACTTGCCGGGCAGCGAGACCTTCCAGGAGTTGGCCAGGCCGTCATAGCAGCGGCCGCTCCAGCTTGCGGCCTGGGCCCCGGTCGGTGCGAGGCCGACGGCCAGGAGGGTGGCGATCACCGTGGCGATCGCCAGCAGGGTTCGACGCAGATGCATGGCCGGATCTTGGGGCCCGGCGGTGGACGGAACCTGGACGGAACCTGCACACATCAGGAGCCCTGCAGCGCCGCCCGCAGCGAGTCGTCCAGCGGGGTCGCGGTCAGGCCGAACTCCGCGGTCACGCGGGAAGAGTCCATGATGAACGGCCGGACGTGCTGGTAGCGCACCTCCAGGAACTCCTTGGCGAACTTGTCGAAGAGCGCCGCCCCCTGCACCATCACTTTCGGGTACGACCGCAGCCTGGGCGCCCCGAGCCCGGCGATCGACGCCGCCCGGGTCAGCAGCTCCCGGGCCGTCATCGGCGCCACCGAGGGCGTGTGCCAGGCCTTCCCCCAGGCCTTGGCCTGCGGCGCCAGCTCCACCAGCGTCCGGGCCGCGTCGTCCGTATACGTGTAGGTGTGCGGCACGTCCACGGACGCCGGCAGCCAGGCCGTCCTGCCGGCCCGCATGGCAGGCAGGGCCTGCGCCAGCAGGGAGTTCTGCGGGCCGATCCAGTCCGACGAGCGGACCTCCAGGGCGCGCACGCCCGAGGCCAGCACGTCCTGCCACATCTTGACCCGCACCCGGCCCTTCACGGTGCGGGCGGCCAGCGGCGTGTCCTCGGTCATGGGGCGGTCGACCGGGCCGTAGCCGTAGAGGTTGCCGATGATCGCGAGCACCGCGTCGCTGGCCTCGGCGGCGCGCAGCATGGCGCCGGCCAGCGGCGGCCAGGCGGTCGGCCACTCGAAGTACTGCGGGTTCGCGCAGTTGTAGATCACGGTCGCGCCCTTGGCGATCCGCGCGAGGGCGGCCGCGTCGGCGGCGTCCGCCTTGATCCTGGTGACGCGCGGGTGCTCCGGCCCGCCGCCGCCCCGCGTGACCACGCGGACCTCGTCGCCGGACTCCGCGACGCGCAGCGCGACGGCGGAGCCGACCGAACCCGAACCGATGACGACCTGCATGATGTCCTCCCCTGCTCCCAATTGAGAGCACCGCTCTCGCAACAGAGCATAGGGCCGCCCGCGATCCGAAAGCAAGAGCAGTGCTCTCTTAACGGATCGTGTGTCATGATGAGGCGCATGAAGGCGAACTCGATCCGCGCCCGGGTGCGGGCGGAGATGACCGAGGAGATCAAGGAGATCGCCCGGCGGCACCTCGCCACCGACGGCGCGAACCTGTCGCTGCGGGCCGTCGCCCGGGATCTCGGCGTCGTCAGCTCGGCCATCTACCGGTACTTCGCCAGCCGCGACGAGCTGCTCACCGCCCTGATCCTGGACGCGTACAACGCACTGGGCGGCTGCGTCGAAGAAGCCGAGGCGGCGGTACCGCGCGAGGCCCACGCGGCCCGCTGGCTCGCCGTCGCCGGGGCGGTGCGCGGCTGGGCCCTGCAGCGCCCGCACGAGTACGCCCTCATCTACGGCAGCCCTGTCCCCGGCTACCACGCCCCCGAGGACACGGTCGTCGCCGCCACCCGGGCGGTGCGGGTGCTCGGCGGCATCCTCCAGGACGCGGCCGAGGCCGGCGCGCTGGCCCCGAACGACGACCCGCACCTGCCGGACGGCTCGGCCGGGGACGTGGCCCGGGTCGCCGAGGCCATCGCCCCCGACGTGCCGGACACCACGATGGCCCGCGGCCTGTCCGCCTGGGTCACGCTCTTCGGGCAGGTGAGCTTCGAGATCTTCGGGCAGATGCGCAACACCGTCGAGCACCGCGACGAGTTCTTCGAGCACCAGATGCGGGCCCAGGCGCGGTACATCGGGCTGGAGCGCTAGCCAGCCGTCATGCCGGGTCCGCGGCGGTCTTCGCCTCCTTCGACCCTTGCGACTCCTTGAGCGCCTTGGCGACCGCGGCCGCCACGACGGCGTCCATCCGGCGCTTCTGCCGGCGCCGCAGCGTGATCACGCCGACGACCAGACCGGCGATCACCACGAGGACGATCAGCTGGCCCCAGGGCGGTGCCCACAGCGACGCCGAGCCGCTCTCCGGGTTCGTGGGCACCGGTTTGCTGCCGCCGCTGGCCACCGGGGTGAGCTTGATCTGCGCGGTCATCCGCGTGGCCGGCCACACGCCGGTCACCGTCACCGTGTTCGTCAACGCGTTGCCCGGCAGGATCTCAGGCAGGTTCGCCACCGCCGCGTCGCGCGACAGCAGCCCGAACGGCCCTTCGACGGTGACGGACTGGCCGGCCGACAGCCGCACGTTGCCGGTGTTGCGCACGGTGTAGGAGACGCGCACGCTGCCGGTGCCGGCGGGATTGATCGTGCCGCTGTAGTCGGCATGGATGTCGGCCACCGTCAACGCGGGGTGCAGCGCGCCGTTGACCCGGACGTACACCCGGGAGCCCAGCCGGTGCTCGACCCGGACCCCGTTGGCCCCCGCCTCATCGACCAGCGTCGTGACCAGCCCGCCCGAGTGGTCCCCCGGGGTCGCGTTGGTCGGCACCGACAGCGTGAACGGGACCGTGGCGCTCTGTCCGGGCTGCAGTGTGACGCTGTCCGACTCGGCCTTGACCCAGATGCCGACGTCGGTCGACTTCGCCCCGGTCGGCAGCAGGTCGATGCCCCCGTTGTGGGTGGTGAAGGCGTCGCTCGCGTAGACCCGCAGCGTGATGGCCTTGGCGCTGTGGTTGGCCACCACCATCGCGTCGGAGAGCGACGCGCCGGCGTCGAGCGTGTAGTCGAAGTGCGCCCGGCCGGAGCCGAAGGTGTTGACCGCCGGAGTGACGCCCCAGGACACCGAGTCGTCCAGCCGTGCGGGCACGACCGGCGCCGCGCTCGCGGGCGCCGGCAGCAGCGCCAGCAGGATGAGCCCGGCGCAGGCGGACGCGGCGGTCCGCTTCGTCATCGTTGCCTCCATGGGTCTGTCAGCTCAATGCGGTCAGAGTCAATGTCGTGGTGTAGGTGCCAGGTACGGTATCGACCGGCACGCGTAGGTCAAGACCGGCGCCGAGGGTGGCCGTCCCTGCGGCGTGTCCGGTAGGCGCGGAGCCGAGGACGGAAGGTTCGGCCAGGCCATTACCCACGTCGATGCCCGCGGGCACCGCGTCGCCCGCGGTCGCCGCACCGGACAGGACGGCCGGGGTCCAGCCGAGGTACTTGCCGGACAGGCCACCCGTGAAGTCGCCGACCTGGCCGGACACCGACCACGCCGGACCACCCGCACGGGTGTCGGACACCTTGACCGGCTTCAACGCGCCGGTCGACTGCAGGTAGGACCCCTTGTTCACCGCGTCCGACAGCACCACCGCGTGGTCGCCGGCGTCGATGGTCCAGGAGAACTCACCCGGTGGGGCCGGGACCGTCGCCGTGACGGTCTGCGCCGGCCCGTCGCCGCCGGGTGGTGTCTGCGACTGGTACACGCGGACGTAGTCCACAGCCATCTGCGCCGGGAACGGCGTCGTGGCGTCGGGGTTGCCGGGGAAGTCGCCGCCCACAGCCAGGTTGAGGATCACGTAGAACGGGTGGTCGTAGACCCACGGCCCGCGGGTCGCCTGGACGTCCGCCTTGTTCACGGTGAACACCGGCCGGCCGTCGAGAGAGAAGCGGATCCGGCTGCGATCCCAGTCCGCCGTCCAGGTGTGGAAGTCGCCGGACAGTTTCGCGCCGCCGGGCTGCGTGTACTTCTGACCGATGCCGTTGCCGCCGAAGTACTGCGGGCCGTGGATGGTCGAATACGCCTCGGCCGTGTTGCGCCCGAGGACCTCCATCATGTCGACCTCGCCGTCGTAGGGCCAGCCGGTGCCGGTGAAGTAGTTGGTGCCCATCATCCAGAACGCCGGCCACATGCCGTTGCCGTCGGGCACCTTGATGCGTGCCTCGACCCGCCCGTACTGGAAGGCGAACTTGCCGTAGGTGTTGAGCCGGGCCGAGGTGTAGTGCATCCCGCCCCGGTCCTCCTTGCGGGCTTCGAACACGGCGTGGCCCTGGCCGTCCATGGCGATGTTCTCGTTGTCGGTGTAGTACTGCAGCTCGTGGTTCTGCCCGGTGCCGGTCTCGACCGTCCACTTCGCCGGGTCGGGTCGCGAGCCCGCCGGGCCGTCGAACTCGTCACTCCAGACCAGGTTCAGCCGCGTGAAGTCGGGGTCCGGTGCCTGGTTGGGCGGCGCCACCGGGTCGCCGCCGGTGCCGTAGATGTTGACGTCGTAGAGCGAGTAGCCGTACTGGCCCGCGCGCTTGGTCAGCTCGAGCCGCACGTACCGGCCCTGGCCGGTGACGCTCAGGTCCTCGTGGAAGCCGTGACCGGTCGTGGTCGCGTAGATGGTGTGCCAGCTCGAGGCGTCGTCGGAGACCTGCACGTCGTAGCCGGTCGCGTACGCGGACTCCCACTGCAGTTCGACCCGGGTGATGCTCGCCGGTGCGCCGAGGTCGACCTGGACCCAGCCCGGGTCCACCCAGCCGGTGGTCGGGCTGGCCGCCCACCGTGTCCCGGAGTCGGCGTCGAAGAGCTTGTCCGGGGTACAGCGGACGCACTGCCCGTCGTCCTGACTGCTGGAGGCGGAGCCCGGCTTGGCGTACGACAGCAGTTGAGCCCCCGGCGGTGCCCCCTGAGCGACCTGGCCGGACGGCACGATGACCGTGCACATCAGCGCCAGGGCCGCGGACAGCACGACCTTGCGCGCCAGCATCGAAGCCATTTGCGATGGGTCCCTTCAGGCAGGGTGGGGCGAAACCGGTGCGACTCCCGGCGACGTGACGTCGGAGGGGGTACGGGAGTCGCACCGGCTGATCGGTCAGCTCAGCGCGGTCAGCGTGAGCGTCGTGGTGTACGTGCCTGGCGCGGTGTCGACCGGCACTCGCAGGTCCAGACCGGACCCGAGCGTCGCCGTGCCCTTGGCATGCCCGTCAGGTGCGGAGCCGAGGGTCGAGGCGGCGGTCAGCCCGTTGCCGGCATCGATGCCCGGCGCAACCGCGCCGCCGGCCACCGCGCCCGCTCCGGGGGCGAGCACCATCGGCGTCCAGCCGAGGTACTTGCCGGACAGGCCGCCCGTGAAGTCGCCGACCTGGCCGGACACCGACCACGCCGGACCACCCGCACGGGTGTCGGACACCTTGACCGGCTTCAATTGGCCGGTCGACTGCAGGTAGGAACCCATGTTCGCCGCATCGGACAGCACCACCGCGTGGTCGGTGGCGTCGATGGTCCAGGAGAACTCGCCCGGCGCCTCAGGCACCGTCGCGGTGATCGTCTGCTGGTTGTCGCCGCCGGTGGCCGGCGGTTCAGGGGTGCCCGCCGGCGGGTAGGACCGCAGATACTTGCTGGCTGCCGCGTCGTTGCCCTGCAGCGCCGCACCGCCGGCATCGTTGATCACGTTGTTGATGCCGCCGCTGCCATTGAGGAACCGAGCCATGGCGTCGTGGAACTGCACCGTGCTCCACTTCGGTGCCTCGATCGCCGAGTCGACGCGGATGTCCACTCCCTGGCTGAAGTAGGAGTAGACGCCCAGGCCGTAGGCCTGGTGGCTGGTCACGTTGTCCGAGACCTTGTACGACGCGTAGCCGTTCTTGGTCCCGTTCTTGTAGGCGGCCTGGCTCGGCGGGTCGTACGGCGTCTCGCTCTGATAGAAGATCGTTGTACCGCCGTTGCCGTTCCACACCACCTGGTTCTGCTGGTAGTGCTCGACGAACAGACCGGTGGCCGTCACGTTGTCGCCGTTGACGACCAGACCGTGGTTGGCGGTGTTGGACGCCCAGCCGGCGCCCGCGCCGTGGTCCGCGCGCCAGGACCAGATGTCGTCCAGGAGCACGTTGTCGGAGTTGACCTGAATCGCCGTGTCGACGCTGCCGGGGTGCGGCCCGCCGATCCGGACGAACACGTCCGACAAGGTGGTCGGGTCGGCGGCGTTGGAGTGGCTGGCGTTCGCCGGGCCGACCTGCACCAGGACCGGGGATGTGACAGCGCCCGCGTCGACCGTGATGCCGGCGAGCTTCACGCCCACCACGTCACCGACGGTGATGGCCGCGTTTCCGTTGGTCGGAGACAGCGTCGCCATGCCCAGGCCGAGGACGACCGTGTCCGCACGCGTGACGTTGATCGCCTGGTCGAGGCTGTAGACACCAGGCGTGAGGAGCAGGTTCTTGCCCGCCTGGAGCTGCGCGTTGATCGTCGCCGCCGAGTCCGCCGGCTTCGCGATGTAGAACGTGCCGATCGGCATCGACGTGCCGGTCTCGGCACCCGTCTGCCAGCCGGCGCCGGACGTGTTGGTCCGGGCGTCGGGCACATAGACCGCGTACCCGTCGGTCGCGTTCCAGGTCAGGAACGGGGCCCCACGGGAGATCGGCGTAGCGCCCAGCGTGGTGAACTTGTTGTGCGCCGTGTCGTTCGACGGGCTGTCCGGGAAGTCCTGCGCGGGCGCGCCTTGAACGCCCGAGAAGACCATGTTCCAGACGCCGCCGTTCCAGGTGCCGATCCCGCTGTCACGGGTGTACCACTGCTGCTGCGAGCCGGAGAGGACCTGCCCGGACACCTTCGAGTCGGCCAGGAAACCACCACTGGCGTACTCGCCGTAGCGGCCCATGAGCGTCAGGTTGCCCTGGATGTCGACCCGGCGCAGCGGCGCCGCCTGCGAGACCGCCCAGCGCAGCTGGTGCGGGTCGGCGCCGGCCGGGTCGATGCCCGGGGCGCCCGGGTTGATCGGCCGCTGGATCGGGTTGATCGCGAGGTTGCTCATCGACCGCCAGAACTGGGTGAGCGAACCCGGCGACTGGTGGTTCCACGGGTCCGTCTCCGCTCCGTGGACCGCGTCGACGTGCAGCGCACCGTTGATCACGACGGCGTCCGGAGACGCGCCCAGACCGCCGACCGTCTCGTAGTAGCCCACCGTGCCCAGGACGATCCCGGTCGCGGTGGCCGGGTTGGCCGCCCCGGCGGCTGACCCGTAGGTGCCCGGCTTGAAGAAGATCGCGTGCCGGGCGGTGCTGAACTCGGATTCTCCCGATGCGGCCGCGAGGGCCGCGTTGATCGCGTCGACCGACATCGTCGGGTCGAGAATCGTGACGTTCGGACCGAAGTCCGGGTCGGCGGGGGCCGCGGCGGCCGGCAACGCCGCGAGGGTGGAGCCGGCGGCCGCGAGCGCGATCGCGGCGAGCCCTGCGGCCGGGACCCGCCAGGTACCCGGCCTCGCGCGGGTGACGGGCGGACGTGGATGGTGAACCACTTGCGTCTCCCTTGAGAGCGCTCTCTTGACTGCAGGCTCCACACGGCCGCGAGAGCTCGGACAAACGATGACTTCGCGGCACTGGCACGTTTGGGGGAACGGCAGGAGCCCAGGTGTCGCGGCGTTGACGGTAGGACCACATTTCGTCCACCGGCAGGACGAAATGATCAACGGCAGCGATGGCAGTGGTGTTTGCGCGTGTTTCCCACGGTTGGTTGCAAATGGCGTCGCACACCATTCGACCGACCGGGCGAATCAGACGTGCGGCCCCTTGCATTCAACCCTTGGCCAAGGTCAAACTCGTTGCGGGAGGCTTAATTCACGCCGCGATAAAAGGCGGTCGGGTGCGCTGCCACGCGCCTGGGCACGGCAAGGAGCGCGATTTGCAGTCCACGACCCGGCGAACCGTCCTGGAACTGGTGCACCGCGGCCGGGCCAGCACCCGCCGCGACCTGTCCCGAATCATCGGCCTGTCGCGCAGCGCAGTCGCACAAACCGTCGCCGAATTGGTCGCCGAGGGACTCCTCACCGAGCACACCGCCGACCGCGAGGAGCGGCGCGGCCGGCCATCGACAAAGCTACGCCTGGTACGGCACCGCGGCTGGGTCGGCGCCATCGACCTCGGCCACCGCCACGTCGCGGTGTCGGTCGGCGACATGCACCACAACGTCATCGATGAGCAGCGAGTTCCGCGGCGGGTCGACCAGGGTGCGCGGGAAGCGCTCTCACAGGCGCACACGATGCTCACCGACGCCCTGGACCGTCACGGGGTGCACCGCGGCGACCTGCGGGCGGTCGGGGTCACCGTGCCGTTTCCGGTGATCGGGCACACCGTGCGGCCGATCGGCAACGTCCCCGGCTGGGACGGGGCCCGGCCGAGCGAACTGCTCGGCCTGCCCAGCGCGACCGCGGTGATCGTCGACAACAGCTCGGACCTCGGCGCCTGGGGCGAGTTCATCGAGGCCGGCGCACCGGAGGTGCGCAGCTTGATCTACGTCAGCGCCGGCGACGGGGTCGGCGGCGGCCTGGTCATCAACGGGCAGATCTTCTCCGGCACGCACGGCATCAGCGGGGAGATCGGCCACGTGCGGGTGCCCGGCTGCCGGCTGCGCTGCCGGTGCGGCCGCACCGGCTGCCTGGACGCGTTGGTCAGCGCGGCGAGCACGGGCAACGCCCGCAGCATGCGCACCGCCGGAGAGGCGATCGGCATGGTCCTGGCACAGATCGCGAGCTTCGTCGACCCCGACCTCGTCGTGCTCGGCGGGTCGTTGGGCAGCTCCAACCCCGAGTTCGTCCGCAGCGCCAGCGACGCCTACGGCAGCCACGAGCTGTCCCGCCGGGCCACGTTCACAGCCGCGCGGCTCGGGGCACGCTCGGCGCTGTGGGGCGCATTCGACCGGGCCACCCAGGAGGCGTGGGCGGTCGCCTGCCTGCCCAGCCCCGACCCGCACCGGCAATGGGTGCGGACCGCCGCGCTGCACGCCTGACGACACAGGTCGAAGGGGCTAGGCCTCCGGCGGGCTCAGCCGGGCGCGGGCCGCGTCCAGCCAGCGCTGGCAGATCGCGGCCAGCTCCTCGCCGCGCTCCCACAGGGCCAGCGACTGCTCCAGCGTGGAGCCGCCGGACTCCAGCCGCTCGACCACGGTGGCGAGCTCGGCCCGGGCCTCTTCGTACGTCATCGAGTCGGTCATGCGGTCCCCTCGTACGACAGGAACAGGACAGAGTCGGTGCGGCGGTAGCCCACGCGCGCGTAGACCCGCTCCTGGGGCTCGCCCGCCGGGGTCAGGTAGACAAGCGTCGCCCCGGCCGCGAACGCCGCCCTCGTCAGGTGCAGCGTGATCGCCCCGCCGAGGCCCCGCCGCTCGTACTTCGGCCGCACCCCGATCCCCGCCACCTCGGAGATCCCGTCGCGCACGGCGACCGCGACGCCGCCGCCGGCCACCTCACCCGAGGCGAGGTCGCGGGCCATCACCTGGATCTGGCCCTGGGCGGCCTTGGCCCGGGTGGCCGCCACGTGCTGCGGCCCCGGCGGCGGCTCGCCGAAGGCCTCGTGCTGGGCCGTCAGCAGCGCCGCGGTGTCGGCCTCGGTCTGCGGCGCGACCAGCTCGAACCCGGCCGGCAGCGGCGCGTCGCGGTCCTCGCCGGGCGGGCACTGCATGAGCGGCAGCCGTTCGGCGACGGCGAACCCGGCGGCCAGCAGCGCCGGCTCGACGGCCGGGGCGAGGCCCGGCAGGTACTCCAGCCGCGGCGCCCGCCCGCGGGAGGTGAACGCCTCGACCAGCGCGGCGACGTCGGCCGGCGTCGGCTCGGCGCCCGGGTCGGGGATGGCGTAGTTGAGGTACACGTTGGGATCGTGCCCGGTGATGGTCACCGTGAACGGCCCCGCGTGCACGACCTCGCGGCCGCTCGACGCGCTGGCCAGCATGTACTCCTGCAAGCGGGACATCTATTCCTCCACGATCGCGGTGAGCTCGCCCTCGGCGAGGCGGATGCGCAGCCGGTCCTGGCCGGACACCTCGGCCGGGTTGCGCACCACGGCCCCGTCCGCGCGCTGCACGATCGCGTAGCCGCGCTGGAGCGTGGCCGACGGCGACAGGGTGCGCAGGCGGGCGAGCGTGTGCTCGAGCTCGGTGCCGGCCCGGTCGAGCCGGTGCCGGAGATTGCGGGCGGCCCGGTCGCGCAGCGCGGCCACGTCGGCCTCCCGCTGCTCGACCATCGTCAGGGGGCGGGCCACGGACGGGCGGGAGCGCAGCGCGTCGAGCCGGTGCTGCTCCCGGTCGAGCAGGCCGCGCAGGGCCCGGTCGAGGCGCTGCTTGGCGTGGGCGATCAGGCGCAGCTCGTCGCCCAGGTCGGGCACCACCCGCTTGGCCGCGTCGGTCGGGGTGGAGGCGCGCACGTCGGCGACGAAGTCGACCAGCGGCACGTCGGTCTCGTGCCCGACGGCCGACACGACCGGCGTGCGGCAGGCGAACACCGCCCGGCACAGCGCCTCGTCGGAGAAGGGCAGCAGGTCCTCGACCGATCCGCCGCCCCGGGCCAGCACGATGACGTCGACCGTCTCGTCGCGGTCCAGCACCGCGAGAGCGTCGATGATCTGCGGTACCGCGGAAGGACCTTGCACCGCCACGTTGATCACCCGGAAGTCCACGGAAGGCCACCGCCGCCGCGCGTTCATGAGCACGTCGCGCTCCGCGGCGCTGGCCCGGCCGGTGACCAGCCCGATGCGGCGCGGCAGGAACGGCAGGCGCCGCTTGCGCTCCCGGGCGAACAGCCCCTCGGCCTGCAGCAGCTTCTTGAGCTGCTCCAGGCGGGCCAGCAGCTCACCCAGCCCGACCTGGCGGATCTCGTCGGCCCGCAGGCTCAGCGACCCGCGGGCGGCGTAGAACTCCGGCCGCGCGTGCACCACGATCCGGGCCCCGTCGGTGAGCTGGGGCGCGCCGAGGTCGAGCACGTCGCGGTTGGTGGTCACGCTGAGGCTGAGGTCGGCCGACGGATCGCGCAGCGTGATGAAGACCGTGTTGGTGCCGGGCCGCCGCACGATCTGGGTGACCTGCCCGTCGATCCAGATCCAGCCCAGCCGCCCGATCCACTGCCCGATCTTCTGGCTGACCACGCGAACCGGCCATGGCTTGTCGCTCGTCGACTTGTCGCCCCCGAGGTCGGTCACCATGACACCCTAGCCACGCAGGTAGGCCAGCACCGCGCGCACCCGCCGGTGCACGTCGTCGTCGGGTGGCAGGTCTAGCTTGGCCAGCAGCCCGTTGATGTGCTTGGCCACCGCCGCCTCGCTCACCACCAGGGCGCGGGCGATCGCCGCATTGGAGCGGCCCTCGGCCATCAGGGCGAGCACCTCGCGCTCCCGCGGGGTGAGCCGGGCGAGTGGGTCGCGGCGGCGGCCGAGCAGCTGGGCCACCACGTCCGGGTCGACGACGGTGTGGCCGGCGGCGACCCGCGCGACCGCGTCGGCGAAGTCGGCCACGTCGCCGATGCGGTCCTTGAGCAGGTAGCCGACGCCCGCCCGGCGGCCCGACTCGAGCAGCTCGGCGGCGTAGGTCTGCTCGATGTACTGGCTGAGCACCAGCACCGGCAGCACGGGGTCCTCGGCCCGCAGCGCGATCGCGGCCTGCAGCCCCTCGTCGCTGAAGCCGGGCGGCATCCGCACGTCGGTCACGACCAGGTCGGGCCGGTGCTCGCGCACGGCTGCCACGAGCGCGGGCGCGTCGCCGACGGCGGCGACCACCTCGTGCCCGAAGCGGCCCAGCAGTCCGGCGATGCCCTCCCGGATCAGCACCCCGTCTTCCGCGATCACGACCCGCAAGGCAGCTCCACGTGGACCACCGTAGGCCCACCGGCCGGACTGGCCAGCGCCACGGTCCCGCCCGCGGCGGCCACCCGGTCGGCGAGGCCGGACAGGCCGGTGCCGCGGGCCGGGTCGGCGCCGCCCCGGCCGTCGTCGCGCACCTGCACCGTGAGCCTGCCGCTGCCGAGCGAGGCGACCACCCGGGCGCGGGTCGCGCCGCTGTGCTTGGCCACGTTGGCCAGCGCCTCGACGACCACGAAGTACGCGCACGCCTCGACCGCGCCGGGCAGCCGGGTCGGCAGTGCCGCGTCGACGTCGACCGGCAGCGGGGCCCGGTCGGCAGCCTCGCGCAGGGCGGCGTGCAGCCCGCGGTCGGCGAGGATCTTCGGGTGTACGCCGCGGATGAGCTCCCGCAGCTCCGCGAGCGCCTCCTTGGCCAGGTCGTGGGCGCGGGCCACCGGCTCGGCCCCCGGCGCGCCCGGGGGCAGCTCCAGGCGGGCCAGGCCGAGCTGCATCGACAGGGCCAGGAGCCGCTGCTGGGCGCCGTCGTGCAGGTCGCGCTCGATGCGCCGGCGCTCCACCTCGAACGCGTCGACCAGCCGGGCCCGCGACCGGGCCACCTCGGTCAGCCGCGGGTCGGACTCCATCCGCGGGCCGAGCACCGCGAGGGTGATCGCCGCGCGGGCGGCCGCCCAGGCGCTGAGCGGGTAGAGCAACACGATCCCGAGGGCCACGCCGAACACCGAGCCGGTGAGGACCAGCGACGCCGGGGAGTCGTGGATGTACAGCGGCCCGCACACCAGCGCCGAGACGCCCCACGCCCACAGCGCCACCACAACGCCGTCGAGCCAGCACAGGGCGGTCGTCATGAGCATCGTGTAGCCCAGCTCGCGCCAGGTGGCCGGCTCGGCCAGCCGGGTCGTCACCCAGGCCCGCAGCCCGGGCCGCTCGGGCGCCCGGTGCGGATCGGTGAGCCGCACGTCGTCGACCATCCGCAGCCTGCGCCGCTCGACGCGGGCCACCACGACGCCGGACAGCGCGGCGGCGACGAACCCGGCCAGCCCGATGACAACCAGGCTCAGCGCGGCGCCGGCGAGCAGGAGGGCGAGCAGGGCCGCGCCGGCGACCATGCCGACCAGGCCGCCCGTGGTCAGGTAGGCCAGCGACCGCCACGGCCACCACGAGGTCAGGAACTTGCCGGGTGGCAGCCGCAGCGCCTCCGTGACGGATCGGGGCTGCATGCTGCGACGGTACCGGCGGGGCGGGGCCGGGCGCGGTAGTGCTGGCGTTACCCGCAAGCCTCACCGCCGCGCGACTGTGCCAACGCCCTCGGGCCGGTTCGATCGGAAAGCGTGACGACGACACTGCAGACGCACCAGGCGGTCGAACTCTGGTCAGTGACCCGCCGCTACGGCTCAGGCGAGCACGCGGTCACCGCCCTCGACGAGGTCTCCGTGCGGTTCTCCCCGGCGAGCTTCACCGCGGTCATGGGCCCGTCCGGCTCCGGCAAGTCGACCCTGCTGCACTGCGCGGCCGGGCTCGACCGGGTCGACGGCGGCCGGGTCCTCATCGACGGCGTGGACCTCACCCCGCTGAGCGAGAAGGCGCTGACCCGGCTGCGGCGCGACCGGGTCGGCTTCGTGTTCCAGTCCTTCAACCTGGTCGCCGCGCTCAGCGCCGAGCAGAACGTGGAGCTGCCGCTGCGCCTGGCCGGCCGGCGGGCCGCGCCCGGGCAGGTCCGCGCGGTGCTGGCCGAGGTCGGGCTGGCCGATCGGGCCCGGCACCGTCCGGTGGAGCTCTCCGGCGGCCAGCAGCAGCGGGTGGCGATCGCCCGCGCCCTGGTCAGCGAGCCCGCGGTGCTCTTCGCCGACGAGCCGACCGGTGCCCTGGACAACGCCGCCTCGCGGGAGGTGCTGCGGCTGCTGCGCACCGCGGTCGACCGGCACGCGCAGACGGTGGTCATGGTGACCCACGACCCGCTGGCCGCCGCGCACGCCGACCGGGTGCTGTTCCTCGCCGACGGCCGCATCGTCGACGAGCTGCGCGAGCCCTCCGGCGCCGAGCAGATCGCGGCCCGCATGGCCCGGTTGGAGTCCCGATGAGCCTTTCGATGCTGCGGTACCGCTGGGGCTCCTTCCTCGGCACCTTCGTCGCGCTGCTCGTGGGCGTGGCGGTCGTGGCCGGCAGCCTGTCGCTGTGGGCCTCGGCGCGGCCCCGCGTGCCGGACGAGCTCTCGGGGGCGGGGGTGGTCGTCGCCGCGCCGCGGTACGACCCGCCGAACGGGGGCTACCCGACCTACCGCCCGTGGTCGGCCGAGGAGGTCGACGGGCTGGTCGCGAGGCTCGCCGACGTGCCCGGGGTGGCCGCGGCGGTACCGGACCGGCCCTTCTACGTGCAGCGGCTGGTGGACGGGCGGCCCGCCGGGGACGCCACCGACTCCCTGCACGCCGGGCGCGGGTGGGCGTCGGCCGGGCTCAGGACGTACACCTTCGGAAGCGGAAAGGCGCCGGAGAAGCCCGGCGAGGTCGTGGTCGACGCCGCCCTCGGGCTGCCGGTGGGCGCGGCGCTGCCCGTGCTCACCGCGGCCGGGCCGGCGACGTGGACCGTGACCGGCACGATCGACCGGCCGGGGTACTACGTCGACGACGCCACCGCGCGCGGGCTGGCCGGCGGGGTGAAGTACATCGGCCTGCGCCTGGACCCGGGCACCCGCCCGGACGACGTGGCGGCCCGGCTGCCCGTCCTGCTCGGCGGCCTCGGCACCGCGCTCACCGGCGACGCGCGGGCCGCGGCCGAGCCCGAGGGCGACCGGAGCACCCGCTGGATCGGCGCCCAGCTGATCATCGCGACCGTGCTCGTCGGCGCCTTCGTGGCGATCTTCGTGGTCGCCTCCACCTGCGCGTTCTCCGCCGCCCAGCGCCGCCGCGAGCTGGCCCTGCTGCGCGCGGTCGGTGCCACGCCGGGCCAGGTCCGCCGGATGCTGCTGGCCGAGGTCGCGCTGGTCGCACTCGGCGCCGGCGTCCCGGGCGCGCTGCTCGGCGCGGCGCTGGCCCCGCTGCTGGCCGGCCCGTTCGTGGCCGTGGGCCTGGAGCCGACCGGCTTCCGGGTGGGCTTCACCTGGTGGGCGCCGCTGACCGCGCTGGCCGTGGGGCTGGTCGTGGGCGCGCTCGGGGTGTGGCTCTCGGCCCGGCGGGCCTCGCGGGTGCGGCCCCTGGACGCGCTGCGGGTCGCCGCCGCCGAGCCGCGCCCGATGACGCTGTCGCGGTGGGTGGCCGGGTCCGCGCTGCTGCTCTGCGGTGCCGGCCTGGCGCTGCTCCTGCCCGGCTCCAGCGCCGAGCAGAAGCCCACCCTCGTGCTGGGTTCCGCGATGGTACTGCTGGTAGCCGCGGCCCTGCTGGCCCCCGTCGTCGTGGTGCCGGTCGTGCGGGTGGTCACCTGGCCGGCCCGGCGGGGCCCGACCGGCCTGCTGCTGCGCGAGGGGGCGCGGGTCTCCGCCCGCCGGGTGGCCTCGACCGCCGCGCCCGTGCTGGCCGCGGTCGGCTTCGCGGTGCTGCTCGTCGGCACCTTCCAGACCGCGGACGGGGCGGTCGGCGTCGAGGACACGGCCAAGATCCCGGAGTCGGCGGTGGCCGCACGGTCCGCGAACGCGCCCGGCCTGTCCGAGACCGCGGTCCGTGCCCAGCCCGGCCGGTCGGAGCTGGTCAGCACCGTGTACCTGGCCTCCGGCGAGCCGGTCGACGCCATCGGCACGGACGTTCCCGGCCTGGTCGCCCCGCCCTCGCTGGGCCGGACGGCCGGCCAGTCGGTGCCGCTGCGCTTCGCGGACGGTTCGGTGCTGCCGGTCACCGTCGCGGCCGTCTCCGAGGGTCCCGTGAAGTTGCCGCGGGACCTGCTGCGCGCCCACGACCCGGCCGCGCTCACGGACGTCGTCTACCTCTCCGGCGACTTCGTGCCGGCGCCCGGCGCCGAACGGATGACGGCCCGCGCGTACGTCGAGCGCAAGGCCGCCGAGGAGGGCGACCTCATCGACCTGTTCCTGGCCGTGCTGCTGGGCATCTCCGTCGGGTACACCGCGCTGGCCGTGGCCAACACGCTGCTCATGGCCACGCACGCGCGGCGGCCGGAGTTCCTGACCCTGCACCGGGCCGGCGCCACCCGCGCCCAGGCCGCCCGGGTCGTGGTGAGCGAGGCGCTGCTCAGCGTGCTCGTCGGCGCGCTGCTCGGCCTGGCCGTGGCGGTCCCCGCACTCTTCGAGGCCCGGGCCGGCCTCCAGGACGAGATCGGCGCCCCTGTGACGCTGGTCATGCCGTGGTTCACCCTGGCGGCGATCGTGAGCGTATGCGGCATATTGGCGGCACTGGGCTCCGTCCTGCCGCTCCTGCGGGCGGGGAAGGGGGCGCTGTGGGCACGTACCATGGCGGGGTGACTGCTTCGAAGCGCGTTCTGCTCGCCAAACCCCGCGGCTACTGCGCCGGTGTGGACCGTGCGGTTCAGACCGTGGAAGAGGCGCTGAAGCTGTACGGCGCGCCGATCTACGTGCGCAAGGAGATCGTCCACAACAAGCACGTGGTCAGCACCCTGCAGGCCAAGGGCGCGATCTTCGTCGAGGAGAACGCCGAGGTCCCCGAGGGCGCGATCGTGGTCTTCTCCGCGCACGGCGTCGCCCCGGAGGTCCACGAGCAGGCCAAGGGCCGCAACCTGCGCGCGATCGACGCGACCTGCCCCCTGGTCACGAAGGTCCACCAGGAGGCCCGCCGCTTCGCCGCCGACGACTACGACATCCTCCTCATCGGCCACGAGGGCCACGAGGAGGTCATCGGCACGACGGGCGAGGCCCCGGCGCACATCCAGCTGGTCGACGGCCCGGACGGCGTGGACAAGGTGACGGTCCGCGACCCCTCCAAGGTGGTCTGGCTGTCGCAGACGACGCTCTCGGTCGACGAGACCCTGGAGACGGTGGCCCGGCTGAAGCGCCGCCTGCCGCTGCTCATGTCCCCGCCGAGCGACGACATCTGCTACGCCACCTCCAACCGCCAGGACGCGGTGAAGGCCATGGCCCCGAACTGCGACCTGGTCCTGGTGGTCGGCTCGCAGAACTCCTCCAACTCCCAGCGCCTGCGCGAAGTCGCCGTCGACGCCGGCGCCTCGGCCGGCTACCTGATCGACTACGCCTCCGAGATCCAGGACTCCTGGCTCGAGGGCGCGACGACGGTCGGCGTGACCTCGGGCGCCTCGGTGCCGGACGAGCTGGTGATGGAGGTCCTGGACTTCCTGGCGGCCCGCGACTTCACCGACGTGGCAGAGGTCACCACGGCGCAGGAGAAGCTGGTTTTCTCGCTGCCGCAGGAGCTGAAGCGCGACATGAAGGCCCAGGCCACGGCCCGGGCGGCCGAGGTCGCCAAGACCCTGAGCTGACCACCGCTCCCTCCGCTCGCGGCGCGGGCGCGGCGTGCTCTTCTGCCGCGCCGCACCGCGAGCGCCTGAGCACTGTGTCTCCCTAGGCGCTTGAGCGCCCCTTCTGCTCTGGCGGGCGCTTGAGCACTCCTTCTGCTCTGCCGGGCGCTTGAGCACTTCCTCCGTTCCACGGGCGCTCGGCGACTCCCCGCTGCTGCGCGGGCATTCTTGCTCGACTCTTTCTGCAGCGCGGGGACGCGGCCCAGCGACCGCCCTCGGCGTCCGGCAAGGAGCACCGATCAGCACAGAGCCCGCTTTCGAACCTGCCGCCGCCTGAGCACGCCCGCAAACTAGCAGCGATACGCGTTGTCGAAACGTCCGGGAATCGACGGGGGCGGCCCATTGGGATAGCAGTTGCTTCGGCAAGCTTGCAGAAAATGGCGTGGCATTGTCGAACGACGACGGCAATGCGCCCGCCCAACATTTCTGGTCACCATTGCGCGGGTTGCCGCACGAGCGGGCCTGCGCGGTAATGGTGCGGGTGCGCCACGACGCTTCGAGTCAGGGCCAGGCTGCGTGGCGCCGTCCGTCTCATGCGGCGCGGGATGTTCGACCTGCTCAGGAACCACAGCCGGGGGCGGCACCGGTTCGCGGACCGCGTCGTCCTGTTGGTCGGCGACCGGTGGCGGGGCATCACCGCGCACGCGCCGCAGCCGCTCCGCGTGCCGCCTGGCCAAGCCCCAAGCACGATGCCGCTCATGTTCCCGCCGGAACTGCTCCTTCGCCGGACAATAACGACGCGACCTCGTCCGATCCCGCATGGCAGCCAATTCGCCCCTGGTGAACAATTGCAGCTGCCCCATGCATCCAATTGTCCCAGCGCCCGGCCGAAATCACCGCCCCGAACAACAACGCACATTCGCAAATGGCGCACACTCCTGCGCGCTTGTCGGATGGGGAACGCACCCGGCCATCACAAAGAGAAACGACGTACCGCCAGGGCGGACAATTCAGGCACGGCCGAGTTGGTTTGCGCCATTCGGAATCCACCTCGATCAGGCCGCGGCGGCCATCACCGACCCGGGCGGGCGGGCCAGCGCTAGAAGAAGCCGACCAGCGAGTAGGCGCGCACGGTGGTCAGGCACGGCCGAGTTGGTTTGAGACGCTCGGAATCCACCTCGCTCGGGCCGCGGCGGCCCTCACCGGCCCGGGGTTCCCGAGTGGTGGAAGGCCGCCGCCGTGCGCGTGGGCCAGTGCTAGGAGAAGTCGACAAGTGAGTAGGCGCGCAGCTTCTCCAGCCGGTGGAAGGAGTCGATCCAGCGGATCGTGCCCGAGCGCGACCGCATCACGATGGACTGCGTATAGGCGCCGCCCGAGCGGTAGCGCACGCCCTTGAGCAGGTCGCCGCTGGTCACGCCGGTCGCGCAGAAGAACATGTTGTCGCCGCTCACCAGGTCGTCCGTGCTCAGGACGCGGGACAGGTCGTGGCCCGCGGCCAGGGCCTTCTCGCGCTCCGCCTCGTCGCGCGGCCACAGCTTCGCCTGGATGGCGCCGCCCATGCACTTCAGGGCGACCGCGGCGATGATGCCCTCCGGGGTGCCGCCGATGCCCATGAGCACGTCGGTCTCGCTGTTGTCGCGGGCCGCGCTGATGGCGCCGGCGATGTCGCCGTCGGAGATGAAGCGGATGCGGGCTCCCGTCTGGCGCACCTCGTGGACGAGGTCCTCGTGGCGGGGGCGGTCAAGGATGCAGACGGTCAGCTCGGAGACGCTCGAGCGCTTCACCTTGGCGATGCGGCGCAGGTTCTCCTCCACGCCGGCCTCGATGTCGATCACGTCGGCGCAGTCCGGGCCGACCGCCAGTTTCTGCATGTAGAAGACGGCCGACGGGTCGAACATCGCCCCTCGCTCGGCCACCGCGAGCACGGCCAGGGCATTGGGCATGCCCTTGCTCATCAGCGTGGTTCCGTCCACGGGGTCGACCGCCACGTCGACCTCGGGGCCGGTGCCGTCGCCCACGCTCTCGCCGTTGTACAGCATCGGGGCGTTGTCCTTCTCGCCCTCGCCGATCACCACCGTGCCGCGCATCGGCAGGGAGTTGATCAGCAGGCGCATCGCGTCCACGGCTGCGCCGTCGCCGCCGTTCTTGTCGCCCCGCCCGACCCAGCGGCCGGCGGTCAGGGCCGCCGCCTCCGTGACCCGGACCAGGTCCAGGGCCAGGTTCCGGTCCATCTCACCACTCATCGTTTGTGCACTCCTCGCGCGTCGTTGCGTGGGTGTGTTTTCTGCGACCAATCCTGACAGGCATCGAGGGCGCGGCGCCTGTCAAGATGGGACCGTGGCAACTGCGACACAGCAATCACCCCGCGAGACGAGGTCGCGGCGCCCGCGCGACATGGCGCTGTCGATGTTGGTCCTGATCGTGCCGGTGTTCCTGGTGGTCGGGCTCTACCGCTTCCTCGGGCACGAGACGCCGCCGCCGCTGGACACCGCCGAGGTCTACGGGTCGGTGCAGCGCGCCGGGCAGTTCGAGGCCCTCAAGCCGGAGCAGCTGCCGAGCGGCTGGCGGATCGTCTCGATCACCTACACCGACGGCGTGCTGCGCATCGGGGTCACCGCGCCCGGTGACGGCGCCATGCAGGTGGCCGAGAGCGCCAAGCCGAAGGCCGAGCTGGTGCCGGCCATCCTCGGCAAGGACTCCCAGGCCGCCGGCGACGTGACGGTCAACGGCTCGCAGTGGGAGCGCTGGACCCCCGGCCGCCCTGGCGAGCGCGCGATCCTGCAGACGACCGGCACACGCACGGTGATCGTCTTCGGCCAGGGCAAGGCCGAGCAGCTGAGCCAGCTGGCCGGGAGCCTCAAGGCGTAGGCAGTCCGAAGCCCACGGTGGTACCGCTGCCCTCGATCGACTCGAGGGCGATCCAGCCGCCGTGGGCCTCGACGATGGCCTTGGAGATGGCCAGCCCCAGGCCGCTGCCCTTGACCGCGCGCTTCTGAGCGTCCGCGGCACGGAAGAAGCGGTTGAAGATCATCCCCTGCTCGTTGTCGGGGATGCCCACGCCCGTGTCGCGGACCCACAGCACGACCTCGCCGTCGCGCCCCCGGCCGGTGACGGTCACGGTGCCGCCCTTCGGGTCGGAGAACTTCACGGCGTTGTCCAGCAGGTTGAGCACGACCCGCTCCAGCTGCTCGCCGTCGCCCTGCACGACCGGGATGTGGTCGTCGACGTCGAGGGTGAGCTGCAGGCCGGCCGCCTCGATCGCCGGGCGGATCGCCTCGCAGGCGGCGTCGACGAGCTGCCGGATGCGCACCGGACCCAGCGCGAGGGTCAGCGTGCCCGACTCGATGCGGGAGAACGTGAGCAGGTCCTCGATGAGGTCGAGGAGCCGCCGGCCGTTGCGGTCGATGATGCCGACGATCCGGCGCTCGGTCGGGCCGAGGCCGGTGGCATCGCTGTCGGCCAGGATCTCGGTGTACCCCCGGATGCTCGTCAGCGGCGTGCGCAGCTCGTGCGACACCGTGGCCACGAACTCGCTCTTGAGCCGGTCGAGCTCCTGCAGCTCGCCGTTGGTCCGGGCGAGCTTCTCGGCCTGCCGCTGCAGCGCCTCCTCGGCCCGGCGGCGGTCCGTGACGTCGGCGAACTGGTGCACGACGCTGGACGCCCCGCCGCCGATGAGCGAGGCCGAGTACTGGCCCCACACCATCCCCCCGTCGGGCCGGCACAGCCGCAGCTCCTTGGTGACCTTGCCGGTCTCCCCCGCCACCAGCCGTTCGAGCCGCTCCGCGACCAGCGCCCGGTCGTCGTCGCAGATCATGTCGAGCAGGGAGCCGGCCCGCGTCAGGCCCGTCATCCGGGAGAGCTCCTGGTTGACCTGCAGCACCCGGCCCGCCAGGTCGGTGACGGCCATGCCGACCGGCGCGTGGTCGAAGGCGGCCCGGAAGGTGAGCTCGGCCCGGCGGCGGTCGGCCAGCAGGCGCCGCTGCGACAGCGCGTGCTCGATCGCCGGCCCGAGCCGGCCGAGCCGGTCCTTGAGCAGGTAGTCCACGGCGCCGTGGCGCAGCGCCTCGACGCAGGCCTCCTCGTCGAGCGCGCCGCTGACCACGATGACCGGGATCTCGTGCTCGCCCACGCGCAGCAGCTCGAGCGCCTCCAGCGCGTTGAACTGCGGCAGGGAGTAGTCGGCCAGGATGACGTCGGGCGGGCCGCCGGGGGCGTCCAGCGCGGCCCGGAAGTCCTCCCGCCCCTCGACCCACAGGAACTCGGGCGCGACGCCGGTCCGCCGCAGCTCGAAGGCGAGCAGCTCGGCGTCGTCGGAGTTGTCCTCCAGCAGCAGGATCTTCATGAGGGCGTGTCGGTGAGGTTGAGGCCCAGCCAGTACACGCCGATGTTGTTGACTGCGGCCATGAACTGCTCCATGTCGACGGGTTTGACGATGTAGCTGTTGGCGCCCAGCTCGTAGCAGGCGTGCAGGTCCCGGTCGAGGGCCGACGAGGTGAGCATGACGACGGGGATGTGCCGGGTCCGCCGGTCGGCCTTCACCCGGCGCAGCACGTCGATGCCGTCGACCAGCGGCAGCTTGATGTCCAGCAGCACCACCTGGGGCGGCTCGGCACCGGGGGCGAGCAGGTACTCGAGCGCCTCCGCGCCGTCCCGGGCCACGTCGACCGTGGTGGCGAGGCTGCCCCGCGCGAAGGCGAGCCGGGCCAGCTCCAGGTCGTCCGGGTTGTCCTCGACGAGCAGTACCCGGTTCATCGCACCGCCTCCAGCTCGGCCACGTCGGCGGTGCGGGCGAAGAGCGGCAGGGTGAAGTAGAAGGTGGCGCCCTCCCCCGGCACCGCGTCCGCCCAGATCTGGCCGCCGTGCCGGTGCACGATGCGATGGGCGAGCGCGAGGCCGATGCCGGTGCCCTCGTAGTCCTCGACGCGGTGCAGCCGCTGGAAGACCTTGAAGAGCTTGTCCGCGTACCGCATGTCGAACCCAGCCCCGTTGTCCCTGACGAAGTAGGTCGCCTCGCCGCCGGCCGTCACCCTGTGCCCGACCTCGACGCGGGCCGGCCGGGCCTCGCGGGTGTACTTGACGGCGTTGCCCAGCAGGTTGGCCACCACGTGCCGGATCAGCCGCGGGTCCCCCAGCGCGTCCGGCAGCTCGCCGACGACCAGCTCGACCGCCCGGTCGCCCCGCTCGACCGCCAGCTCCTCCCACACCTCGGCGACGAGGTGGTCGAGCTGGACCCGGCGGCTGGCCATCTCCTGCCGCTGCAGCCGGGAGAAGGCCAGCAGCCCGTCGATGAGCTCGCCCATCTGCTGCGCGCCGGCCCGGGTCCGCCCGACGTAGCGGCGGCCCTGCCCGTCCAGCGCCGCGTCGTAGTCCAGGGCGAGCATCTTGGCGAAGCCGTCGACCGCACGCAGCGGGGCCCGCAGGTCGTGCGAGACGCTGTACGAGAACGACTCCAGCTCGGCGTTGGCCTCGCGCAGGTCGGCGGTGCGCTCGGCGACCCGCCGCTCCAGGTCCGCGTTGAGCCGCTCGATGACCCGCTCGGCCTGCTTGCGGGCGGTCATGTCCTGGGTCACCATGACGAACCCGCGGGGCGAGCCGTCGGGGTGGCGCACGGCGGTCAGCAGCCCGTGGGCCCAGAAGCGGGTGCCGTTGCGCCGCAGCCGGGGCCCGTCGATCTCGGCCCGGCCCGTCTCGCGCGCCCGGGCCAGGATCTGCTCGTCCGTGCCTGCGGCGCGGTCCTCGGGCGTGAAGAAGATCGAGTCGGGCCGGCCGATGACCTCTTCGCTGCTGTACCCCTTGAGCCGCTCGGCGTTCACCGACCAGCTCACGATGAGCCCGCCGGGGTCGAGCATGTAGATGGCGTAGTCCCGGGCCCCGTCGAGCAGGATCTGCAGCAGCTCCTCGGACGAGCGCAGCTTCTCCTCGGCCGCGTGCCGGTCGGTGATGTCCCGCATGACCGCCACCGCCCCGGGCTCCCCCTCCTTGGTGAGGGTCCGCAGCCGCACCTCCATCCGCCGATCGCCCATGAGGCACTCGACGTACGTCTCCGGCCCGCCCTCGCCGACGTGCCGCGACCGGTACGGGGTCACCCCGTCGGCCTCGCGCATGTCGAGCAGCTCGGGCCACTCCGAGGTGGGCCGCTCGGACGCCTCCGGCCCGAGGATGGCCCGGGCGGTCGGGTTGAGCCAGGCCGCCCGGCCGTCGCCGTCGATGACCGCGACGCCGTCGGCGATGGTGTCCATGACGGCGCCGAGCAGCGCCGCCTGCTGCCGCGCGGTGGCCCCGGCGACCCGCAGCTCGGCGGTGGCCACGGCGACCCGCTCCTCGGCCCGGCGCCGGGAGGTGGCCAGCGTGTACACCAGCAGCGCGGTCACCAGGGTCAGCGCCGCGCCGCCGAAGAACATCCCGTCGTCGAGGTGGCCGTCGGCGCCGACCAGGGCGCCCTCGTCGGTGGCCACCCGCAGCCGCCACTGCCGGTCGCCGACCTGCACCTCGACGCTGCGGCGCAGGTCGGGGTCGCTCGGGTCGCTCCGGTGGATGCCGGCGATCATGCGCAGCTCGGTGCCGGCGTAGGCGGCCAGGCTCACGTCGAGCAGCTCCGGGGCCGGCTGCAGCATGGTGTCGCCGAAGAAGTCCTGCACCCGGACGGTCAGCTGGAGGAACCCGCGCACCGCGCCGCTGGACCGGTCGCGCACCCGCTGGGCCAGCGTCACGGTCTGGGGCTGCTCCCCGGCCGGGCGGTCCGCGTCGCTCAGCTGCACGTACGGCTCCGAGGTCGACGGCAGCCCGGTGTCGGCGGCCCGCTCGATCGCCGAGCCGACCTGCGGGATGGCGGCGACGTCCCGGCCGGCGCCGGGCCCGGACGGCGAGCGGCTGTCGAGGTGGCGGGTGAGCACCGTGAAGTAGTGCTCGGTGACCCCCGCGGTGGGTGCCAGCGTCAGGCCCGTCGCGCCGAGCTTGCGCCAGGCGGCCTGGGTGGCGGCGACCTCGACGTCGGGCACCGCGACGACGTAGTCGGCCGCGCTGGCGCCGGGCAGCCACAGCCGGCCCAGCGGCTGGGTGGCGGTGCCGAAGGCGGCCGCGTCCAGGGTGGGCAGGGCCTCGAGGGCGCCGGCGGCCAGCTGCAGCGCGTCGACGTAGCGCTGGGCGGCCGAGGCGACGGCGTCCTGGGCCGCCGCGGTGCGCCGGTCCAGGGCCTGGGCGGCGCCGTCGCGCTCGACGCGGTGCATCAGCAGCCCCGCGCCGCCGGACACCAGCATGCCCAGGAGTACCACGCCGAGGACCTGGAGACGGACGCCTGCCACGCCTGGTCCATCGGCGGCGGGCGAGGGTTTCTGAGAAGTTGCCGCCCGGGTTCGGGCTGGGCGCTCAGCCGTTGTCGGAGGAGTGTCCGGGGAACAGGTGAGCGGCCGGGTCGATGATCACGGCGGCGTTGTTGACGGCGGTGGCCGCCTCGCCGAAGCCCACGGCGATGAGGCGGACCTTGCCGGGGTACTCGCTGATGTCCCCGGCCGCGAAGACCCTCGGCAGGTTGGTCGCGGTGGTGGTGTCCACGCGGATGTGCCGCTTGTCGAGCTCGAGGCCCCACTCGGCGAGCGGCCCGAGGTCGGCGGTGAAGCCGAGCGCGGCCACCACCGTGTCGGCCGGCAGCATGCGCACCTCCCCGCCGCGCACGGCCACCTCGACCGCCGAGACGCGCGTGTCGCCGTGCAGCTTGGCCACCTCGGCGTTCACGATGACCTCGACCGGGAGGGCCTGCACCCGGGCGACGGTCGAGGCGTGCGCGCGGAACTTGTCGCGCCGGTGCACGAGCGTGACCGACCGGGCGACCGGCTGCAGGGCCAGCGCCCAGTCGAAGGCGGAGTCGCCGCCGCCGACGATGACGACGTCGTGCCCGGCGAGGTCGGCCAGGTGCGGTACGAAGAACACCAGCCCTTCCCCGGCGAACCCGTCGGCGGCCGGCAGCGGCCGGGCGGTGAAGCTGCCCAGGCCGCCGGTGATGAGCACCGCGCCGCAGTGCAGCGAACGCCCGTCGGACAGCGCCAGCACCGGCCGCTCATCCACATAGGACAGGCCCTCGGCCCGGACCCCCAGCGCGTACTCCGGCGCGAACTGGGCGGCCTGCTCGACGAGGTTGGCCACCAGGTCGCGGCCGCGGATGCCGGGGAAGCCGGCCACGTCGAAGATCATTTTTTCCGGGTACATCGCCGTGACCTGCCCGCCGGGCTCGGGCAGCGCGTCGATGACCGCGGTCGACAGGCCCCGGAAGCCCGCGTAGTAGGCAGCGAACAGTCCGGCCGGTCCCGCACCGACGATGGCGAGGTCGACTTCCCGCATGGGGCGAACGCTACGGCAGGTCCGGGTCGAGGGCCAGAGGATCCGCGTGCTCGACCGGGCGGGGACGGCGCCGGCGGAACAGGATCGCGGCGACCAGGCCGCCGATGAACCCGAACAAGTGGCCCTGCCACGAGACGTCCGGGTCGTTGGGCAGCACGCCGACGATCTGCCAGCCGTAGAGGAGCCCGACCAGCAGGCCGACGGCGATGTGCCACCAGCTGCGGCTGATCACGCCGCGCATGAGGATGACGCCGAGGTACCCGAAGATCACCCCGCTCGCGCCGACCGTGAGACCGTCGCCGAGGAACCACACGCCGACGCCCGACACGATGGCGATGAACGCGGTGGTGAGCCAGAACCGGGCGCCGCCGTCGGCCAGCACGAAGGTGCCGAGCAGGATCAGCGGGATGCTGTTGGCCAGCACGTGCTCGAAGCTGGCGTGCAGGAACGGGGCGAAGACGATGCCGTCGAGCCCGTCGATGCGGTGCGGGTCGATGCCGCCGTCGCGGGAGAGCCGGTTGTGCGTGAGCCGGTCGAGGAGCTCGATGAGGAACAGGACCGGGACGAAGGCGCACATTGCCACGAACGCGCGCCCGATGGAGGCGTAGAACGCCTCGGTGCCGAAGCGGGTCGGGTCGGACCGCTGATCAGAGTCGATCGCCACGACCAATGTGGTAACAGGTTCGCACCGCCGCCGCCATACGGCGACGGTGCGAACTGTCGGTCAGCTTTAGTACCAGCCGGTCGACTGGCTGTGCGACCAGGCGCCACAGGGCGTCTTGTACTTGCCCTTGATGTAGTTCAGGCCCCAGCGGATCTGCGTCTCGGGGTTGGTCTTCCAGTCGGCGCCGACCGTGGCCATCTTGCTGCCGGGGAGGGCCTGGGGAATGCCGTACGCGCCGCTGCTCTTGTTCGCCGCGGACGCGTTCCAGTGGCTCTCCCGGTCCCAGAGCTTCTCCAGGCACGGCATCTGGTCGAGGCCGAAGCCGTAGCCCACGAGCACCGCACAGCCGATCTTCTTGTTGCCGGAGTAGACGTTGCAGGAGCTCGGCACCGGGTACTTCGGCGCCGAGTTGGTGGGCGGCGGGGCCGAGGTGCGCTGGTTGGCCCGGCTCGCGGCCTCCTCGGCCTTGCGGCGGGCCTCGTCGTCGGCCGCCTTGGCCTGCGCCGAAGCGTCGGAGGCGGCGTCCTTGGCCTTGGCCAGGGCATCGGCCTCATCGAGAGTAAAGGGAGAGCGCGAGACCGACGGCGTCGCGGACGACGACGAGAAGGGCATCGCAGCGGCGTCAACGGAGACCGGAGTCCTGGACGCGTCGTGCTGGGTCTGTCGGTTGGCGATCACGAGCCCGCCCACGAGCCCCGCGAGAAGAACCGCGAGTGCGGAGATAGCCCGGATTTTGCCGACCCGGTGCCACAGCCGGATCACGTAGTCATCCATTCGTCGGGGACAGGGACTGGCGGCTCGGAGAACGGGCGGGGCGTGCCCGCCCGTTCCCCTTACGCACCGTGAGCGCCTGATGCCGACTTCGCTGGCGTCACGCGCTCGGAACTCACCATCGCCTAGTGCATGAGCGGGTGAGAACCCAAACGCTACCTTCTGTGACGTTAATCACGGCACAATTCGGATAAAAATCCTCAACTTGGTCCTCTGCTACCTCTCAAACGGCAGGTCTTCCAACAGATCTGTGACGACCTCGGCGATCGGAGAACGCTCCGAACGGGTGAGTGTGACGTGTGCGAAGAGCG
This sequence comes from Dactylosporangium salmoneum, assembly GCF_039532525.1. Lineage (NCBI taxonomy): Bacteria > Bacillati > Actinomycetota > Actinomycetes > Micromonosporales > Micromonosporaceae > Dactylosporangium > Dactylosporangium salmoneum. The sequence goes on from NZ_BAAARV010000066.1 coordinate 99,602, forward strand.
GATGGCCCTTGAGGGCCTCGATCACCGCGGCGATGCCGTCGTGCCGGCCCACCCGGAGGTTGTCACGCTGCGCAACGTCATGCGTGAGTACCACCCGCGAGTTGCTGCCGATGCGGGAGAGCACGGTGAGCAACACGCCCCGCTCCAGCGACTGGGCCTCGTCGACGATCACGAACGCGTCGTGCAGGCTGCGACCGCGGATGTGGGTCAGCGGCAGCACCTCGAGCATCCCGCGGGCCGCGACCTCCTCCATCACGTTGTCGTGCACCAGCGCGCCCAGCGTGTCGAAGACGGCCTGCGCCCACGGGGACATCTTCTCGGCCTCGCTGCCGGGCAGGTAGCCCAGCTCCTGGCCGCCGACGGCGTACAGCGGCCGGAAGACGATGACCTTCTTGTGCTTGCGCCGCTCCATGACCGCATCGAGGCCGGCGCACAGCGCGAGCGCGGACTTACCGGTGCCGGCCCGCCCGCCCAGCGACACGATCCCGATCGACTCGTCCAGCAGCAGGTCCAGGGCCACGCGCTGCTCGGCCGAGCGCCCGCGGACCCCGAAGGCCTCCCGGTCGCCCCGGACCAGCCGCACCGACTTGTCCACGCTCACCCGGCCGAGCGCGGAGCCGTTCGGCGAGGAGAGCACCAGCCCGGTGTGCACGGGCAGGTCCCCGGCGCCGTCGAGGTCGACGGCCTCCCCGGCGTACAGCCGCTTGACCTCGGTCTCGCTGATGCCCAGCTCGACCATGCCGGTCCAGCTGTGGTCGGCGGTGGGCCCCGGCTGGTACTCGTCGGCGGCCAGGCCCACGGAACCGGCCTTGACCCGCAGCGGCATGTCCTTGGTGACCAGCAGGACGTCCTTGCCCTCGGCCTGCAGCGCGAGCGCGACGGCGAGGATGCGCGCGTCGTCGGTCTCGGCCCGGAACCCGGTGGGCAGGACGTGCTGGTCGGCGTGGTTGAGCTCGACCCGCAGCGTGCCCCCGGCGTCGGTCAGCGGCAGGGGCTCGTCGAGCCGCCCGTGCTTGGCGCGCAGCTCGTCGAGGAAGCGCAGCGAGCGCCGCGCGAAGTAGCCCAGCTCGGGGTGGTGCCGCTTGCCCTCCAACTCGGAAATGACGACCAGTGGCAGCACGACGTCGTGCTCTCCGAAGCGCAGGAACGCCCCGGGATCGGACAGCAAAACCGAGGTGTCGAGCACGAAGGTGCGCCGCTGGGGAACGGGGGCCTCCTCGGCCTTCTTGCGGGTGCGGCGGACGGCCTTGACGGGCGCTGGCGCCGGCTCCGAGGAGGTTGAGTTGGAGGAGTCTGCTGAGGGACTACGGCGAACGGTCACGGGATCTCCGGGGACGGGCACCTCGCCGCCCGCACTCGCGTCCTCCGACGCCCGCACGGGGTCGGGTGCTTGGCCCCGTGGCTTCACTGTGTTCGCTCGGTCCGGGCCTCGGATGGCCGGGAAAGCCCCTGCCACAGCAATGACGCTATCCGGTACGAGCAAAATCCACTAGAGCTGTCCTGTCACCCACTGGCACCGACTGCTCACTGCCGATGGACGACGCGACGCGCCCCCATGCCGTGCAATGGGCCGGACGGCATTTTACTGACATAAACCGACAAGTCAGGCGGCAAGCGGCGCATTTGTACCCCGGCAGGCGACAAGGGGCATAAATCCGACATGCCGCGCCGCGCGGTGCCCGATATGCCGTGAATCAGCCGAACGGGTGGAGGGCGGTCAGGCGCCGTAGCGGCGCTGGCGGTTGGCGTACGAGCGCAGGGCCCGCAGGAAGTCGGTGCGGCGGAAGCTCGGCCAGTGCACGTCGGCGAAGTAGAACTCGGAGTGGGCGCTCTGCCACAGCAGGAAGCCGGAGAGGCGCTGCTCCCCCGAGGTACGGATGACCAGGTCCGGGTCGGGAAGGCCGCGGGTGTACAGGTGATCCGAGATGTGGTCGACGTCCAGGATCTCGGCCAGCTCCTCGATCGACGTGCCGGCCTTGGCGTGCTCGTGGAGCAGCGAGCGCACGGCGTCGGCGATCTCGCGGCGGCCGCCGTAGCCCACGGCCAGGCTCACCTGGGCGCCACCGGCGCGGTCGAGCGTCTTCTCCTCGGCCGCCTTCAGGGCGTGTGCGGTGGCGCTGGGCAGCAGGTCCAGGGCGCCGACGATGCGCAGCTGCCACGGGTTGCGCTCGGCGGCGAGATCCGCGGAGAGGCTCTCGATGATCCGCAGGAGCGGGTCGAGCTCCTGCGCCGGGCGGGAGAGGTTGTCGGTCGAGAGCAGCCACAGGGTGACGTGCTTCACGCCCGAGCCGTCGCACCAGCGCAGCAGCTCCTTGATGCGCTCGGCGCCGACACGATGGCCGTCGTTCGGATCGACGTAGCCCATCTCACGCGCCCAGCGGCGGTTGCCGTCGACGATCACGCCGACGTGGTGCGGCTTCGGCTTGCCGAGAAGCCTCCGGGCGAGACGCTTCTCGTACAGCGAATAAACCAGGTCACGCAAGCCCACGGCTGGAAAGACTAGCGACCTCCCGGGCGAAGCGACACCGTGAGCCGGGCACCGGACAGTACCGAAACAGTAAACGCAGCAGGCGGCCGGTCGGTGGACAGACCGGCCGCCGAGCTGCGGTTATGGGGCTCAGGCGGCGCCGAGGCGGGCCCGCAGCGCGTCGAGTTCGGCCCAGAGAACGCCGGGCAACTTCTCACCGAACTTTTCGAACCACGCCGCGATCTGGGGCAGTTCCTCGCGCCACTCGTCCGGGTCCACCCGCAGTACCGCCGCCAGATCCTCGGCGTCGAGATCGAGCCCGGACACGTCGAGCGAGCCGGGCGCCGGAACGGCCCCGATCGGGGTCTCGACGGCGTCGGCCGTGCCCTCGATCCGCTCGACGACCCACTTCAGCACCCGCGAGTTCTCGCCGAAGCCCGGCCACAGGAAGCGGCCGTCCTCGCCGCGGCGGAACCAGTTCACGTAGAAGATGCGGGGCAGCTTCGACGGGTCGCCGTCCATGCCCTTGCCCATCGCGATCCAGTGCGCGAAGTAGTCGCCCGCGTGGTAGCCGATGAAGGGCAGCATCGCCATCGGGTCGCGGCGCACGACGCCGACCTGGCCGACCGCCGCGGCCGTCGTCTCGCTGGAGAGCGTGGCGCCGAGGTAGACGCCGTGCACCCAGTCCCGGGCCTCGGTGACCAGCGGGATCGTCGTTTTGCGCCGGCCGCCGAAGAGGATGGCGTCGATCGGCACGCCGCGGGGGTCGTCGTACTCCGGGGCAAGGATCGGGCACTGGCTGATCGGCGTGCAGAAGCGCGAGTTCGGGTGCGACGACGGATCGTCCGACGCCGGCGTCCAGTCCCGGCCCCGCCAGTCGGTCAGGTGAGCCGGCGGCTCGCCCATGCCCTCCCACCAGATGTCGCCGTCGTCGGTGAGGGCCACGTTGGTGAACACCGAGTTGCCCCGGGCCAGCGTGCGCATCGCGTTGGGGTTGGTCTTCCAGTCGGTGCCGGGCGCCACGCCGAACAGGCCGAACTCGGGGTTCACGGCGTAGAGGCGGCCGTCCTCGCCGAAGCGCATCCAGGCGATGTCGTCGCCGAGCGTCTCGACCTTCCAGCCGGGGATGGTGGGCTCCAGCATCGCCAGGTTGGTCTTGCCGCAGGCGCTCGGGAAGGCGGCGGCGACGTACTTGACCACGCCCTGCGGCGAGGTGAGCTTCAGGATGAGCATGTGCTCGGCCAGCCAGCCCTCGTCGCGGCCCATGACGCTCGCGATGCGCAGGGAGTAGCACTTCTTGCCGAGCAGGGAGTTGCCGCCGTACCCGGACCCGTAGCTCCAGATCTCCCGGGTCTCGGGGAAGTGGGAGATGTACTTCGTGTCGCTGCACGGCCACGCAACGTCCTCGGCGCCGTGCTGCAGGGGTGCACCAACCGAGTGCAGGCAGGGGACGAAGGACGCGTCGGCGCCCATCTTGTCCAGCACGGCCGTGCCCATCCGGGTCATGATCCGCATGGACGCGACCACGTACGGCGAGTCGGTGAGCTCCACGCCGAACATCGGGCTCTCGGCGGTCAGCGGGCCCATGCAGAAGGGGATGACGTACATCGTCCGCCCCTGCATGCAGCCGTCGTACAGCTCCGTCATGCGCCGCTTCATCTCTTCCGGCGCCATCCAGTTGTTCGTCGGCCCGGCGTCGGCCTCGTCGGCCGAGCAGATGAACGTGCGCTCCTCCACGCGGGCCACGTCGGATGGGTCGGTGCGAGCCCAGAACGAGTTCGGGCGGGCGGCGAGGCGCACGAGCGCCCCGCTGTCGACGAGTTCGTCGGTGACGCGGCGCCACTCCTCCTCCGAGCCGTCGCACCAGACCACCCGCTCGGGTCTGGTGAGCTCGGCGACCTCGCGGACCCAGGCGAGCAGCCGGGGGTGGGCGGTCGGCGCCTGATCTAGGCCGGGCACGGTAACCGGGGCAGACATGCGGTGACTCCTCGTGGTCGGCGTTGACCTCGGCGACCCGTTACAACGAGCAGGGCCGCGGGGAAGCCGGAGGGTGCGCGACAGCGCGGCGCGCGATGGGGCAAGCGCGTCGTGCGTTCTCCGGCCGATTTTTCTCAGCGTATGCCGGTCACCCGAGCACGGCACCGCGAGACATTGTGAAAACCTGCACAAACACCGGAGAACTTTCTGACCGCACGCAGGAATTCGCGCGAACTTTTCGCGCTGTGCGCATTACTGCGCAATCGGCCAGGTGCTCTACCCTGACGAAGGTGACCGATCTGGAGTCGCCACCGCACCCGTCGCTGCTGTCCCGGCTTTACGCCCGCTTCGAGGGGCTCGTCCGCGAGCTGGGCAAGTTCGGCACCATCGGCCTCGCGACGTTTGTCGTCGACACCACCGTCTTCAATCTGCTGTACGACCACATGCCCCCGCTCCTCGCCGGCACCGTGTCGATGGCGATCGCGGCGACGCTCGCGTTCCTGGGCAACCGCTACTGGACGTGGCGCGATCGCGCGCGCACCGACCTGCGCCGTGAATACGCTCTGTACTTCCTGTTCAACCTCTGCGGATTGGGTATCGCCCTGGCCTGCCTGTGGCTGAGCCACTACGTGCTCGGGTTCACGTCCCAGCTGGCCGACAACGTCGCCAAGAACGGGATCGGCCTGGTCCTGGGCACGACGTTCCGGTTCCTTTCGTACCGATACGTCGTCTTCCGCAAGCACCCGGAGCCCGAGACCACGGGATGAACCGTCGGGTGAACGTCGGCATGAGCGGAGGGTGACCTGGGGCGCATCCGGCCCTCGGGGAGGGGCGGGACTTGGTCGCTTACCGTAGGGTTGGCAGGTGCGCTTCGCCAGCAGTCTCCGCGACCGTTACGTTCCAGAGCGGTATCGCGCCCTGGCCACCGAGCTGTTCAAGTTCGCGGCGGTCGGCGGGATCAACACGATCATCGACTTCGCCCTCGTCAATGCGCTGCTGTTCATCGGCCCGCTGAAGGCGAAGATCGTTGCGGCGATCGTGGCCACGACCGTCTCCTACGTGCTCAACCGGCAGTGGACCTACGCGCAGAGCGACCGCTCCAGCGTCCGCCGGGAGTACGTGCTGTTCTTCGCCCTCAACGGCGTCGGGCTGCTGATCCAGGAGGCCGTCCTGGCCGTGGCCAAGTACGGGCTGCACTTCAGCGAGGCCAACCCGGGCGACCGGCTGGCCTTCAACATCGCCAACGCCGTCGGCATCGGGCTCGCGATGGTGTTCCGCTTCTGGGCGTACCGCACCTGGGTCTTCAAGACCCCGAGCGGCGAGGAGAGCGAGATCGCGGAGCTCGAGGAGGCCTTCTCCGACGACGCGCCGGTCACCCCGGACGAGCGGCAGATCGAGGCGCTGGAGGCGGCCTTCGCCGAGCCGCCGGCCCCGCGCAAGCACGCCGACGAGCTGGGGACCCCCGCCGCGAAGCGCTGACGCGGGGGCCGGAAGCTTCGGTTCAGTCCTTCTTGATCTCGTGGACGAGGGCCTCGCGGTCGTCGTCGCCGAAGGTGTGCTTCTGCCGGTCCGCGTCGACCAGCTCGTAGAGCACGCTCTGCGTCTTCTCGACGTGCGGCAGGTCGGTGAGCTGCACCTGCCCGCGCTCGCCGGCCGACTCGATGGTCAGCGTGCCGCACCCGAGCATCCGCTCGAAGAGCGAGTGCGAGAACGACACGTCGTTGATGCGCCCCAGCGGGATGTCCCGGCCACTGCGCGAGAAGACGCCGCTACGCATGATCACCCGCTCGTTCGTGAACACGTAGTGGGTGGTCTTCCACTTGATCCACGGCCACACGGTGACCACCAGCATTACCACGACCGCGACGCCGGCCAGGATCAGCAGGACGAGCGCGCTCCAGCCTGTGAAGATCGCCGCCACCGTCACGGCGGCCACGGCCAGAACGGCCCAGACCACCGGCAGGAACAGCGCCTTCCAGTGGGGGTGCAGGTGCAACACCACCTGCTCGTCCTTAGTCAGGACGCTTTCCGGGAACCCCACGCCAACCCCTCCTCGTTCATATATGTCGGAGGTGAGGCTAGACCCTGAATGCCACCCGGCGGCATTGCCTACCCGGACGTATCCAACCTGGCGTGCACGACATCGGCCGCGGCGATCGTGTGCACCTTCTCGAACCGGTCGGCGAGCTGCAGCCGGCCGTCGGCGTCGATGCCGGTCGCAAGGCCCTCCAGCTGCTGCCCGCCGGGCAGCTCGGCCCGGACCCGGCGGCCGATGGTGCCGCAGTGGAAGACGTACGCCTCGCGCAGGCCCGAGGCGTCGGGGTCGCCGGCGTGGTCGCGGAACCTGGCGTACCACTCGGCGAAGGAACGCAGCAGGGCACGCAGGAGCGGATCGCGGTCGCTGACGGCCGCCCCGGCCAGGGCCAGCGACGTGGCGTCGGGGCGCGGCAGCTCCTCCTGGCGCAGGGTGGTGTTGAGGCCGATGCCCACGACCACGGCCCCGTCGGCCGCCTCGGCCAGGATGCCGGCGGTCTTGCGGTCGCCCTGCAGCAACAGGTCGTTCGGCCACTTGAGGTAGGCGTCGATGCGGGCGACCCGGCGCACCGACTCGGCCAGGGCCACCCCGGCCAGCAGCGGCAGCCAGCCCAGCCGGTTCGGCGGCACCTCGGGGCGCAGCAGCACGCTGAGCGCCAGCCCGGCCCGGGCCGGCGACTCCCACTGCCGGCCGAGCCGCCCGCGCCCGGAGCGCTGCCGCTCGGCGACGATCACGAGCCCCTCCGGTGCCCCCTCCCGGGCCGCCGCCGCGACATCGGCGTTCGTCGAACCCGTCTCCGGGACCACGCGCAGGTCGGTCCAGAACCCGCCGGGGACGACCAGGGCCCTGCGCAGGGCCGCCTCCCGCAGCGGAGGGCGATCGAGGTCGGAGTACGCGCCGGTGGAAATGTTCACAGGTCGACCCTATGCCGACGCGAATAGGATGCCGAGGGTGACGATTGAGCAGACTGGTGTCGGGGCTGACATCCACACGACGTCCGGAAAACTCGCCGATCTGGACCGCCGCACCGAAGAAGCGGTCCACGCGGGTTCGGCCCGCGCCGTCGAGAAACAGCACGCGCGCGGCAAGAAGACCGCCCGCGAGCGGATCGAACTGCTGCTCGATCCCGGCTCGTTCGTCGAGCTCGACGAACTGGCGAGGCACCGGTCCACCAATTTCGGGCTGGAGAAGACGCGGCCGTACGGCGACGGCGTCGTCACCGGATACGGCACCGTGGAGGGCCGCCAGATCTGCGTGTTCGCCCAGGACTTCACGGTCTTCGGCGGCAGCCTCGGCGAGGTCTTCGGCGAGAAGATCGTCAAGGTCATGGACCTCGCCATGAAGATCGGCTGCCCGATCGTGGGCATCAACGACTCGGGCGGCGCGCGCATCCAGGAGGGCGTCGTCTCCCTGGGCCTGTACGGCGAGATCTTCTTCCGCAACGTCCGCGCGTCGGGCGTCATCCCCCAGATCTCGCTGATCATGGGCCCCTGCGCCGGCGGCGCCGTGTACTCCCCCGCCGTCACCGACTTCACCGTGATGGTCGACCAGACCTCGCACATGTTCATCACCGGCCCCGACGTCATCAAGACCGTCACCGGCGAGGACATCGAGTTCGAGGAGCTCGGCGGCGCCCGCACGCACAACACCAAGTCGGGCAACGCGCACTACCTCGCCGCCGACGAGGACGACGCCATCGACTACGTGCGCGCGCTGCTGTCCTACCTGCCGGCCAACAACATGGACGACGCCCCGGTCGTGCCCGCGCCGGCCGACCTGGAGGTCACCGACGAGGACCGGGCGCTCGACTCCGTCATCCCGGACTCGGCGAACCAGCCGTACGACATGCACACGGTCATCGAGTCGATCGTCGAGGACTTTCTCGAGGTACAGCCCCTCTTCGCGCAGAACATCCTCGTCGGCTTCGGCCGCGTCGAGGGCCACCCGGTCGGCGTCGTGGCCAACCAGCCGATGCACTTCGCGGGCTGCCTGGACATCGACGCCTCGGAGAAGGCGGCCCGCTTCGTGCGCACCTGCGACGCCTTCAACATCCCGATCCTGACCTTCGTCGATGTCCCGGGCTTCCTGCCGGGCGCCAGCCAGGAGTGGGACGGCATCATCCGCCGCGGCGCCAAGCTGATCTACGCCTACGCCGAGGCGACGGTACCGAAGGTCACGGTCATCACCCGCAAGGCCTACGGCGGCGCGTACGACGTCATGGGCTCCAAGCACCTGGGCGCCGACCTCAACTTCGCCTGGCCGACCGCTCAGATCGCCGTGATGGGCGCCCAGGGCGCGGTGAACATCCTGTACCGCCAGGAGCTGCGCGAGGCCTCCGACCCGGCCACCCTGCGCGCCGAGCTCGTGCAGGAGTACGAGGACACGCTGGCCAACCCGTACGTCGCGGCCGAGCGGGGCTACGTGGACGGCGTGATCCCGCCGTCGACGACCCGCGTCGAGATCGTGCGGGCGCTGCGCCTGCTGCGCACCAAGCGCGAGACCCTGCCCCCGAAGAAGCACGGCAACATTCCCCTGTAGGCGGCCCGGCCCCGCCCGCCGGCGCCTTCGCGTCAGGCGGGCCGGGGCTGGAACGAGACCTTGATGATGCCGTAGATCTGCTGGACCGGCGCGGAGTCCCACATGTCGGCGGGGCACTCCCAGTAGATGGCGTGGCCCAGGTTGGGGCGGATGCGGCAGCCCAGGTTCGACACGCGCATGTGGCCCTGGGACGAGTCGTAGTACCACTGCCAGTCCGCGCACGCGCCCAGGTAGCCGTTCACGTCCTCGATGTGGATGCGGACGTAGTTGGCCAGCTTGGACTTCCGGGTGCGCTCCTGGTCCGCCCAGTCCGCCTTCGGGTCGCCCAGCGGCGGGGTGAGCGTCGTGTCGAAGCCGACGCGCATGCGCGGGTCCGTGTTGCTGACGTAGTAGATCATCGACGGAGAGGTCTCGTGCGGGACCGGATACCAGCCGATCGGCAGGCCGACCCGCCAGCCCCACTCCTTGTTCTCCACCCACTCGTAGCCCGGCGGTAGCTGGACCACGTCCCGGCCGATCGAGCCCTGCACCACCGGGGACGGGGTCGCGCTCGCCGACGGCGCGATCGACGCGGGGACGGAAGGCGCCGGCGACGCCTCCTGGGACACGCGGTCCGGGGGCGGGGCGGGGTCCGAGCTCGACAGGAACAGCGCGGCCGCCACCACCAGGCCGAGCACGGCCACCACGGCGGCGATCCAGCGCCAGCGCTGCGCCGGGGGGACGGTCCGGTCCAGCCCGTCGTCGACGGAGTTCAGCGCGACCAGATCGGAGTCGGCGGCCGGGTCAACGGCGGCGCTGCCCGTGGGCCGGCCCGGGTACTCGATGCGCGGGGAGGCGCCCGGGTCAACGGCGGCGCTGCCCGTGGGCCGGCCCGGGTACTCGATGCGCGGGGAGGCGCCCGGCAGGCTGGCGATGGCCTCGGGCGAGAGGTCGGAGGCGGCGGCCGGCGCGGCGCTCACCGGGGCGACCGGGCCGAGGGGGACGTTGCGCAGGGAGCCGCGGGAGTGCCCCTCCCGGGACCGGCGGGGGCGCGGCAGCGGCGGCATCGACCACGACCAGCCGCGGCCCTCCCCCGCGGCGGCCCGCTCCAGCAGCCGCTCGGTCTCGGCCACGCCGGCCCGGGCCTTCGGGTCCTTGCGCAGCAGCGCGTTCAGGACCGGCTTCAGCACGCCGGCCCGGACCGGCGGGTCGGGCTCCTCGGTGGCCAGGGCGGTCAGGGTGGCGTACGTCGTCGAGCGCGCATACGGCGACCGCCCCTCGACGGCGGCGTACAGCGTGGCCCCTAGCGACCACATGTCCGACTCCGGCCCGGAGGTGCCCTCGCGGGCCCGCTCCGGCGAGATGTACTGCGGCGAGCCGAGGATCAGCCCCGGCCGCGTGACGGCCCCGTCCCCGCCCTCGAAGACGGCCAGCCCGAAGTCGGTGAGGACGACCCTTCCCGTGTCGGCCAGCAGGACGTTGCCCGGCTTGACGTCGCGGTGCAGCACGCCGGCGGCGTGCGCGGCCTTGAGGGCGCCGAGGACGGCCAGGCCGATGCGTGCCACCCGCTCGGGCGGCAGCGGCCCGTCGTCGGTGATCACCTGGTGCAGCGAGCGCGACGGGACGTACTCCATGACGATCCACGGCGTCTGCTCGGTGTGCACGACGTCGTAGATCCGCACGACGTTGGCGTCGTTGAGGCGGGCCGCCGCGCGGGCCTCGCGCAGGGTGCGCAGCCGCAGCTCGTCGCGCTCCTGCTGGGTCAGGCTCTCCGGCGGGATGACCTCCTTGACGGCCACGTCCCGGCGCAGCACCTCGTCGCGGGCGAGCCACACCCGGCCCATGCCACCCGCGCCGAGCGACTCGATCAATCGGTAGCGCTCGGCGATCAGTGCCTTGGGCTGCGTCATCACCAAGAAAGTTACCGAACCCGCGCACCTGCGAAAAACCCCGGATTCGGTGAAGATCGTGCGTCAGTCCGCGCGCGAGCGAAGCACCATGATCAAGAGGATGAGCAGGCCGATACCGACCAGGCCGGCGCCGATGAGGGCAACCGGCAGGACCCGGAAGGTATCGAGGACCTTCTGCTGGGTCGGGCCCGTGTCGGCGGTGGTGAACGTCACTGTCACGGTGACGGCGTACTCCTGCGTGTCGGCCGCCGCGTTGTCGGCCCCGATGTCGACCACGCCCGGCATGGTGAGGCGGGGCCCGCCCGGCGCAGGATCGACGATCGCGACGACGTCGACCTCGGCACCCTTGGCGGCCGGCGCCACGGGCTGCTGCACCGTGCACTTCGTCGGGCCCAGGAAGCCCAGCGGCGTGGGCAGCTGGGCCTCGCCGTTGTCGTCGGCGGCGAGCACCACCCGGCCGGTCGAGCCGTCCTCGCAGTCGATGTCGAGCACGACGGCACCGGCCCGCCCGCCGACGTTGCCGGCGAAGCGCACCGTGACCTGCAGCTGGCGGGCCGGCTCGAAGATGTACGTGGCCGTGCACTTCGCGGACGCGGCGCCGGCGCTCAGCGGTACCACGTCGGCCCCCACGTTCGGCATGTCCTGCGCCTCCCCCGGGTCGCAGGCGAAGGAGCTCAGCCGCCAGCTGCCGTCCACGGTGGAGACCGGCGGCACCGGGGTGACCAGGTACTCCCCGAACGGCAGCGCGCCGGGCACGTCCCCCTGGGCCAGCGCCGCGATCCCGAGCCCGGTCGTGGTCGCCACCCCGGACCAGCCGGGCACGCCCTGGGTGCGCGGTGTGACCGCGAAGGACGCGGCCCCGGTGCCGCCGACGGTGACCCCGCGCAGCTCCAGCGCGCCGGCCTTGCGGCTGACCCGCAGCGCGCAGTCGGCCGGGGCGTCGGTGGTGACGGTGACCGTGACGGTCATGTTGTCGGGCTTGAGCTCCTTGTCACCGCAGCCGGCGCCGGCGAGCTTCCAGGCCGCGGCGTCGCCGGCCGGTGGGGTCAGCGTCACCGCGTACGCCCCCGGGAGCAGCAGGCTCAGGTCGGACCCGGTCGCCACGGCCGCCGAGCCGTCGCCCGCGGCGGTCGCGCTGAGCTGGCGGGGCGAGCCGCCGGCCGGGTCGGCGACCGCGAGGCTCCAGGCGCCGCCGGGGCTGTCGGAGTACAGCCGCAGCGTCATCCCGGCCGGGGACGGCGGCGGGTCGAAGGTGAACGTGCACGTGACCGTCTCGCCGGGGGCCAGCGTGACCGTGGCCTGGCCGCTCGGCACGTCGGTGGTGGTCAGGCTCTGCCCGGCGCCGCTCTTGGCGCAGCCGAGGTCGGCGAGCGTCCAGCCGGCCGGCGGGTGGGCCACGACCGTGCCGGGCCGGCCGCCGGAGCTGCGCACGAACGTGGCGTCGGTCGCGGTGTCCACCACGACCCGGTGGTCGGCGGCGTAGCTGGGGCTCGCGTCGAAGGCGAAGAGCTGCGGGTAGCCGGGCGCTCGGGTGGTGCGGGCCCGCACGACGAGCGTCCCGGTGGGCTGGGCGCCCTTGACGTAGTAGGCGAAGCAGAAGACGTGCCGGGCGCCGCTGGGGAAGCCGATCCACTGCACGTTGCCGCCGCTGTGCCCGTCCAGCGCGCAGCGCAGCGCGCCGAAGCCGTAGCCGGCCTGGCCCGACTGCGCCCCCGACATCAGCGGGTCGCCGGGGGTGCCGCCCTGTGCCCACAGCTGGTGGCGGGCGGCCAGCTTGGCCTGCTCGTCGGTGAGCACGACGGTGACCGCGCCGTCGATGGTCTTGCCGGTCTTGTTGCCGGTGCGGTCCAGCAGCGGCACAGCGGCGGCGGTCGGCCCGGAGCCGGTCGCCGCCGTGGTGACGTTCGACAGCGCGCCCTTCTTCTCCTGGCCGCTGCCCAGGGCGAACTGCCAGCCGTTGAGCGCCGCGCAGCCGGACGAGTTGGCCGCCTCGACCGCCGGGTCGACCTCCTCGCCGTCGCGGTAGGCGCTGTCGATGCCGACCGGCGCCGCGTTCTCGGCATGGTCGTCGCGCACCCGGTTGCCCATGACGCTCTGGTAGTTCTGGCAGGCCCGGGCCACGAAGGTGATCTGGTAGTGCAGCGAGGCGGATACGGACGCCGGCTGCTCGCCCTCCCGCGCGAAGGCGGGAGTGGCGCCGGCCGCGAGCACGGAAGCGAAGAGTATCGATATTAGAGCGCATATTGGACGAACTCGGACGTTTGTCAATGCGCCCCCCAATTCGCCATCGACTCCCGTTCCAGTCGAGTATGCGCTGCCAGGGTGTGCGTATGCTCGCAGGACGGCAACGTTTCGCGAACATGTGCGGGAGGCTGACATGTCGGAAGAGCCGCTGTTCCGGGTGGTGCGCGGCACGCCGACCGCCGAAGAGGTGGCGGCGATCGTGGGCGCCCTCTTCAGTCTCGCGCCGACGCCTCCGGCTCCGGTGGCACCGCGCTCGCGCTGGGCGCGGAGCGCTCGTCCGGGTCGTCCCCGGCACTGGCGCGCCGTCGCGGGATCGTGATCGGCGGCAGCGTCGGCCACTTGCGGGCCTCGCGCTCGCGCTGCAGCCGCTCCGCCTCCTCCGGGCCGGGCAGGTCGGCGACCAGCTGCTGACCGCAGGAGCGGCAGGTCAGCGCGCCGGACGGGATGCGGTCCAGGCAGTAGGGGCAGGGGCGCGACTCCAGCGAGCGGCCCCGCTCCACGCCGATCAGCGTCATCAGCTTGATCACCACGAACAGGCCCGCCGCCAGCAGCGCGAACTGCAGCATGTCGTTGAGGAACTGGCCGTACTTGATCGGCGTGTGGTGGATCGTGACGGCCAGGTTCTTGAAGTCCGGCTCGCCCACCACGGCCGCGACCAGCTGCAGGAACAGGTTGGTCACGAAGGACTGGACCAGGGTCGCGAACGCCGTGCCGATGATGAAGCCGAGCGCCAGGTCGAGGACCGAGCCCCCGATGGCGATGGCCTTGAACTCCGCCCAGAGCTTGCGCACGCGCTGATGGTACGGACCATTCGCTAACGTTGCGTCGCGTGAGAACCTTCATCCTCGCCTCCGCCAGCCCCGCCCGGCGCCGCCTGCTCACCCACGCCGGCATCGATCCCCAGGTCGTCGTCAGCGGCGTCGACGAGTCGGTGATCGAGGCGGGCGACGCGGCGACCCTGGCCGGCACGCTCGCCGCCCTCAAGGCCCGGGCCGTGCTCGCCTCCGTCACCACCACCGACGCGCTCGTCCTCGGCTGCGACTCGGTCCTCGCGTTCGACGGCGAGATCCTCGGCAAGCCGGGCAGCGCCGGCGAGGCCACCGCGCGCTGGAAGGCGATGCGCGGCCGCTCCGGCGTGCTGCACACCGGCCACTGCCTGATCGACGTCGCGACCGGCGAGGCCGCCGAGGCCGTCGTGGCCACGACCGTGCACTTCGCCGAGCCCGACGACGACGAGATCGCCGCCTACGTGGCCTCGGGCGAGCCGCTCGAGGTGGCCGGCGCGTTCACCATCGACGGGCTGGGCGGCGCGTTCGTGGCCGGCATCGAGGGCGACCACACGAACGTGGTCGGCCTCTCGGTGCCGACGCTGCGGCTGCTGCTGGCGCGCCTCGGCGTTCCCATCACGTCGCTGTGGACGCGCGGCAGGATGGACCCATGACGAGACAGACGCTCGTGCTGACCGAGCAGCTGCGCGACTACGTCGTGGCCAACGGCAGCACGCCCGACGAGATCGTGCGGGACCTCATCGAGGAGACGGCCCGCGTCCTGCCCGGCGAGGCCGGCATGCAGATCGCACCGGAGCAGGCGGCGTTCATGACGCTGCTGACCCGCATCGCCGGCGCCCGGCAGGCGCTGGAGATCGGCACGTTCACCGGCCTCTCCTCGATCGCGATCGCCCGCGGCCTGGCCGAGGGCGGGCGGCTGACCTGCCTCGACGTGTCGGAGGAGTACACCGGCATCGCGCGGCGCTACTGGGCGCGGGCCGGGCTGACCGACCGCATCGAGCTGCGCCTCGGCCCGGCCGCCGAGACCCTGGCCCAGCTGCCCGGCGAGCCGCACCTGGACCTCGCGTTCATCGACGCCGACAAGACCGGCTACCCCAGGTACTGGGAGCTGCTCGTCCCGCGCATGCGCCCGGGCGGCCTGATCCTGATCGACAACGTGCTGCGCCACGGGCACGTGGTGGACCCCTCGCCGGACGACGCGGGCACGGTCGCCATGGTCGCCTTCAACCGCAGCGTGCTGGAGGACCCGCGGGTCGAGTCCGTGCTGCTGCCCATCGCCGACGGACTGACCATCGCCAGACGCTTGTAAGAGCAATTTCGGGACTCCGGTCCGTGCAACCAGGGACCGTTGCTGCCGTCAGCGCCCGGTCTGGGTCGATCGCAGCGAAGCCCTATCGAGCCAGACTGGGCGAGTCGGTCGGGCCTGGCGGCCCTCCCTGCCAGGCCCACGGTGCCAAGAGCCTGCGCCCCAGCCCGACGACGCTCACCCGGCCCGCGGGGCCAGGGTCAGGCGGTCCAGCCGGGCGATCGCCAGGGCGGACAGGAGCGCGAAGGCGGGCACCAGGAGGAAGGCCGAGTGCGGCCCGACCCGGTCGGCGAGCGCGCCGAGCGCGAACGGCGCGACGGCGAACGCGATGCCGACCGCGAACGACGCTCGGGCCGCGGCCAGGTCCGGCTGGCCGTCGGAGTGGGCCAGCGCCAGGCCGATCCCGAGCGGGTAGTGCAGCCCCATCCCCAGCCCGGCCACGACCAGCCCGGCCATCGCCAACGCCGCCTGGGTCGCGACCCAGAAGAGCGCGAACCCGGCGAGCGTCACCGCGAGCGCGGCCAGCAGCGTCCGGGTCGGCCGGAAGAGCAGCACCAGCCGGCTGCCCAGCAGCCGGCCGAGCACCATGCCGGCGATCAGCGTCGAGACCGCGGCGGTGGCCACGCCGGCCGAGACGTGGGCGTGGTCGCGCAGCACGTCGCTGCCCCACAGGGTCAGGCAGATCTCGATCGAGCCGGTGGCGAAGAGGCTGGCCAGCGCCAGCGGGAAGGTCCGCGGCAGCGGCCGGTGCGGCGCGTGCGCGCCGTTCGGGCGGGCCGGCTCCGGCGGGCGGACCGCCGCCGTGCGGGCGTACCAGGCCACGGCCAGCACCGGCAGGACGACCAGGACGAGCCCGGAGCGCCAGCCCCACCCGGCCGCGAAGGTCGCGCCGACGATCAGCGGCGCGATCACCCCGACCCCGGCCGCGGCCGCGTTGGCCTCGCTGATGGCGGCGGGCGCGGCGGTGCCGTGGTGGTCGGTGATCGCCGCGTTGATCGCGTTGACCGCCATCGAGCCGCCCAGGCTGCCCAGCAGCGCGCAGGCGAGGGTCAGCGCGATGTGGTGGGCCGCGAACATGCCGATCGCGGCGAGACAGACCAGCCCCAGCCCGCCCCAGATGAGCCGGTGGCGGCCGAGCCGGCGGGTCAGCATCGGCAGGACCGCGCCGCCGAACACGCCCCCGGCGGCGAACGCGGTGCCGTGCAGGCTCGTGAGGGTCCGGCTGACGTGGAACTCGTCGCGCAGGAGCGGCGCGACCGGCCCGAAACCGTAGAGGAAGTACACCCAGAGGGCCAGCTGGACGTACATCACCCAGGTGAGGCGGTCACGAACGAGTCTCGGCACCCCCGCACGCTGTCACGGCCCCTCCCGTAGCGGAAGGGGCCGTTCCAGTGACGGTCGTTACCGGACGCCCTTGGCGAAGGCCCGGGACGCCCAGACCACGGTGACCACCGTCAAACCGCCGATGACCACCGCGGCCTGCCACACCGAGTCCGCGCCGGGGTGGCCGTCGAAGAGCGCGCGCACCCCGTCGACGGCCCAGGAGAACGGGTTCCAGTCGGAGACGGTCTTCAGCCACTTCGGCGCGAAGGTCAGCGGCAGCAGGATGCCGGCGGTCAGCAGCAGCGGCTGCGAGATGGTGTTCAGCAGCGGCGCCAGCGCGTCCTCGCTGCGCAGCTTCAGCGAGATCGCGTAGGAGAACGCCGACAGCATCAGCGAGATCACGGCCATGAGGGCGAACGCGGCCAGCATGTCCAGCACGTTGACCTTCAGCCCGAAGGCGACCGCGATGAGCACGATGAGCAGCGCCTGGAACAGCAGCGACACGACGTCGCGCAGCGAGCGCCCGACCAGCAGGGCGAACCGGCTGACCGGCGTGACCCGGCTGCGCTCGATGACCCCGGCCCGCAGCTCGGCGATGAGCCCGAAGCCGGTGAACAGCGAGCCGAACATCGCCAGCAGCACCAGCAGGCCCGGCACGAAGAGCTTGTAGGCGTCGGCGTTGGAGCTCACGCCCAGGGCCGGCTTGAGCAGCGGGGCGAACAGCAGGAGGTAGAACAGCGGCTGGATGATCCCGACGATCAGCCAGACCGGGTTGCGCAGCATGAGCTGCATCTGGCGCTGGAAGACCAGCCAGGTATCGCGGAAGAATTTCATCGCTCAGCTCTCCCTCAGGGAACGGCCGGTCTTGGTGAGGAACACGTCGTCGAGGCTCGGCCGGTGCAGCTCCATCTCGCCGAGCGTCACGCCCGCGTGGTCGAGCAGGCGCAGGATGTGCGGGATCGCGGTGGCGCCGTCCGTGACGTACAGCCGCAGACGCCCTTCGACCCGCTCGATGTTGCTCACGTAGTCCTGGTTGGTCAGCAGCCCCTCGGCCGTCTCCAGGCTCCCGTTGACGCCGACCGTGACCACGTCCCCGGCGACCTCGCGCTTGAGCGCGTCCACGGTGCCCTCGGTGACGATCTCGCCGTGGTCCATGATCGCGATCCGGTCGCACAGCGCGTCGGCCTCGTCGAGGTAGTGGGTGGTGATGAAGACGGTCATCCCCTCCTCGCGCAGCCGGCGCACCTCGTCCCACATGTGGGCGCGGCTCTGCGGGTCGAGCCCGGTGGTCGGCTCGTCCAGGAAGACGACCTTGGGGTCGTGGATGATGCCGAGCGCGATGTCGACCCGGCGGCGCTGGCCGCCCGAGTACGTCTTGCAGCGCCGGTCCGCGTACTCCGTCAGCTGGAACGCGTCCAGCGCCCGGACCGCCCGGCGCTGCGCGTCGGACTTCGAGATGCCGTAGTACCGCGCCTGGAGCACCAGTTCCTCGCGCGCGGTGCTCTCGTCCCAGGTGCTGCCGCCCTGGGCGACGTAGCCGATGCGGCGGCGCACCTCGCCCGGGTCCTTGAGCAGGTCGGCGCCGGCGATGCGGGCCTCACCGCCGTCGGGCGTGATGAGCGTGGCGAGCATGCGCAGCGTGGTGGTCTTGCCGGCGCCGTTCGGCCCGAGAAACCCGTAGATCTCCCCGTCCTTGACGGAGAGGTCGACGCCGCGCACGGCCTCGACGACCTTCGTCTCGCGACCGGCGCGGGAGCGGAAGGACTTCCGCAGCCCCCTCGTCTCGATCATGTCCGTCTCCCCTGTCTGGTGTATCAGCAGGGAGACCATAACGCGATATAGTTTTGGCGGTCAAGTTTTAGTATGTCGCGTACTACTCGTCCTCGTCGTCGACGGGCTCGCCGTACTCGGCCCGGATCGCCCTGCGCCAGTCCTCCGCGTTGGTGCCGTCGCCCTCCTCGTTGACGTGCCAACCCTCTCCGGCCTCGATCCGCGCGGCGATGTCGTGGCACCAGCGGGCCTCCGCCTCGCAGCGGGCCATGGTGAGCTCGAACTGCCAGCCGACGTGCGGCGGCTTGTACTGCGTCCACTCCTCGGAACTATCGCGATAGGTTGCGTTCCAGCCCTCGAGCAGCCGGGCCCGGGCCCGCAGCGCGCCCACCGCCTCCGCCCGCGGCAGCTCCGGCAGGAACGCGAACGCCGCCAGGAACGGGTCGGTCGGCTCCTGGTACTCCCACCAGTACTTGCGCAGCATCGCCTGGTACTCCGCGGTGCCCTCCGGCGTCAGCCGGTACTGCGTGCGGGCCGGCCGGTTGTTCACCTGCTCGGTGCCGACCTCGGCGAGCAGTCCCTCCTCGGACATCTTGCGCAGGGCGTGGTAGATCGACCCCGGCTGCACGTTGGCCCAGCTCTCGACGTGCCAGCTGAGCAGTTCCCTGCGGATGTCGTACCCGTGCACCGGCTGCAGGTAGGAGATCAGGCCGAGGATGAGAAGACGCGTAGTGGACACGACACAAGCGTAATAGGAAAACTTGACTAGTACGTTGAGTGACTTTGTTGGCAAGAACGGCTTCAGAGGGTGGGCATAGACTCCGGAGTGGTCGACCGAAGGAGCGTTCAGGTGCGCAAGGTACTCATCGCCAACCGGGGCGAGATCGCCGTCCGCGTCATCCGGGCCTGCCGCGACGCGGGTCTGGCGAGCGTGGCCGTCTATGCCGACTCGGACCGCGACGCCTTGCACGCCCGCCTCGCCGACGAGTCCTACGCCCTCGGCGGCGACACGGCCGCCGACTCCTACCTGCGCATCGACAAGCTGATCGACGCCGCGGCGAAGTCGGGCGCGGACGCCGTACACCCGGGCTACGGCTTCCTGTCGGAGAACGCCGACTTCGCCCAGGCCGTCATGGATGCCGGGCTGACCTGGATCGGCCCGACCCCGCAGGCCATCCGCGACCTCGGCGACAAGGTGACGGCCCGCCACATCGCCCAGCGTGCCGGCGCCCCGCTGGTCCCCGGCACGCCGGAGCCGGTCGCCGACGCCGCGGAGATCGTCGCCTTCGCGGAGGAACACGGGCTCCCGGTGGCCATCAAGGCCGCCTTCGGCGGCGGCGGCCGCGGCCTGAAGGTCGCCCGCACCCTGGAGGAGATCCCGGCCCTGTTCGAGTCCGCGACGCGGGAGGCCGTGGCCGCCTTCGGCCGCGGCGAATGCTTCGTGGAGCGCTACCTGGACAAGCCCCGCCACGTCGAGGCCCAGGTCCTGGCCGACCAGCACGGCAACGTCATCGTCGTGGGCACCCGGGACTGCTCCCTGCAGCGGCGCCACCAGAAGCTGGTCGAGGAGGCCCCCGCACCCTTCCTCACGGACGCCCAGCGCAGCCAGATCCACGAGTCGGCCAAGGCCATCTGCCGCGAGGCCGGCTATCACGGCGCCGGCACGGTGGAGTACCTCGTCGGCAACGACGGCACCATCTCCTTCCTCGAGGTCAACACCCGCCTCCAGGTGGAGCACCCGGTGAGCGAGGAGACCACCGGCATCGACCTGGTCCGCGAGCAGTTCCGCGTGGCCGACGGCGAGAAGCTGCGCTTCGACGCCGACCCCACCCCGCGCGGGCACTCCATCGAGTTCCGCATCAACGGCGAGGACCCGGGCCGCAACTTCCTCCCGGCCCCCGGCGCGGTGACGGTGCTGACCCTCCCGACGGGCCCCGGCGTCCGGGTGGACACGGGCATCGAGTCCGGCAGCGTGATCGGCGGCAACTTCGACTCCCTGCTGGCCAAGCTCATCGTCACCGGCGAGACCCGGGAGCAGGCCCTGGAGCGCGCCCGCCGCGCCCTCGACGAGATGGTCGTGGACGGCATGGCCACCGCCCTGCCCTTCCACCGCAAGGTCGTCCGCGACCCGTCCTTCACCGACGCCCCCTTCCGGGTCCACACCCGCTGGATCGAGACGGAGTGGACCAACGACGTCCCGCCGTTCACGGCCCCGGCGGGCGCCCTGTCCGACCCGGACCCGCGCACGACGGTGGTGGTCGAGGTGGCGGGCAAGCGCCTGGAGGTGACCCTCCCGGCCGGCCTGTCCTCGGCTTCGTCCGCCGCCGCTCCCGCCCCCGCGAAGAAGCGCAGCGCGGCCAAGAAGCAGTCGGCCGCGGCCGGCGGTGACGCCCTGACCAGCCCCATGCAGGGCACCATCGTGAAGATCGCCGTGGCGGAGGGCGACGAGGTCAACGAGGGCGACCTGATCGTGGTGCTGGAGGCCATGAAGATGGAGCAGCCCCTGAACGCCCACAAGTCGGGCAAGGTCACGTCCCTGGCCGCCCAGGTGGGCGAGGTCGTCTCGGCGGGGACGGTCGTCGCCGAGATCAAGTAGCCGCCGTCGGCCGGCCGGTCAGGCCGCCGCGTGGGCGCCGGTCCGGGCGTTGACGGGGACGGCGACCACCGCGGTGCCGTACGCGCACAGCTCCACCCACGTGTTGGTCACGTCGCGGTGGTCGAAGCGCATGCCGACGATGGCATTGGCGCCGCGGTTCTCCGCGGCCTGCACCATCTGCCCCACCGCGCGGGAGCGGGTCTGCACCAGGAATTGCGACATGTCCTGGCCCGGGCCGCCCTCCGTGGATCTGATCCCCGCGGCGAACGGGTTTCGCGAGGTGGGCACCACCCCCAGCACCTCTCCGAGTACGTGCGTGATCTCGTACCCGGGGAGGCCCTCAGTCGTTACTACCAGCACGAAATGATCGTATGCAGATATATGTGGCTTCGGGGCGATCTGGCCCGAATCATCCGATCCCTGACCCGAGCCTCCGGCCCGGAGTAGCCCGCCTCAGCCCCGGCTCACCTCGGCGGCCCGCGTCACCGTGATCGCCGCCGCGAAGCGGAGCAGCTCGTCCTGCGGCAGCGACGCCTTCGGGGCGACCTGCAGCAGCAGCGAGTGGCCGTCGCCGGTCGGAACGCGCAGGAACTGCACCTCCGAGGTCGTCGTCAGCCAGGCGGTGCGCTCGCCGACCTTCACCCGGGCGGCGGGCACGTCCCCGGCGGGCGGCTCGGTGGCGGGCGACTCGTCGAGCATGATGGCGATCTTGTTGTCGTAGGCCTCGTCCGGCTCTACCCCGGGAGGACAGAACGTCACCGCCGCGGCCGAGATGTTGTCGACGGTCCAGCCGGCGGGCATGAGGCCGAACGCGAACGGGGACGGGGAGGACAGCGCGCCCGGCTGCACGGCGTCGGCGTACGCCACCAGGTCGGACTCCGGCGGCGCCGGGTTCATCCGCAGGGTCAGCCACGTCGTGGGGGTGGGCTGCCAGACCAGCGTGCGCTGCAGGTCCGTGTACGGCACGCCGGGATCGTCGTCCGAGTAGCGCCACTCGTAGAGGGTCGCCGGCCGGCCTTGGACCTTGGACTGGGTGGCGACCGCCTTCGAGGTCGGGGCGGCGGGGTCGGCGTCCAGCAGAGTCAGGGCGGCGGTGCCGTCCTTCAGCCGCTGCAAGGCCGTCGGGTGGCCGCCGGCGAGCATGACCGTCGGGGCGCCGTAGGCCGCGGAGGGCGTGAACGGGAACGTGATCGCGGCGGGCACCGTCGCGGGAACGAGCGCGGGGGCGGCCGACGGCGAGGCCGCGACGGCCGGAGGGGCGGCGACGACGCCGTCGTGGGGATCGCCGGAGCGCAGCGCGAAGGGCAGCGCCAGACCCAGGCTGACCAGCACGGCGGCGCCGGTGGAGACGGACGTGAGAAGGGTCCGGCGGCCGCGGCGGGCCGACTCGGTGGTGACGGTGGAGAGCATGGCGGCGCCGGGCGGCGCCTCGGCGGCGTGCATCCGCAGGGCCTCGCGGAGCCGGTCCTCGATGTCGTCGGTGTTCATGGCTTGCCTCCCGGCGCGGGGGCGGGGTCCCTGGTCGTGGCCAGGGCCGCCCGGAGCTTCTGCAGGGCGTGGAACGCGTGGACTCGAACGGTCGAGGCGGAGCAGCCCAGCAGGCGGGCGATCTCCGCGTCGGGGAGGTCCTCGTAGTACCGCAGGACCATGACGGCGCGCTGGGAGCGCGGCAGGGTGGCGAGCAGGGACCACATCGCGTCGGTCTCGTCGACGCGGCCGGTGGCGTCGGCGGCGACGGCGTCGGGCGGATCGGCGACCGGCCGTTCGGCGAACGAGCGGCGCCGGCGCCAGGTGAGGTACTGCCGCAGGATGGCCTTGCGCACGTACGGCTCCGGCCCCTCCGCGCTGACGATGCCCGACCACCGCCGATGCGCCCGCACCAGGCCCTCCTGGGTCAGGTCCTCGGCCAGGTGGCGGTCGCCGGTCAGCAGGTACGCGAAGCGCAGCAGCGCCGGCGACCGGCCGAGCACGAACTCGGTGAACTCGACGCCACTCATAGGCCTCCCCATCGCGCGGACGATCCCAATCGCCTAGACGAGAGGCGAGGGCCGGAGCGTTTACGGGTCGCGCGGAGTTGGGTCGTCGTACTGGCCCGAGCGGCCGGCGTACGCCCTGCCGTCGACGATCGGCCAGGCGTTGGCCACGCAGCTGTGCAGGCCGAGGGTCTGCTGCTGCATCACGGGCGCCGGGCGGCCGGGGCCGGGGCACAGCTCATGGCCGTGATAGAGCCGATGCCCGGTCTCGTGATTGATGACGTACTGCCGATACGTCACCAGATCGGCACCGTATTCGGGCACCCCGCGGACCCAGCGGGCCACGTTGACGACGACGCTGTCGCCGTTGCGGCAGCTCGTGTACCGGTCGTAGGAGCTGTGGCAGAGCACGTCCCGGGTCGCCGGGGTGGCCAGGTAGATGGTGAAGTCGAAGCGCTCCCCCGCCCCGGCCCGCCGCAGTCGCCACTGCCCCGTCCCCGGCCAGCTGCGCGGGTCGGCGAAGACGGCCTCGACCGCGTCGGCGAACCCGGCGGCCGAGATCCCGGCGATGTCCTGCTCCACCGCGATGCGGTACGCCAGCAGCTGCCCGGCGGCCCCGGCGACCGGCCCGCCGGTGGGCGCGTACTCGTAGCCGCCGTGCCCGGCCGCGGGGTAGGTGATCGGCGGGATGGCGGCCGTCATGGCCGGACGGGAGGCGGACGCCGACGGCGCTTCCAGAGACGCGGACGCGGACGCCGCCGGCGCTTCCGGAAACGCATCCGCGGGGGGCGCGGAGCACGCGGCCAGGCAGAGCACCGCGAGCCCCGCGCCGAGAACACGAAGGACACTCACACGGGGACAGACGAGCCTTCCGCGACCGGACGTTTAGGGCTGCCGCAGGCGGATTCCAGCAATGCCAGCGCGGAGGCGACCGGCAGCGACGAGACCGAGCCGTCCCGCGAGCGCAGGGAGACGGAGCCGGAGGCCAGCTCGTTCGCCCCCAGGACGGCCACGAACGGCACCCGGCGCAGCGACGCCTCGCGGATGCGCGCGGCGAGGCTCCCGGAGTACGACTCCTGCACCCGGAGCCCGATCGCGCGGCACTCGTCGGCGAAGGCCCGCCCGGAGGCCTCGCCGACCGGGAGCACCTCCACCTGCACGGGCGCGAACCAGGCCGGGAACGCCCCGTCGTGCACCTCGATCAGGTGCGCGAACAGCCGCTCCATGCTCCCGGCCGCGCTGCGGTGCACCATGACCGGGCGGCGCCGGGACCCGTCGGCGTCCACATAGGACAGGTCGAAGCGGGCCGGCATGAAGTAGTCGACCTGGACGGTGGCGAGGGTGCTCTCCCGGCCGGCGTAGTCGCGCAGCTGGATGTCGACCTTCGGGCCGTAGAACGCGGCCTCGCCCTCGGCCTCCACGTACGCGACGCCGGCCGCCTCCAGTGCGCCGCGCAGCACGGCGGTCGCGCGGGCCCACATCGGCGGGTCGTCGACGTACTTCGGCCCCTCCCCGCGCAGCGAGAGCCGCCACGACGCGGGCTCGAACCCCAGCGCCGCGTGCGCCTCCTGCATGACCCGCAGCGCGGCCAGGATCTCGGCCTCGACCTGGTCCTCGGCGCAGAAGACGTGGCCGTCGTTGAGCGAGATGGCCCGCACCCGGGAGAGGCCACCGAGCACGCCGGAGCGCTCGGCGCGGTACTGCCCGCCGATCTCGCCGACGCGCAGCGGCAGCTCGCGGTAGGAGCGCCCGCGGGCGGCGAACACGGCCGCGTGGTGCGGGCACAGGCTGGGCCTGAGCACGAAGACGTCGTCGTCGCCGAGGGCCATCGGCGGGAACATGTCGTCGGCGTAGTGCGGCAGATGGCCGGACCGGTAGTACATCTCCGCCTTGGCCAGGGGCGGGGAGTACACGTGCTGGTAGCCGTGCCGGCGCTCGAGATCGAGCAGGTACTCCTCGACCGCCCGCCGCGCCGCCGCGCCCCGGGGCAGCCAGATCGGCAGCCCGGCGCCGACGAGCGGGTCGGAGTGGAAGAGCTCGAGCTCGCGGCCGAGCTTTCGGTGGTCCTGCATGACGGACTCCTTGACTTGGCGGAGCGCGCGTCGGGGGCCACAAAAAAGCTCCGGAGCGCAACGCCCCGGAGCGAAGAATGCTGACGTCGATCAGCGCCGCCGGGGAAGGCCCGGCGTCGTCGTGGACAGTGCGCTGCGACTCACGCCCGCAAGAATAGCGCGGCGCCGCGCCGGGCCGCCGGGTATAAATGCCCGGTGCCCGAAGGTCACACCATCCACCGCCTCGCCGAGCGCCACCGCAAGCTCTTCGCGGGCCGTCCGGTCGCGGTCTCCAGCCCGCAGGGCCGCTTCGCCGCCGACGCGCTGCGCGTGGACGGGCGCGTGCTGGAGGACACCTCCGCCCACGGCAAGCACCTGTTCCACCACTACGAGGACGGCCCGACGATCCACGTCCATCTGGGTCTGTACGGCAAGTTCTCCGACGGCGACGGCCAGCCCCCGGCCCCCGTCGGCGAGATCCGCATGCGGATGGCCAACGGCGAGCACTGGCTCGACCTGCGCGGCCCGGCCGCCTGCGAGCCGCTCGACCCGGCCCAGCTGGATGCCCTGCGCGCCCGCCTCGGCCCCGACCCGCTGGACGACGGCAGCGACGGCGGGTCGGCGTACCGCATCATCAAGGACTCCAGCCGCCCGCTCATGGCCCTGCTCATGGACCAGTCCGTGGTCGCCGGGGCCGGGCTCATCTACGTGACCGAGTCCCTGTTCCGGGCGGGCCTGCCGCCGACCACGCCGGGCACGAAGCTGAGCCGGCGCAAGTGGAACGAGATCTGGCAGGACCTGCGGGTCCTGATGCGGGCCGGGGTGGCCGAGGGCCGCATCGACACCGTCCACAGCGCCCACACCCCGGAGGCGATGGGCCGCCCGCCGCGCGTCGACCGGCACGGTGGCGAGGTCTACGTGTACCGCCGCACCGGGCAGCCGTGCCTGGTCTGCGCCACCCCGGTGCGCACGGCGCAGCTGAACGCCCGCAACGCCTACTGGTGTCCCCGCTGCCAGAAGGCCCGCTGATGGTCGCTTCGGTCGAGATGTACCTCGACGAGCGCTCCTCCCGGCGCATCCGGGTGCTGTGGGACCAGCTGGAGGAGCTGGGGGTCCAGTCGCTGCGCACCCCGCATGACGGCCGGCACCGCCCGCACGTGACCCTGGCCGTGGCCCGGCAGCTCGACCCGCACGCGGTCGCCGAGGCCCTCGCCGGCGTGCGGGTGGCCGAGCCGTTGCGGATCAACTTCCAGTACGCGGGGGTCTTCGTCGGCCGCGTGGTCTTCCTCGGCCCGGCACCGACTCCGGAGCTGGTCGCCCACCAGGCTCACGTTCACGGGCTGCTGACCGCGGCCGGTATGGCGTCGCTGCCGCTCTACACGCCGGGCGAGTGGATTCCGCACTCGACCGTGTCGATGCGGGTGCCCCGGCCGCTGCTGACCGAGGCGCTGCGCCGCTGCCTGGAGTCCCTGCCCATCGAGGCCACGGTGACGCGCGCGGCCGTCGCCGACTACGCGCGGGACATCTTCCACGAGATCCCCTGACCGGCACGTTTACGAAATATCCGGCGCCGGGGCGCCGGATATTTCGGACTTATCACGATTTTTCGTGCCAGACGTAGCGGTTCGCCCCGAACTTCGAGGCGTGGACCGGCGACCGCCGCTCAGGCCGCGAGGGGAGCTTCCGCACGCAGGTCCGGCCGCCCGCCCGGTGAGGCTGCGCGGCAAGCAACCCGCTTTCCGCGCTCTCCGCGTTCCCACCATCGGACGGCCTCAAGGGGGCTTCCGCACGCAGGTCCGGCTGCCCGCCGCCCGCCCGGTGAGGCGACGCGGCAAGCAGCCCGCTTTTCCGCGCTCTCCGCGTTCCCGCCATCGGACGGCCTCAAGGGGGCTTCCGCACGCAGGTCCGGCTGCCCGCCGCCCGCCCGGTGAGGCGACGCGGCAAGCAGCCCGCTTTTCCGCGCTCTCCCCGTTCCCACCATCGGACGGCCTCAAGGGGGCTTCCGCACCCAGGTCCGGCCGCCCGCCGCCCGCCCGGTGAGGCGACGCGGCAAGCAGCCCGCTTTTCCGCGCTCTCCCCGTTCCCACCATCGCACGGCCCCAAGGGGGCTTCCGCACCCAGGTCCGGCTGCCCGCCGCCCGCCCGGTGAGGCGACGCGGCAAGCAGCCCGCTTTTCCGCGCTCTCCGCGTTCCCACCATCGGACGGCCTCACCTGCGTGGACCGGGCCGCCGGCGGCGGGTCAGTCCTCCTCGTGCTGCATGAGCTGGCGGGCGGCCTCGGCGACCGAGCCGGAGATCGACGGGTAGATCGTGATGGTGTGGGCCAGCTGGTCGACGCTCAGGTGGTTCTCCACCGCCATCGCGATCGGCATGATGAGCTCGCTGGCCTTCGGGGCGACCACCACGCCGCCGACGACGAGGCCGGAGGCCGGGCGGCAGAAGATCTTGACGAAGCCGTCGTCCAGGCCGTCCATCTTGGCGCGGGCGTTGCCGGCCAGGGGCAGCATCACGGCGCGGGCCGGGACGCGGCCGCTGTCGATGTCGGACTGGGTGATGCCGACCGAGGCGAGCTCCGGGTCGGTGAAGACGTTGGCGGCCACGGTGCGCAGCTTCAGCGGGGCCACGGCCTCGCCCAGCGCGTGCCACATCGCGATGCGGCCCTGCATGGCGGCCACGCTGGCCAGCGGCAGCAGGCCGGTGCAGTCGCCGGCGGCGTAGATGCCGGGCACGTTCGTGCGCGAGACCCGGTCCACCGTCACGTAGCCGCCGGGGGCCACCTCGACGCCGTACTCGGTGAGGCCCAGGGCCTTGGTCTGCGGTACCGAACCCACGCACATCAGCACGTGGGAGCCCTCCACCGACCGCCCGTCGGCCAGCTCGACCACGACGCCGTCGGCGGTGCGGCGGGCGGCGGCGGCCCGGGAGTTGTTGAGGATCGTCATGCCGCGGGCGCGGAAGACCCGCTCGATCGCCATGGCGGCGTCGGGGTCCTCGTGCGGCATGACCCGGTCGCGGCTGGAGACGAGGGTCACGTCGACGCCCATGGCCAGGTACGCCGAGGCGAACTCGGCCCCGGTCACGCCCGAGCCGACCACGATGAGCTTCTCGGGGAGCTTCGGCAGGTCGTACACCTGGCGCCAGTCCAGGATTCGCTCGCCGTCCGGGGCCGCCGTCGACAGCACGCGGGGCGTCGCGCCGGTGGCGATCAACACCGTCGAGGCGGCAATCACATACGGAGCGTCACCGTCGGCCGGGGTCACCTGGACCGCGTGAGTGTGACCGAGCGTATCCTCGCCGAGGCGCGCAGTGCCCGTGACGAACTCGACGCCGGCCTTGACCAGTTTGGCGTGAATGTCGCCGGACTGGGCGTGCGCGAGCCGCTTGACCCGCTGGTGCACCGCCGGCCCGTCCACCCGCACGTCGGGCCCGGCAGGCCCGATCACCCCGAACACCTCGGTGTCGAGGTGCGCCGTGACCACCGACGAGCTGGCGATGAACGTCTTCGAGGGCACGCAGTCGTGCAGCACGCACGCCCCACCGGCCCCTTCGGCCTCGATCACGGTGACCTGGGCATCCAGCTGCGCCGCTACGAGCGCCGCCTCGTAGCCCGCCGGGCCACCTCCGATGATCACGATCCGGCCCACGCCAGCCACCCCTTCTCGGCTATCCGCAACCCATTCTCCCTCGTCCCGCCCAGCCGGTCGGACCCCACCCCGGCCTCACCCCATCCGAACGGTGTAGGCCGCGCCGACGAGTGGATCCGAATCCGACACGCACCGCAGTATTCTCTCGCGCACCCGGTCGGGTCTATCGTCATCGCCGTGCGTCATTACGCCGCGTATGGCTCGAACCTGGACCCTGCCCGCATGCGGGCCTACTGTCCGTACTCGCCGATGATCGGGACCGGCTGGCTCGAAGGCTGGCGGCTGACCTTCGCCGGGGAGGACGTGCTCGGCTGGGAAGGCTCCGTCACGACGATCGTCGAGTCGCCGGGCGACCGCGTCTTCGTGGCGCTCTACGACGTGCACCCCAACGACGAGAAGCAGCTCGACGAGGTCGAGGGCGCGCTGGCCGGCACCTACCGCAAGCTGCACCTGCGGGTGGCCACCCTGGACGGCGAAGAGACCGCCTGGGTGTACGTCTTCAACGGCTACGAGGGCGGCCTGCCCACCGCCTGGTACCTCGCCGAGATCGCCAACGCCGCCGCGAAGGCCGGCGCCCCGGCCGACTACCTGGAGGCGCTGCGCGCCCGCCCGACCAAGACGGCCATGCCCTAGTCGGCTGACCGACCCCGACCGCCGGACAGCCCCAGCGGGCCCACCCGGCCTCAGCCGACGACGGCCCCAGTCTGCGGACCGCCAAAACCTGGCGAAAACGCCCAGGCCTGCTCAAGCGACTGCCGGTCCACGCAAACCGGCATGAATAGCGGCTTACCGCCCAATCCCGGCGGACAGCCAGCCCCGGCCGGCGAACACCTCAGCCGACCCAACCCAGCCGCGGACCGCCCCAGCCGGGGACAGCCCAGCCAGCCAACCCAGCCGCGGACAGCCCGAGCCAGCTTCAGCCCGCAGCCAGCCCCAGCCGGACCAGCCCCGCCACGGACAGCGCCAGCCAGCTCCGCCCACGGACAGCCAGGCCCGGCCGGCGAACACCTCAGCCGACCCAACCCAGCCGCGGACAGCCCCAGCCGGCCAGCCCAACCGGGGACAGCCCAGCCGGCCAGCCCAACCGCGGACAGCCCGAGCCAGCTTCAGCCCGCGGACGGCCCCAGCCGGCCCAGCCCGCGCGGCCGGCCGGCAGCGCCTGGCTCGCGGCGGGCTAGTCCGCGGCGGCCACCACCCGCTCGTACACGTCGACCGCGAAGGCCACGCTCATCCCCACTCCGGTGTAGAGCGAATACGCCCCCGTCGGATTGGTGAGATCGACCCCCAGCCCGGCCGTCGTGCGCCCCTTCGCGGCATAGATGGAGAACGCCGTCCGCAACAGCGATCCCCCCACCCCGTGCTTGCGATGCTCCCGCAGCACGGCGAGGTTCTTCACCCAGGCCTCGCCCCGCTCGAGCCCCTGGTCGGAGGACTGCAGCACCCCAACGATCCGGTCGTCGACCTCGACCACGAGCCACTCGTCCGGGCTGCTCGCCGGCAGCGACGAGAGCCAGTCCTCGTAGGAGACCGGCTGGAAGTCGGGGGTGTCGGCGAAGGCCGCCTGGAACACCTCGTGGAACCGCCGCATCTCCGAGGCCCGCGCGACCCGGACCCCCTCCGCCGGTCGCTCCTGCCCAGTCAGCTCCCGGGTCATCCGCGCGTGCCGCTTGCGGAAGGCGAAGCCGCGCTCGACCAGCGCCTCCACGTAGGCGGTCTCGGAGGGCACCACGCCGGCCCGCAGCGTCACCTCGGCGTGGCCGGCCTCCCGGGCCCGCTCGGCCACCCGGGGCAGCGCCAGGTCGAGCAGCGTGCCGTGGGCGGCGACGCCGGGCATCGCGTAGACCTCGACGTTGTCCCGCGGGCCGCTGGCCGGATTGTCCAGGTAGGCCCAGGCCAGCGGCGCACCTTCGGGCCCGGAGGCCAGCCAGGAGTCCACCGACGGGTCGTGGTTGGGCGCCGTCAGGGTGGCGACCACCTCGTCCTCGGTCCAGTCCGGCTCCCCGAGGATCGCGATGTCACTGGCCCGCGTGACGGTCAGGATCGCGGCCACGTCCCGCAGCGCCACACCCCGAACCAGCAGCTCCTTCACGCCACAGACCCTAAACCCCCGGTACGACAGAAAATCACGACGGCAGCGCCTCCTTCACCGTCTGCACGGCCGCGTCGAGGAGGTTGACCAGCTCGGGCCGCTCGGTCGGGGCCAGCGCCCGGAAGGCCTCCCCGGCGATGCGGTCGGTGAGGGCCTCGGCCCAACTGCGGCGGCGCACCAGCGGCTCGAAGGGCGGGAAGGGCGGCTGCCACCCGAAGGCCGTGGCCTCGGCCTCGCCGTCCGGCCCGGAGATGATGGCCTCCAGCGGAGTCAGGCCACTGGCCCGGATCGCGAGCAGGTGCGCGGCGGCGCGGTGCTCGCGCAGCAGGTGGGCCAGGACGGCGGCGCGGGCGCCCGGGGAGTCGTCCGGCAGCGGCATCGCCCGCCAGGCCGCGAAGAGCGGCATCCCGGCCGTCTCGGCGCTGACCACCACCCGCTCGGACAGCTCGACCAGCTTCGGCAGGGCGTAGAAGCTCTCGAGGTGCTCCCGGCCCCACCGGCAGCACTCCTCGAGGTTGTCGGCGGCGATCTGCTCCGGCGGGGACACCTTGCGGGCGGCGTCCCAGCCGTCCTGCACCGCCTCCGGGGCGATGAAGCCCAGGGCTGCGGCCACGGTGTCGGCGCGCACCTCGCCCAGGGCGCCGCCCCGGCCGGCCACGTAGAACGCCCAGCCGGTGAGGCCGATCTGCCGGGCGCGCCGCATCGTCTTCGGGTCGTCGCTGAAGGCGCCGCCCAGGGCCAGCACCGCCTGCTTCGCCGCGGCGGCCGCCTGCTCGGGAGTCACCCGGCTCATTCTGCCGCCAACCTTGGATCACGGTGAAGGCACCCGTTCGAGGACTAACCGTGTGAGAGCGAGGACTAACCGTGTGAGAGCACAGACCGGCGGATCAGGGGAGGTCAACCAAGATCGGTCAGGGCGTCCTGAGCGAGCTTGACCCGCTTCTCGGCCTGCGCGATGGCCTTCGAGGCCGCGGCCACCGCCCGCTCGGCCTCCGCCTTGGCCGCCTCCGCGTCGGAGAGCTGCTGCAGGGCCGTCATCAGCTCCCGCCGCGCCTGCTTCACCGCCTGCGCGTGCTCCTCCTCGGCCCGCCGCCGCTCCTCCTCCCGGCGCCGCGCCTCGGCCCGCCGCTCCTTCTCCTGCGCGTCGGGCGTCGAGCGGATCGGGGTGACGGTGGCGGTGGAGCCGGTGCTGGAGCCTTGGACCAGCCGCAGGTTGGGCCGCGGGGTCTCCCCGAAGCCCGTGTACTCCAGGGCCTTGGTCAGGCGCCCCTGCCGTACCGCCGCGGCCACCTCCGCATCCGCGAGCGCCGCGGCGAAGGTCGCCTCCACCTCGGTCACCGGCAGGTTGCCCCGCCCCGGCCCGGCCAGCCGCACCGCCTCCCGGGCCAGCGCCGAGACGGTGGAGCGGCGGCGCACCGAGAGCTCGCGCAGGTCGGCCCCGCGCAGCTCGCGCTGGGCCGACCGCAGCTGCTCGGCCAGTTCGAGCAGGGAGGCCACGAGATCCGGTCGCTCGTGGGCCAGCCGGTTGACCAGCCAGGCCGCGACGGTCGGCTTGCGCAGCTTCCCGAGCGCCGCCGCGAGGCCGGTGTCCCGCGCCTGCCGGGCCTTGGCGACCTCTTCGCCCCGCAGCCGGATGAAGTCCTCGGGCGGGGCGGCGTAGAGACGGGCGATCACGTCGTCCATCAGATCGAGGTACCGGGGTCCAAGCGCTCGTAGTGCGTGCCTGACAGGCGCGTCATGTGGCCGGTCACCATCTGCTGGCCCGCGTCCACGAGCAGGCTGTCGTGCAGCGCGAAGGCCCGCTCCGGCTTGACCGCCCGGGCGAAGTCGATCGACTCGGACAGCTTGAGCCACGGCGCGGACACCGGCACGAACAGGGTCGCGACCTCCTCATCGGGCACGTGGAACGAGTCGCCCGGGTGGTAGATCGGGCCGTCGGGCGACTCGATGACGAAGCCGATGTTGACGATCCGCGGGATATCGGGGTGGATGATCGCGTGCTGGCCCCCGTGTGCCCGCACGGTCATGCCCGCGGCCACGAACTGGTCGCCCGGCGTCGCGGCGAAGATGTCCGCGTCGAGGTCGGTCATCTGCGCCTCGACGTCGGGGTGGGCGTGCACGGTCAGCGTGGGGCGGCGGGCGGCCGCGGCGCGCAGCCGGTCGACGTCGATGTGGTCCATGTGCTCGTGCGTGATGAGCACGGCATCGGCGCCCTCCAGCGCCTCGGGCTCGCTGAACACCCCGGGATCGATCACGAGCACCCCGCCGTCGTGCTCGAGCCGCAGGCAGGCGTGCGTGTACTTCGTGATGCGCATCCGGTGACCTCCTCGTGGCGAAACCGTGACCCGGACGGATGGAACCGGAACGCCGGCGGCCCGCGTCCGAGGTGGCAGTTCCGGGTTCCGGATCGACACTACCCAGGAGGCGTCATGTCAGTCAGGCGCACCGGCCTGTTGCCCGCGGCGGCGATGCTGGCACTGGCGGTGCTGGCGCTGGGCGGTTGCTCCGCCGAGAGCAGCGACAGCGCCAGCAGCAAGGCGGCGGCCCCCCAGCGGGGCACCGAGGCCAACGCGGCCGCCGGTGCCGGTCCAGCACTGGACGCACCCCAACAGCAGCAGCAGGATTCCGCCCAGCAGAAGGCCCCCCAGATCGCCGACGACCGCTCGATCATCTACTCCGGCACGATCACCCTGGAGGCGAAGAACGTCAACGACGCGGCGACCAGGGCGATCTCCTTCGCCACCGCGGCCGGCGGCTTCGTGGGCAGCGACAACCGTCAGATCGACGGCGACGGCTCGACCGCCACGCTGATCCTGCGGGTGCCGGCGGAGAAGTTCGACAGCACCCTGGATCAGGTCAAAACAATCGGCGAAGAGGAGAGCCGGCAGCTGTCCGCGCAGGACGTCACCGACCAGGTCGCCGACGTCGACTCGCGGCTCAAGACCGCGCAGGCGAGCGTGGCCCGCATCCGGGAGCTCATGGCGAAGGCGCAGACCATCGGCGAGATCACGTCGCTGGAGTCGGAGCTGTCCCGGCGCGAGTCCGACCTCGAGTCGCTGCAGGCCCGCAAGCGCCGCCTCGACGGGCTGACCGCGCTGTCCACCATCACCGTGGTCCTGCACGGCCCGCAGGCGCCCGTGGTGTCCAAGAAGGACACTGGCATCACGGTCGGCCTGCGCAACGGCTGGGGCGCCTTCGTGGCCTTCCTGCGCGTAGCGCTGACGGTGCTCGGCTGGCTGCTGCCATGGATCGTCTTCGTCGGGATCCCGGTCTATCTGCTGATCCGGCTCTGGCGGCGGCGGCGCACAACGCCCAGCAAACCGCCGGTTTCAGTCGTCGCCGAGGGGGCAGAGGCGGAGCCTACGCGGGCACCTGAGGCTCTGTCAGATCTGCCGTCAGCCCGCTGATCACCGCACCGAACTCCGGCCGCAGCTGGTAGCCGGAATGACCGTCAACCTTGGGGAACACCGTGTCGCCCGGCGGCATGTCGAACCCCGGCGGGTCGACGAGCCGCTCGTCACGAGCCGCCGCCGACGCCACCGGGCCGCCGATCGGATCGGTGTCGCGCCACAGGTTGACCCAACGGGGGGTGTGCTGGCCCAGCTCCTGCCGGGGCTGGGCCAGCACCGCGCCGACCTGCTCCAGCAGCGCGTCGCTGACGTAGGCGGGGAAGAACCGGGCGTACAGCCGCCGCAGCGGCGAACCGTAGGTCAGCAGCGCCGTGCGGGCCCGCGCCTCCGGCGGCAGCTGCAGGACCGTCGCGGCGGCGAGCACGCTGCCCTGGCTGTGCCCGGACAGGATGACCCCGCCCTGCTCGGCGGCGAGCCACGCGGCCCGGCGGGCCAGCTCCGGCACCGCCCGCTCGGCATAACAGGGCGGCGCGAGCGGATGCGCGGCCCGCGGCCAGAACGTGCCCAGGTCCCACAGCACCCCGACGATGCGCCGGAAACGCTGGTAGCGGTACGCGAGCACGCCCACGAGGACGAGCAGCACCGCCGAGAGGCCGATGAGGTACGTCCCGAGATTCACCGCGAACGAGATGACCTCGGCCGCCGGCGAGCCCGACGGGGCCAGCCGGATCGGGCGCCGCCCGGCCAGCGCGAAGCCGGTCGCGACCACGGCGGCGAGGGCGGCCGGGATGAACACCCAGACCAGCATCCGTCCGATGTGGTCGGTGACGCGCGCGTCGGCGACGGCGTGGTCGACGTGGCGGGCCTGCCCGGCATCGCGCCCGCGGCCGCCGGGAAAGTCGGCGTCGGTGACCGCCCGGGCGTTGCGGCGCAGCCGGCTCACCAGCGGCACCCCGCCGATCAGGGCCACCAGCACGACCAGCAGGAGCAGCAGCACGAAGCCGCCGGCGGCCCACTCGTAGGCGGCCGGCGGCTGCAGCGGATGCCAGTTCGCATAGTCCGGAGTGGACGGCCGGGAGCGCCGGTCGAGGTAGTCGGCGACCCGGTAGGACAGTCCGGCCGAGAACGCCGCTGCCACCCCGAGGCCGGCGCTGGCGATGAGCGGGCCGGCCAGCCCCTGCAGGTAGGTGCCGCGCGGGCGGCTGGCCAGCACCACGGCGCCGAGCACCAGCATGAGCACCACCTGCACCGCGAAGAGCCCGGTCACCGTGCCGCCGAGGACCGGCATCTTGCCGGTGGCCGGCCACGGGTCGCGGGCCAGCAGCGCGTAGCCGAGCACGAGCGCGGTGAGCGCGACGGAGAGGTGGCTCAGCAGCCGGGTGAACGGCCGCGCCCAGCGGGCCGGGTTGTCCCGGTCGACCACCGGGGTGACCGTCACCGCGACCACGCAGAGCACCAGGACGGCCGCGACCGCGACGGCGAGCGTGTAGCCCGCCGGGCCGTAGTCATGGTCGCGGTCGTGCGGCACGAGCACGCCGAGCAGGACCGCGTCCAGCGAGCCGTAGGCGAAGGCGATGTGGATCGAGCGCAACCGCCCGACCAGCGGCTTGCCGTTCCAGAAGCACGGGTGGGCGAGCCCGTCGCCGTCGCCCTCGGTCTGGGCGGGGAAGGCCTCGTACCGCACCCACGTTCGCCGCCCCAGGAACCACAGGAACGCGACGGCGAGGATCGGCAGCAGCGCGGCGAGGGCCAGCCGCCGGGAGGTGGTGGCGAAGAACCCGTCGGCGAAGAGCCCCAGCCACCAGCGGTCCTGCAGGCAGCGGGGCACGGCCGCGCACTGCCACCCGACGAGGTCCATCGAGATCTGGACGAAGGACAGCGCGAACGAGCCGGTCATGCTCAGGGCGTAGACGCGGGTCAGCGCGCGGATGACCGCCCGCGGGCCGGGCCGGGTGGCCGGGCGCAGCCACAGCGCCACGTTGGCGAGCATGAACGGCAGGAGCAGCAGCCACAGCGCGCGGGCGGCGGCACCGGCGGTGAGGTTGCCCCACCGGTACGCCTCCAGCATCGCCCCGCCGGGGCCGGTGACCGCGCCGTACTCGGCGCGCGGGCGGAAGAAGCCCGCGTCGGTGTCGCCGGCGACCCGGCGCAGCAGGGGTCGGTCCAGGACGTCCTCGGCCGGGGAGCCGGTGACGCCGTGCACACGCAGCTCGGTGACCACGCCTCCGGATTACCAGAGGCGCGTCGATCCCGCAGTCCGGAAACTTGCTGTTAGAAGGCGCCCGCCCCGAGCGCCGCGAGGGCGGTGTGCACCATGATCCGCACACCGTGGCCGATGGCCCGCTCGTCGACGTCGAACGAGGACTGGTGGATGTCGAACTTCGTCTCCGCGCCGGGCACCCCGACGCCGAGGCGGATCATCGAGCCGGGCACGCCGTCGAGGTAGAACGCGAAGTCCTCGCCGCCCATGCTGATCTCGGCCTCGACCACCCGGTCGGGGCCCAGCGCGGCGCCGGCCGCCCCGGCGATGATCGCGGTGGCCAGCCGGTCGTTGACCACCGGCGGGACGCCCCGGGTGTAGGTGACCTCGCACTCGGCACCGGTCGGCGCGATGACGTCGTGGACCAGCTTGGTGACGAGCTCGGGCACGTCGCGCCAGGCGTCGCGGGACAGGACGCGGATCGTACCGCGGGCAATCCCCTCGATCGGGATGGCGTTCGCGGCCTCGCCGGCCCGCACCGCGCCCCACACCATGGAGACCCCGGCGCGGGCGTCGAGCTTGCGGTCCAGCAGCGACGGCACGTCGACGAGGATGCGGCCGAGGGCGTGCACCAGGTCGGCGGTCAGGTGCGGGCGCGCGGTGTGCCCGCCCCGGCCGGTCAGCCGGACCTCAATCTTGTCGGCGGCCGCGGTGAACGGACCCGAGCGCACCCCGACCAGCCCGACGGGCAGCTGGGGCGCGCAGTGCAGCGCGAAGATGGCGGCGACGTCCTTGAGCCCGCCCGCGGCGATGACCTCGGGCGCGCCGGACGGCATGGTCTCCTCGGCCGGCTGGAACAGCAGGCGGACGCGGCCCGGCAGCTCGCCGCGCTCGGCCAGCTGGGCCAGGGCCAGCCCGACGCCGAGCAGGACGGTCGTGTGCACGTCGTGGCCGCAGGCGTGGCAGACGTTGTCGACCGTGGAGCGGTAGGGCACGTCCTTGGTGTCCGGTAGCGGCAGCGCGTCCAGGTCGGCCCGCAGCGCGATGACGCGCTCACCGTAGCCGATGTCGCACATCAGGCCGTTGCCCTTGGGCAGCATGCGGGGCGACAGCCCGGCCCGGGTGAGCTCGCGGGCGACCAGCGCGGCGGTCTCGAACTCCTGGCCGGACAGCTCCGGGTGCGCGTGAATATGACGCCGGATGGCTACGAGCTCGGCGCCGCGGGCGGCGAGCCAGCGGTCGAGCTGACCCGGTAGCGGATCGGCCCCGGGCGGGGTCTCGGGCCATCCTTCGGACAGTTGCTCGACCTTGGACGACCCGGACGACGTCAATCTGCCACCCGTCCGCGCCGTCGCGGCGGCGGCTTCGGGAAGCGTGAGCGCTCTCGTCACGGTGAGTTCTCTATTTCGGTCTAATGGAGCGGCCCGCCCCATGCGTGCCATGGACAGACTAACCGGGTCAAGGTGACGGAGCGCAACATCATTCTCGTGATGTTGATATAGCTGAGCGTCACTCAAACCCCCAGGAAGGCGCAAAGCAGCAGGCACGGCCGGGATGGCGGCTTCAGCCCCAGACACGTACCCCTCACCTCCTATAACGGGTGACTGGCGCCACGGTCACGTGCTGTCGCGATAACTTTTCGCAGCGGCGCCTACAGCGGAGTCGCCGCTGTTCCACGCACAGTGACGAGAGATGTCGCAGGGTGGCACGAACCCGAGACCCGGCGACACACCCCTCGTCCGACTATCGGCGAGCGGACTCGGAAATCCAGGAAACCTAGTTCGACGATGTTCCGGGCTCGTTTCCCGGCGTTTCCGTCACCTGTCCAGACGCTTCAGCCATCTGCCCAGGTTCCCTGGATGGACGAATTCAATCCCCTGTCCGTCCAGAGGGCGACAAGATCATCACGTTCGGTTGCCCGCGGGTCACGGTACGGTGAAGGGGCGGACCCCACCTTTCTTAACCGAGCACGAGCACGCAAGATAGTGGGGCAAGAAGTCAACCTTCCCCTCCCGTGACGGTTTACTGCCTGTGACTCAGCTTCCGACGTGGCATGGCGAGCCCCAGCCACCCACCGGTGCTCTGGCCTCGGCCGGAGCCGGGCGCGATCCTGCGCGCGGCCCCGACACAACCTCTAACGCCCCCACCCGCGAGCCGGGCTCGACCTCGCCTCCGGTGCCGGGGCAGCGCGCCGCACCCGGAGTGGTGATCGGCGGGCGCTACGCGCTGCGCACCGCCATCGGACACGGCGGCATGGGCACCGTGTGGCGCGCCAGCGACACGCTGCTGCGCCGCGACGTGGCCGTCAAGGAGGTGATCCTCCCGCCCGGACTGGCCCCCAGCGACCGCGACTCGATGTACCAGCGGACCCTGCGCGAGGCCCGGGCGGCGGCGGCGCTGTCGCACCCGTCGGTCGTGCAGGTGTACGACGTCGTCACCGAGGCCGGCCGGCCGTGGATCGTCATGGAGCTGCTGCAGGCCCGCAGCCTCGCCGAGATGATCGTCGAGGACGGGCCGCTGGCCGCCCGGGCGGTGGCCAAGATCGGCATCGCGCTGCTGGGCGCGCTCGAGGTGGCCCACGCCGCCGGCGTGCTGCACCGCGACGTGAAGCCGGCCAACGTGCTCATCAGCGGCGACGGCCGGTGCGTGCTCACCGACTTCGGTGTGGCCCGGATGCCCACCGACAGCGAGCTGACCACGCCCGGCATGGTGCTCGGCTCGCCGCACTTCATCTCCCCCGAGCGGGCGATCGGCGCCAAGTTCGGCCCGCCGAGCGACCTGTTCTCGCTGGGCGTCACGCTCTACACCGCGGTCGAGGGGCGCCCGCCCTTCGACAAGCGCGACCCGTTCGAGACCATGCGGGCCGTCGTCGAGGAGCCGCCCGCGCAGTCGATGCGCGCCGGGCCGCTCGCCGGCGTGCTCTACGGGCTGCTGGAGAAGGACCCGAACCGGCGCTGGAACATCGACACCGCCCGGGCCGTGCTGCGCGACCTGCTCGCCGGCCCGCTGGCCAGCAACGCCCCGGCGCACATGACCGACCCCTACGCGGTGGTCCGGCCGGTCCACCAGCCGACGATGGTCCACCCGCAGCAGCAACAGCAGCCGTCCGGCCAGATCGGCGGCCGGGCCATGATGGCCCCCGGCGAGACGGTCAGCGGCGCGCTGCGGCGCATGCACTCCGACGCCCCCGCCGCCAACGCGCCGACCACCAGCGTGCCGGCGGCCGAGCTGGAGCGCACCGGCGCCGACCAGTACAACGCGTACGCGCCCGAGTACACCCAGGACGACTGGACCCAGGGCCCGCCCGCCCCGCCGGCCAAGCCCGGCACCGGCGACCTCGCCCGGCAGTTCGCGGGCAAGGCCAAGGCGCTGCCGACCTGGGCCAAGGTGGCCGTCGCGGCCGGGCTCGTCGTGGTGCTGTTCGTGGGCATCGGCGCGGCGACCGGGATGTTCTCCGGCGGCGGCGAGCAGGCCCAGAAGCCGACCGGCACCGCCTCCAGCGAACCGGCCAAGCCGGTCTTCGAGGTAGAGGCGTTCACGCACCCGGGCGGCATCACGGTCAACGTGCCCAAGGGCTGGAAGCAGACCAAGCAGGGCAAGGCCGACGCGCCGTACTTCGACATCACCGACCCGGCCGACGCCAACCGGCGCATCCGGATCAACGTCGAGAAGGCCTCGGCCAA
This sequence comes from Dactylosporangium salmoneum, assembly GCF_039532525.1. Classification (NCBI taxonomy): domain Bacteria; kingdom Bacillati; phylum Actinomycetota; class Actinomycetes; order Micromonosporales; family Micromonosporaceae; genus Dactylosporangium; species Dactylosporangium salmoneum. The sequence goes on from NZ_BAAARV010000066.1 coordinate 139,525, forward strand.
CCCGCGGACCTTCCTCGAGCAGGCCGAGAACCGGCTCAAGTCCACGGCCGCGAGCTGCGAGCCGCCGTACGCCCACGTCAACATGAGCGACAACAAGCTCGACGGGCAGGCGGGGGCGGTGCTGGAGTACACCTGCGGCTCCGGCGACCACCTGCGCCACGCGCTGTGGAACGCGGTCGTGGTCGGCGGCAAGGCGTACCACTTCTTCGTCACCGTGCCCGACACGCGCTTCGCCGAGAGCAAGGCGATCTTCGACGAGATGGTCACCTCCTTCAAGCTGACTCCCCCGTCGACGGGTCCCTGAGCCGTGTTATGAAGGGCAGATGACCTCCACGGAGCGGGATCTGGCCCTTCGCACGGCAGCTGAGGCGTGGATCGCTGACGACCCCGACCCGGCCAGCCAGGACGAGCTGCGCTCCGTGCTCGGCAACCCCGGCGAGCTGGCCGACCGGTTCGCCGGGCCGCTGCAGTTCGGCACCGCCGGGCTGCGGGGCCCGCTGCGGGCCGGCCCCAACGGGATGAACCTCGCCGTGGTGCGGGGCGCCGCGGCGGGCCTGGTGCGCTGGCTCGCCGAGCAGCCCGGGGCCGCCGACCGGCCGTTGGTCATCGGGTACGACGCCCGGCACGGCTCGCACGCCTTCGCGGTCGAGACCGCCCGGGTGGCCACCGGCGCCGGCCGCCGCGCGCTGCTCATGCCGCGCCCCCTGCCCACCCCGGTGCTCGCCTACGCGGTGCGCCGCCACGGCGCCGCGGCCGGCGTGATGGTCACCGCGAGCCACAACCCTCCGCAGGACAACGGCTACAAGGTGTACCTCGCCGACGGCGCCCAGCTGGTCCCGCCGGCCGACGCCGAGATCGAGCGGGCCATCCGTGGCGTCGGGCCGCTCCTCGACGTGCCGCTGGGCGGTGACGGTGAGGTGCTCGACGAGGCGATCGTCGGCGAGTACGTCGACGCCGCCCTCGGCGTGCTCGACCCCGAGGTGCCGCGCGAGCTCGCCGTCGCCTACACGCCCATGCACGGCGTCGGCCGGGACGTGCTCGTCGCCACCCTGGAGGCGGCCGGCTACGGCTCCCCGTTCGTCGTGGCCGAGCAGGCCGAGCCCGACCCGGACTTCCCCACCGTCGCGTTTCCCAACCCGGAGGAGCCCGGCGCGATGGACCGCCTGCTCGCGCTGGCCGACCGGGAGGGCGCCGACATCGCGATCGCCAACGACCCCGACGCCGACCGGTGCGCGGTCGCCTTCCGCCGCGAGGGGGTGTGGCGGCAGCTGCGCGGCGACGAGGTCGGGGTGCTGCTCGCCGACCACCTCATGCGGCGCGGGGTGCACGGCCGCTACGCCACCACCATCGTCTCCTCCAGCCTGCTGTCGCGGATGTGCGAGGAGCGCGGGCTGCCGTACGGCGAAACCCTGACCGGCTTCAAGTGGATCGTGCGGGCCGGGGACGACCTGGTGTACGGCTACGAGGAGGCCCTCGGCTACTGCGTCGCCCCGGAGATGGTGCGCGACAAGGACGGCATCACCGCCGCGCTGCTCGTGTGCGAGCTCGCCGCCGGGCTGCGCTCCGAGCTGCGCACGCTGGGCGACCGGCTCGACGAGCTGGCGCTGCAGTACGGGGTGCACGCCACCGACCAGCTCTCGGTGCGGGTCGAGGACCTCGGCGAGATCGCCGAGGCGATGGCCACGATCCGCGCCCGGCCGCCGGTGGAGCTGCTCGACGAGCCGGTGCGCGCGATCGAGGACCGCCTGCCCGAGGCGGACGTGCTGATCCTGCGGGCCGGCACGACGCGGGTCGTGGTGCGCCCCTCCGGGACGGAGCCGAAGCTGAAGGCGTACCTCGAGGTGGTCGAGCCGGTGGTGGACAGTTCGGACCTGGCGGGGGCGCGGGAGCGCGCCGCGGCGGCGCTGGCCGCCCTGCGCGCGGAGACCGCGACCGCCCTCGGCCTGGAGTGAGGTCCGAATCACGCTGGTTGTCCGAAATGTCGGGCGCTGCCGCACCACGACATTTCGAACTTTTCCCCCGTCAGGCGACGAGCCGCCTGACAGGGTATAAATCCGATAAGTCGTGGCGCGCCAGCGCCCGACTTGTCGCCTACAAGCCAGACGGCCGCTTCAGAGCGTCACCGAGAACAGGCCGGAGTCGGCCAGCTTGCGGAACTCGCTCAGCGCGGGCTGCGACGAGTCCGGCCGCGTGTCGCCCTTCGGCGCGTTCGGCGAGTCGAAGTACACCAGCGCCCGAATCGCCGGGAACCGCCCGATCTGCTGGGCCACCGTCGAGTAGATCCAGGCCTTCCGGGCCGGGTCGGCCGTGTGCTCGTACACCCCCCACTCGGCCACCATCAGCGGCTTGTTGCCGTGCTCGCGGGTCACCCAGGTGTAGAAGCCGGGCCAGCGGTCCGGATCGGAGGTGTGGTCGACGAGGTAGCTGAAGTCGCCGAAGCCGTAGCCGCCGGGCTTGGCGAAGAGGTACGGGTCCATGCCGATCCAGTCCACGACGTCGTCGCCCGGGTAGAGGTCGGCGAACCAGTCCTTCACGCACCACGGCTCGTAGGCCATGTACACGAGCACGAACACGACGTTGCGCACCCCGTCGGCCCGCAGCCGCTGCACCGTGTGACGGAACATGGCGGCGTAGTCGCGCGCGGTCATCCCGCCGCCGGCGCGCACGTCGTTCTCCGGCTCGTGGTGCAGCGCGAGGAACATCGTGCCGGGGAACGCCTTCAGCCGGGCGGCCTCGCGGTCGATCCGCGTGTCCTGGTTCCCCTCGGCGACGTCGGCCCAGGTGGTGTTCCAGGCGACCTTCCAGTTGGCGAACAAGATCCGTTTTCTTGGCTGCCGTACCGCGGAAATCTCCTCGGCGGTCGGGAAGACCTCGTCGCCGCGATGGTAGGAGTGCAGGATGTCGGCCGGGCGGCCCGTGGTGCCCTCGAAGTTGCGCAGCGCCTGGCCCGGCGTGAGCGTGGTGAACGCGCCGGGCGCGACGCCCCAGAGCAGCCCGCACGTCGGCACCAGCTTGGTGTCCACGACACACGGCTTCTTCTGCTCCGGCGCCTTGGTTCTGGGTTGCGCAACGCCGGCGGGCGCCCGACCCAAGTGAGCGATGCCGACGGGCTGGGGCGCGGACGGCTCCAGCGCTGTCGAGGCGATGGCGCCGGACGCCGCCAGGGCCATGACGGCCGTCGCGGCCACAAGCAGTTGCTTTCGGTACCTCATCGCGGGCCAACGTAAGCCCGGCCCCGTTCACCCCTTCAAGCCCGAGGCTGCCGTAATCCCTCGTTACGGCGACCTTTCTTAAGGCGGATTTTAAGAATCGCCGAAGCGGGGCATGCCGCCGAACTGCCGGTCGCCGGCGTCGCCGAGGCCCGGGACGATGAACTTGTGCTCGTTGAGCCGTTCGTCGATGGCCGCGGTGACCAGGCGCATCGGCAGGCCCGAGTTGGCCAGCCGCTCGATGCCGGCGGGGGCGGCCAGCACGCACAGCACGGTGATGTCGCTCGCACCGCGGTCGACCAGCAGCCGCACGCAGTGCTCCAGCGAGCCGCCGGTGGCCAGCATCGGGTCGAGGACCAGCACCGGGATGCCGGACAGGTCGCGCGGCAGCGACTCCATGTAGGCGCGCGGCTCGTAGGTGAGCTCGTCGCGCGCCAGCCCCACGAAGCCCATCGAGGACTCCGGCAGCAGCGCCAGGGCCGAGTCGGCCATGCCCAGGCCGGCCCGTAGCACCGGCACCAGCAGCGGCGGGTTGGCCAGCCGCGTGCCCTCGGTCGTCGCGACCGGCGTCTTCACGGGGAACTGCTCGGTGGCGAAAGACCGGGCGGCCTCGTACACCAGCATCGTCGTGAGCTCGTGCAACGCGGCGCGGAACGCCCCGTTGTCGGTGCGCTCGTCACGCATCGCGGTCAGCCGCGACTTGGCCAGGGGGTGATCCACCACGAGTACGTCCACGAACGGACAGCCTAATATTTGGGACATGACCCTCACCGCCGAGGTCGCGCGCTCACAAGGCGCCTTGCGAACCTTCCTCCACGGCCTCCCGGGAGTCGACCAGGTCGGCGCCGAGCAGCGCGCCGCCATGCTGGGCACCCGCTCGATCAAGACAACCGCCAAGGCCCAGGCCCTCGACCTGGCCATCCGCATGGTCGACCTGACCACGCTGGAGGGCTCGGACACGCCCGGCAAGGTGCGGGCGCTGTGCGCCAAGGCGGTCCGCCCGGACCCGGCCGACGGCACCTGCCCGAGCGCCGCCGCCGTGTGCGTCTACCCCGCGATGATCGGCGTGGCCGCCGAGGCGCTGCGGGGCACAGGCGTCCACCTGGCCAGCGTGGCCACCGCCTTCCCGTCCGGGCAGGCGCCGATGGCGGTCAAGCTGGCCGACACGAAGGCCGCGGTGGCCGACGGGGCCGACGAGATCGACATGGTGATCTCCCGCGGCGCGTTCCTGGCCGGCCGGTACGCGGAGGTGCACGACGAGATCGCGGCGGTCAAGCAGGCCTGCGGCGACGCCCACCTCAAGGTCATCCTGGAGACCGGCGAGCTGGCCACCCTCGACAACGTGCGCCGCGCCTCGTGGCTGGCCATGCTGGCCGGCGCCGACTTCATCAAGACCTCCACCGGCAAGGTGCAGCCCGCGGCCACGCTGCCGGTGACGTTGGTCATGCTGGAGGCGGTGCGCGACTTCCGGGCCGAGACCGGGCGGATCGTCGGCGTGAAGCCGGCCGGGGGCATTCGAACCGCCAAGGACGCCATCAAGTACCTCGTGCTGGTCAACGAGACCGCGGGGCCGGACTGGCTGGACCCGGACCTGTTCCGCTTCGGCGCCTCCACGCTGCTCAACGACCTGCTCATGCAGCGCACCAAGCTCGCCACCGGCCATTACAGCGGCCCCGACTACTTCACCCTGGACTGAGGCAGGCCATGGACTTCTCATACGCGCCGGCGCCCGAGTCCCGCTCGATCGTCGACATCCGCTCGTCGTACGGGCTGTTCATCGGCGGCGAGTTCGTCGACGGCAAGGGCGAGCCGTTCAAGTCGATCAACCCCGCCAGCGAGGAGCAGCTGGCCGAGGTGGCCTGCGCCGACGCCGCCGACGTCGACGCCGCGGTGAGCGCCGCCCGGCACGCCTACGACACCGTCTGGGGGCCGATGCCGGGGCGGGAGCGGGCGAAGTACCTCTTCCGCATCGCCCGGATCATCCAGGAGCGCTCCCGCGAGCTCGCGGTGCTCGAGTCGCTGGACAACGGCAAGCCGATCCGCGAGTCGCGGGACGTGGACCTGCCGCTGGTGGCCGCGCACTTCTTCTACTACGCGGGGTGGGCCGACAAGCTGCCGTACGCCGGCTTCGGCCCCGACCCCCGCCCGCTCGGCGTGGCCGGCCAGGTCATCCCGTGGAACTTCCCGCTGCTGATGCTGGCCTGGAAGATCGCCCCGGCGCTGGCCGCCGGCAACACGGTGGTGCTCAAGCCGGCCGAGACCACGCCGCTGACCGCGCTGCTGTTCGCCGAGATCTGCCGCCAGGCCGACCTGCCGCCCGGGGTGGTGAACATCATCACCGGCGCCGGGGAGACCGGGCGCCTGCTCGTCGAGCACCCGGGGGTCGACAAGGTCGCATTCACCGGCTCGACCGAGGTCGGCCGGGCCATCGCCCGCTCGGTGGCCGGCACGAGCAAGCGGCTCACGCTCGAGCTCGGCGGCAAGGCGGCCAACATCGTCTTCGACGACGCACCGCTGGACCAGGCGGTCGAGGGCGTCGTCAACGGCATCTTCTTCAACCAGGGCCACGTGTGCTGCGCCGGCTCCCGGCTGCTGCTGCAGGAGTCGGTGGCCGAGGAGTTCCTGGCCGCCCTCAAGCGGCGCATGGCCCAGCTGCGCGTCGGCGACCCGCTGGACAAGAACACCGACGTGGGCGCGATCAACTCGGCCGCCCAGCTGGTCCGCATCCGCGAGCTGTCGCAGGTCGGCGAGCAGGAGGGCGCCGAGCGCTGGTCGGCGCCGTGCGAGCTGCCCGAGCGCGGGTTCTGGTTCGCCCCGACGATCTTCACGGGGGTGACCCAGGCCCACCGGATCGCCCGCGAGGAGATCTTCGGGCCGGTGCTGTCGGTGCTGACGTTCCGCACGCCGGACGAGGCCGTGGAGAAGGCCAACAACACGCCGTACGGGCTGTCGGCCGGCGTGTGGACCGAGAAGGGCTCCCGGATCCTGCAGATCGCCGACCGGCTGCGGGCCGGGGTCGTCTGGGCCAACACGTTCAACAAGTTCGACCCGACCTCGCCGTTCGGCGGGTACAAGGAGTCGGGCTACGGCCGCGAGGGTGGCCGCCACGGGCTGGAGGCCTACCTTGACCACTGAGTCCCAGCGCCTGACGGTCCGGAAAACCTACAAGTTGTACGTCGGCGGCGCATTCCCCCGCAGCGAGTCCGGGAGGTCCTACCAGGTGCACTCGGCCTCCGGCGACTTTCTCGCCAATGCCGCGCTCGGCTCCCGCAAGGACGTCCGCGACGCCGTGAAGGCGGCCCGGTCGGCGGTGGCCAAGTGGTCCGGCGCCACCGCCTACAACCGCGGGCAGATCCTCTACCGGGTCGCCGAGATGCTCGAGGGCCGGCGCGGGCAGTTCGCCGTGGAAGTTTCCGAGGCCGAGGGCCTGCCGCCGGCCGAGGCGGCCGCGCTCGTCGACGCCGCCGTGGACCGCTGGGTCTGGTACGCCGGCTGGTCGGACAAGCTGGCCCAGGTGCACGGCGGGGCCAACCCCGTCGCCGGGCCGTACTTCAACCTCTCCTCCCCCGAGCCCACCGGCGTGGTCGGGATCGTCGCGCCGGCCGGGTCGTCGCTGCTGGGGCTGGTGAGCGTGATCGCTCCGGCCATCGTGACCGGGAACACGGTCGTCGTGCTCGCCTCGACCGACCGGCCGCTGCCGGCGGTGACGCTGGGCGAGGTACTGGCGACGTCCGACCTGCCCGGCGGGGTGGTGAACCTGCTCACCGGCTCGGTCGCCGAGATGGCGCCGTGGCTCGCGGCCCACATGGACGTCAACGCCGTCGACCTCACCGGTGTGACGGACCCCACACTCGCGCGGGAGCTCGAGGTCGCCGCCGCGGAAAACCTGAAGCGGGTGATCCGCCCGAGCGATCCGGACTGGCAGGCCGACCCCGGCCTCGGCCGGATGCTCTCGCTGCTGGAGATCAAGACGGTCTGGCACCCCAAGGGGGTCTGACCGCCGCAGAGCGGGCACACTAGGGTGTTTTGTGCGCGAGGCCACACCACGCCCTAGTGTGCCCGCACGCCGAGCCCGACTACGGAGGTCACAGTGGCCCGCCAGTCTTCCCAGTCTTCCCGGTCCGCGTCGTCGCGACCGGCCAAGAAGGCCGAGCAGGTGGAGGAAGAGGTCGACGCCCTCGACGCCGTCGAGGATGTCGACGCCGATGACGCCGATGACGCCGAGGTCGAGGCCGACCTCGACGACGACGCCGACTTCGACGAGGAGGACGGCGGCAGCGAGCGCTCGGCCCAGGCCGACGCGATGTGGTCCGACGTCAAGATCGAGCCCGTCGAGATCGCGCTGCCCAAGGGCGTCGGCTACACGCTGCGCGCCTACCGCCTGTCGACCGAGCTGACCCCGACCGAGGTGGAAGAGGAGGAGGACGAGTTCGCGGTCCTCCACCGCCGCGCGGCCGAGGACGAGGACGACGATCGCGTCGTGATCCTCGAGAACGCCGAGCTGTTCGAGGACGAGCCCGAGCCGGTCGCCACCGAGCCTGCCGCGAAGAAGCGCAAGAAGACCGCGGACAAGGACGACGACGCGGACGAGGCCGACGAGGTCGACAAGCCGAAGGCTTCCGACAAGTCCGAAGAGTCGGACGAGGACGAAGAGCCGGACGAGGACGAGGAGTCCGACGAGGCCGAGGACGCCGAAGACGAAGAGGACGAGGAAGAAGAAGAGGAAGAGGAGGAGCCCGAGGAGGTTCCCGCGTTCCTCAGCCACCGCGGCAAGCTCCTGCTCTTCCGCAGCGTCGAGGGCCTCGTCGAGTTCGTGAAGTCCGACGCCGAGCACGACATGGTCCAGCTCGACACCTGGTCGAGCCTCCAGTCCCGGATCACCGCCTCGGCGGTCGTGCCCACCGAGGAGAACCGCTACGAGCTCGACCTCGTGGTCGAGAACCTCCGCGGCGGCCAGGACGCGTGGGACACCGATCTGCTCCTCGCCGCCGGCGAGGCCGCGCGTGACCTTGCTTACGCTCTGCGGCTCGAGCCGGTCCGCACCGCGCTCAACGCCGGCTCGCCCCTCGACGACCTCGACGAGGGCCTCCGAGCTGCGGCGGCGGGCGGTGTCAGCGGCTTCTTCGCCAAGCGCCGGCTGAAGAAAATCGGGGCACAACAGGCGGCCCTGGGTTGGCGCACGATTATTGGCAAGATTTCTGCCGCCGTGGACTGGCGTGATTGATTTGTGACCGACAGGATCTAAGCCGTGGGCATTTGGGCACGGCGGGCCCGACCCGGCCCCTAGCCGGACGGGTGGCGGCGGGGATCGACGATCAGTCAGCGCGGCATTCAGCCGAAACGGCGGATCGCGTCACCGGCCGTCAACCTGTTCACTAGAGGACGTTCAGTTTGACCTGCGGTAACACGTCGGCGAGGAGCCGGGACACTCCCCGCCGACGTGATGAGAGCTCAACTCGATGTCTCGAGAGGAGGACGACGCGGTGGCGCTCGTTCGGGTGTACTGCGGTCTGGCGTCGGCTGACCCCGCCGGACAGCAGTCGGGTTCCGACATCTGGTTGACCGTCGCGGTCGTCGACGACGCCGGCCGACTCATCGACATCTGCGAGGTGAGTGACGACGCCGGCGGCTACGCCGAGCTCAGCGCGTTGCTCGCGCAGCGCTCCGGCGGCACCTCCGCCGTGGCGGTCGCGGCCGAGAGCGACGATCACGTCGTCACCCAGCTGCTCACCGCGGCCGGCCGGAACCTCGCCTTCACCGACGACGACTCGGCCGACGACTACGCCGAGCGCTTCGCCGACGACGAGTCCCCCGAGGAGATCCAGTCCAACGCGGCCGAGCGCCGCGCGGTCGGCCTCGCCCGGGCGCTGCAGGCCGGCGTGCTCTCCGCCGTCGGCCAGAGCCCGCCGCGCGACATGCTGCCGCTCAAGCCGGTGCTCGCCGCGCACGCCGCCGTCGTCTCCGGCCGGCAGAGCGCCGCGGCCACGCTGCGCGAGGTCCTCCGCGAGCTCTACCCGGCCGCCCTGCGGGCCTATCCGGACCCGGCCGAGACCATCCCGCTGGCCATCCTCGACGCGCTGCCCGAGCCGGGCATCCTCGGCGGCGGCGCCAACGGCCGCAAGGGCGACGCGGCCGTTGTGGCCGACCTGGCCCGGGCCGGGGTCGCCGACGCCGACACGCTGGGCGAGGCCATCACCGCCCTGCGGGTCGCCATCGCCGAGACCCCCCGCCGCACCGGCGTCAACCGGGTCGTGAACAGCGCCATCGCCGAGACCATCCGGCAGTCGGTGGCCGCCGTGCGGGCCAGCGACGCCGCGGCCGCCGCCCTGGTCGCCGTGCTCGCCGACAAGATGAGCCCGGCCGTGCCGCGCGGTGGTCGCCAGCGCCCCTCCACGCCGCTGAGCCCCTCCACGCCGCTGAGCCCCTCCACGCCGCTGAGCCCGGCCGCGACGATCGGCCAGCCGCTGCAGCCCGTCCCGCCGATCGCGCCCATCACCGCGCCGCTCGCGCCGGCCACGCCGCTGCGCCCGGCCGCGGCCGCCCAGGACGGCCTGCCGTCCCGCTCGCGCGCCGCGTCGGCGGCCTCCAACGCCCGCCCGGCCGCCT
>NZ_BAAARV010000067.1:0-207637 GCF_039532525.1 Dactylosporangium salmoneum
ACCGATGCGACCCATCGGCGTGACCCCGTCGGAGTAGTAGATCGTCGTCGACTGGTTCACCGTGACGTCATCGGGCAGCGCGACCTGGTCGAAGTAGTACGTGCCGCTGACGATGCCGATGCCCGCGATCATGATGAACGCCGCGATCGAAGCGATGAGGATGTTGCGCCGGCGGCGCCTCTTCGCCTTCGCCGTGACGCTGCGGCCGCCCTTGCCGCCCGAGCCGCTTCCGCCGCCTCCCGGTGGCAGGTCACTCGGCGGGCCGCCCGGCCCGTCGACGATGTCGCCCATCCCGACGGAGGCCGACCCGACGACCGCGCGGCCCACGGAGGCGCGTCCCGCCGCGCCCTGCACCGACGCCGAGCCGGTCACGGAGGCGCGGCCGGTGCTCGGCTCGCCCGAGGGGACGCGGGCGGCGCCCACGCTCGCGGATCCGCTCACCGAGGCCCTGCCGGTGGTCGGATCGCCGGGCGGGCCCACGCGCGCGGAGCCCACGCTGGCCGAGCCGACGGTCGCGCGCCCGACCTGGGCGCGGCCGGCCATCGGTGGCTGCGGGACGGGGGAGTGAGGGGAGGGTGGTTCCGGCTGCATTCCGGGAACCTGCGCGCGGCCCGATTGGGGGTTGCTCGGGTCACCGTAGTTCATTCGTCCCACCTTGCCGGTTGCATCGTCGTCGCATGCTCCGTCGCCATCATGTCTGTGACCTGAGCCACTCGTCCGACGCACGTAGAGCCCGCGGCGCCGTTGCCGCGCATCGCGGATCTCTCTCTACAACGCCTCGCCGGTCGACCCAGGTTCACTCGCAGTGGACTCACTCGGCTGCCCCTCCCCGCAGCCGCGACGGCCGTTCGCCGTCTTCCGGGCCGGCCGCGAGGCCGTCGCGCCCGAGGAGGTACTGCTCGACGAGATGGTTCCAGCCGCAGGCGCGGCAGACCTCCACGACATAGACGTGAAACTCACTCAGCGTCATCGCCAGGACCGGCAGCTCGGCGAGCCGGCGGGCCTGGCCCGAGGACTGCCGCAGCTCGTCCCCGTAGATGTAGTGCACGTGGGTGAGGTTGTCGCGCCGGCAGATCGGGCACAGCTCGTCCGTCGGCTCGCCGTGGAACTTCGCAGCACTCTTCAGGTAAGGCGACGCGTCGCACACCTCATAGGTGCCGACGCGGCCCGATTGCACCTCGCGCAGGAGGGCGCGTCTCCGCAAGGAGAAGTCCACGACCTGACGCTGGGTACGCATGCGCCCGAGGGTACGCGGTCCGGCGTCCCACGGCGAGCGTGGTCACGATCGGTAGTCGTCAGATTGACTACCGGCGCTGTGCGCAAGGCCACTTGGTCGGATTTGTTGCATCCTGCCGAACCCCGGCTTACCGTTCGATGTATCGGACCGATACATCGGACTGGTTACGGGAAGGAGGCTGGGAGTGCTCGAGTTGGCGATCCTGGGTCTGCTTCACGAGTCCCCGATGCACGGTTATGAGCTGCGCAAGCAGCTCACGACCAAGCTGGGGGCGTTCCGTTTCGCCATCAGCTACGGCTCCCTGTACCCCACGCTGCGCCGCCTGCAGGCGGACGGCTGGATCACCGAGGGTGCGCCGCCGACGGGTATGCCGGCGAGCACCGAAGAGGTACCCCTGCTCACCGGCAAGCGGGGCCGCGTGGTCTACACGATCACCGCGGAGGGCAAGGAGCGGTTCCAGGAGCTGCTCAGCGCCGCCGGTCCCGAGACCTACGACAGCGAGGCCGGCTTCGGGGTCCATTTCGCATTCTTCGCGCGCACCGATCCCTCGACCCGGCTACGGATCCTCGAGGGCCGCCGCCGTCGCGTCGAAGAGCGCCGCGAAGGCATGCGCGACGTGCTGAGCCGGGCCGCCGAGCGGCTCGACACCTACACGCTCGAGCTGCAGCGCCATGGCCTGGACGCCTGCGAGCGCGAGGTTCGCTGGCTCGAAGAGCTCATTGCGAACGAACGCAAAGGCACCACACCTCAGCCGCCTTCGGCAGAAGGTCCGGAGCGGTCATCGTGAACAACAAGAAGGAGGCATCCGCGATGGGCTCCGTCCGCGTTGCCATCGTCGGTGTCGGCAACTGCGCCTCGTCCCTGGTTCAGGGCGTGGAGTACTACCGCAACGCCGACCCGAATGACCGGGTACCGGGTCTCATGCACGTCAAGTTCGGCGATTACCACGTCGGCGACGTCGAGTTCGTGGCGGCGTTCGACGTCGACGCGAAGAAGGTCGGGCAGGATCTCGCCGCCGCGATCGGTGCGAGCGAGAACAACACCATCCAGTTCTGCGACGTTCCGCCCACCGGCGTGACCGTCCAGCGCGGCCCGACGCTCGACGGCATGGGGCAGTACTACCGCGAGATCATCGAGGAGTCCGACGAGCAGCCGGTCGACGTGGCCGCCGCCCTGCGCGAGGCGCGGGTCGACGTGGTCGTGTGCTACCTGCCGGTGGGCTCCGAAGAGGCTGACAAGTTCTACGCGCAGGCCGCGATCGACGCCGGCTGCGCCTTCGTCAACGCGCTGCCGGTCTTCATCGCCTCCGACCCGGTCTGGGCCAAGAAGTTCGAGGACGCCGGCCTGCCGATCGTCGGCGACGACATCAAGAGCCAGGTCGGTGCCACGATCGTGCACCGCGCCCTGGCCAAGCTGTTCGAGGACCGCGGGGTCGAGCTGCTGCGCACCTACCAGCTCAACTTCGGCGGCAACATGGACTTCATGAACATGCTGGAGCGCACCCGCCTGGTCTCGAAGAAGATCTCGAAGACCCAGTCGGTGACCTCGCAGATCCCGCACGAGATGGTGAAGTCCGACGTGCACATCGGCCCGTCCGACCACGTGCCGTGGCTCGACGACCGCAAGTGGGCGTACATCCGCCTCGAGGGCAAGTCGTTCGGCGACACGCCGCTGAACGCCGAGCTCAAGCTCGAGGTGTGGGACTCGCCGAACTCGGCCGGCGTGATCATCGACGCGCTGCGGGCGGCCAAGATCGCCAAGGACCGCGGAATCGGCGGCCCGATCCTGTCCGCGTCGAGCTACTTCATGAAGTCGCCGCCGGTGCAGTACAACGACCACGACGCCCACGCTTCGGTCGAGGCGTTCATCCAGGGCGAGATCGAGCGCTAGATCGCTCGCAGTAAGGGCCGGTCCGCGGTGCGGGCCGGCCCTTTGCGTGCTCAGAACAGCCCGAACTCCCGCTCGATGCGCACCCGGGCCTCGAGCTCCAGCAGGTGCTTCTTGCGCCACAGTCCCCCGCCGAAGCCGACCAGCTTGCCGCCGGCCCCGACCACCCGATGGCAGGGGATGATGACCGGGATCGGGTTGCGGTTGCACGCGGTGCCGACCGCCCGGGCCGCGTCCGGCTCCCCGACCGCCGCGGCGATCTGGCCGTAGGTGCGCATCTCGGCGTACGGAATCGTGTAGAGCTGCCACCAGACCGCCCGCTCGAAGGCCGAGCCACCCTGCACCGACAGCGGCACGGTGAAGTCGACCGCCTCGCCGGCGAAGTACCGCGTCAGCTCGTCGGCCGCGCGCTCGAGCAGCTCGTCGGGCGGCGACACGGGCCGGCCCTCCGGCACCCCGCCGAACTGAACGCGGCAAATGCCCGATTCGTCCGCCGCCACGCCCAGCGAATCGATCGGGGCCTGCACCTCCACCCACCGCATGGCGTCGATTGTGCTCCTTTTGCCCGACCACCCGGGTGGCGCCGGGGGGTTACCCTCCAGTTGTCCTGGAGGGGGGAGGGGACGGTGGAGACGACGTTCCTCGTCATCGGCGGTGTCGGTGTCGTGGTGTTGGCCCTGTCCGTGCTCATCGGTGACCTCTTCCACTTCGGCCATCCCGACGCCGCAGGGCCCGTCTCGGTGCCCGCCGTCGCAGGCTTCATCGGCGCCTTCGGCTTCGCCGGCGCCGCGGTGGCCGCCCTCACCGGCTCCGACGGCCTGCTGGTGCCGGTCGCCGCGGGCGTGGTCGCGGCCCTGCCGACCGCCTGGGTGGCGACCCGCCTGTCCCGCATGGCGATGAACATGCGCACCGACGCGACCCCGACGCAGCTCGACATGATCGGCACCACCGGCGTGGTCGTCACCGCCATCACGGGCAGCGCCTTCGGCGAGGTCCGCATCTCCCTCGGCGGCCAACCGGTCAAGCTCAGCGCCCGCGCCGACCGCCCGATCCCCCTCGGCGCCCGGGTCCTCGTGGTGGAGGCGACGAGCTCGACCAGCGTGATCGTCGAAGAAACAACTCTGTAAGTACCCCCCCTCGGAAGGGTTGTTGATGGATACCGTCCTGCTCGTAGCGATCGGCGGCGGCGTGCTGCTGATCCTGTTCTTGGTGATCTTCATCGTGTCGCGCATCAAGGTGGCCGGCCCGAACGAGGCCTTCATCATCACCGGCCGCAAAGGCAAGTCGGTGCAGGCCGTCGACGGCACCCGCTCGACCGACCTGTCCGGCCAGAAGGTCGTCATGGGCGCCTCGGTCTTCGTGATGCCGATCGTGCAGAAGCTGCAGGTGCTCGACCTGTCCAGCCGCCGCATCCACGTCGAGATCAACGGCGCGGTCAGCAAGCAGGGCATCCGGGCCAAGCTGCAGGGCGTGGCGATCGTCAAGGTCGGCGGCACCGAAGGCGCGATCCGCGCCGCCGCCCAGCGCTTCCTCAACCAGCAGCAGGGCATCGACCTGTTCACCAGCGAGGTCCTGGCCGGCGCGCTGCGCTCGATCGTCGGCCGGCTCACCATCGAGGAGATCATCCGGGACCGCACCGCCTTCGCCAGCGCGGTCGCCGAGGAGGCCGAGCACTCGCTGACCAACCAGGGCCTGGTGCTCGACGCCTTCCAGCTGCAGGACATCTTCGCCGACGGCTCGTACCTGGCCGACCTGGGCCGCCCGGAGGCCGCCCGCGTGCTGCGCGACGCCTCCATCGCCGAGGCGCAGGCCCGCCAGGCCGCAGAGTCGGAGCGGCTCAAGTCCGAGGAGGCGATCGCCGAGGCCAACCGCAACCTCGCTCTCAAGCAGGCGGGCATCCAGGCCGAGATCGACGCGGCCAAGGCGAAGTCGGCCGCGGCCGGCCCGCTCGCCCAGGCGGAGCGGGACCAGGCGATCCTCGCCGAGCAGCAGAAGGTCGCCGAGCGCAACGCGGAGCTCAAGGAGCGCCAGCTCGACACCGAGGTGCGCAAGCCGGCCGACGCCGAGCGGTACCGGGTCGAGCAGGAGGCCGAGGCGGCCAAGAACGCGACCATCGCCAAGGCCGAGGCGCAGCGGCAGGCCACCATCGCCAACGCACAGGCGCAGGCCGAGCAGGCCCGCCTCACCGGTGAGGGCGAGCGGTCCCGCCGCGCGGCCCTCGCCGAGGCCAACGCCATCGAGGGTGCCAAGGAGGGCGAGGCCGAGCAGCGCCGGCGCGTCGCCATCGCCGACGCGCTCGAGCGCGAGGGCGCGGCCGAGGCGTCCGCCATCCTGGCCCGCGGCCAGGCCGAGGCCGAGGCCATGAAGCTCAAGGCCGACGCGTTCGCCACCTACGGCGAGGCGGCCATCCTCGACCTGCTCGTGCGGGTCATGCCGGACGTGGTCAAGGCGGCCAGCGACCCGATGGGCAACATCGACAAGATGACGGTGATCTCCACCGACGGCGCGTCGTCGCTCACCAAGTCGGTGGCCAACAACGTCGCCCAGGGCCTGCAGCTGGGCACCGACCTGACCGGCATCGACCTGCCCAAGCTGCTCAGCAAGCTGGGCGGGCTGGCCCAGGACGACACCGAGCCGGTCAACGGCCGGCCCGCGGTCGAGGCCCCCAAGAAGTAGGACCCTGTTCGAGGGGCCCGCGTCACCCGCGCGGGCCCTTCGCGCGCCGTAGGCTTTGGCCGTGTCCGCCCTCACCGCCGTTCAGCCCCACACGCACTTCGTCCGGGCCGTGCTGCGGCAACGAGGCTTCCGCCGGCTGGTGGCGGTCAGGATGATCGCCCAGATCGGCGACGGGCTCTTCCAGGGGGCGCTGGCCGGCAGCGTGCTGTTCAACCCGGAGAAGCGGGCCGGCGGCATGGCCATCGCGGCCGGCTTCGCGATCCTGCTCCTGCCGTACTCGCTGATCGGGCCCTACGTCGGGGTGTTCCTGGACCGCTGGCGCCGCCGCTCCATCGTGGTCGTGGCCAACCTGGTCCGGGCGGCGCTGGTGCTGCCGATCGCGCTCTACGTCTGGTGGGGTGAGCATTCGCCGGCGCCGTTCCTGCTCGCCCTGATCGTCATCGGCCTCAACCGGTTCTTCCTGGCCGGCCTGTCCGCCGCGACGCCGCACGTGGTCGCCGACCAGGTGCTGGTGACCGCCAACTCGTTCGCCGCCACGCTGGGCTCGCTGAGCTTCTCGGTCGGCATCGGGCTGGGCGCGGCGCTGATCAAGGCGATCCTGGGCACGTCCTTTCACGGCTACGCGCTGGTGGCCGCCCTCGCCGCCGCGTTCTACCTGGCCTCCGCGCTCGTCGGGCGGGCCTCGTTCGGCCCCGAGGAGCTCGGCCCGGACGCCGCGAGCCGGCGGGGCGGCTCGATCCTCGGCGCGATCCGCGAGACCAGCCGCGGCACGGCGGCCGGCGCGCGGCATCTCGTGACCAAGCGCGGCGCCGCCTACCTGATGCTCGCGCAGGCGATGTTCCGGCTGCTGTACGGCGTGGTGCTGCTCGCCAGCCTGCTGCTCTTCCGCACCGTGTTCAACCACGGCAGCGACGTGAGCGGCTCCTTCGGTACCCTCGCCAATGCTTTTCTCGCCGGTGGCGTCGGGATGCTCATCGCGTCGTTCGCGACGCCCCCGATCGCCCGCCGCGTGGGTGGCTGGCGCTGGGTGGCGGCCCTGCTCGCGGCCACCGGGGTGGCCATCCTCGGCTTCGGGCTGCCCTTCGACCCGGTGCTGCTGCTCGGCGCGGTGTTCGTCACCAACATCGCGGCCCAGGGCATCAAGATCGTGACCGACACGTCGCTGCAGCACGAGTGCGCCGACGAGTTCCGCGGGCGGGTCTTCAGCCTGAACGACACCGCGTTCAACGTGACGCTGGTGGCCGGGATGTACCTCGGCGCGCTCACCCTGCCCGACAATGGGCGCTCGGCGGCGGTGCTCAGCGTGGTCGCCGCGGGTTACCTACTGGCCGCGGCCGGCTACGCGGCGCTGGGCGGCCGCTGGGCCCGCCGGGTCGGCGACGACATCGCCGGCCCCGGCGGGCGCGTGCCCGATGCGACTCAGTAGTTCGAGCTGCTCTTGTTGAGCGTCTGGGTGAACTGCGCCCCGGTGATCGTGAGCGTCGAGCCGTTGCAGCTGAACTTCGCCGGGCTGTCGTCGGCGGTGAGGGGGTCGGTCTCGTCGACCTGCACCGTGGGCGCCTTCAGGTTGGTGGTGCCAGTCGCCGACACGTTGGTGTAGGTGAAGCTGCCGTTGCTGGTGGCCACGTCCCCGGTCACCGTGCCGTTGACCGTGATCGTCATCGGCACCGCCGTGCCCTGGATGGTCGGGTTGCCGGTGAACGTGGTGTCCTTGTAGACCTCGGTGAGGTGACCCTCGGGCGTGAACTTCATCGTCGAGCCGTTCTTCTGCAGCGTGATCGGCACGTTGCCGACGTTCTCGACGACCTGCTGGATGGTGTACTGCGTCGTGGTCCACGTCCCGATGACGCACGTGTCGATCGCGGCGGACGGCTTCCCGGTGCTCTTGGCGGTGGCGGTAGCGGCGCCGGTCGGGCCGCCGGCCTGCGGGTCGGTCTTCTTGTCGTCCCCGCCGCCCTTGACCAGGGCGACCACGACGATCGCGACGACCAGGACCACGAGCACGCCGGACAGCGCGAGGATCGGGGTCAGGTACTTGTTGCGCGAGGAGCCGCCGCCGCTGCCGCCGTAGGTCGCGCCATAGGCGCTCGGCGGGGCGCTGATCGGGTCGGGGTACGACGACGGGACCGAGCTCGCGGGATATTCGGGGTACGACGGCGTTGCGCTCGCGGGGTATCCGGCATAGGGCTGCTGTCCGCCGTACGGTGCGCCGCTGTAGGGCGTGCCGCTCGTCGGCTGCTGTGGCGCCTGCGGGACGCCTCGATATGTGCGGCACTGCGTGCAGTAGCCGTTCGCATCAATGCCCATGCCGCCGCAGTTGGGACACGGCTGCATGTCTGCCTCCAGGTTCAAGGAAAAGCCCGGCCCCGGGGGTGCGGCCGGTTTCATGTGTTAGCGACGGTAGCGGACCCCGTCTACGCGCAGAAGCGGCCGAAACGCCACATGCACGACGCCCGCTGGTCGGGCTTCCGACAAGGAGCAACGACCACCGAGCCGGTGGCTATGTGTAGTCGTACGATTACAATATGTCAACACCACCGGAGCCCGGCGCCGCGCGGCCGCCGGAGCTGGCCGAGCCGCTGCCGCCCGCCGCGCCCGAGCCGGGGCGACCCGGCGCGGTGCGGCCCGAGTCGCTGCGCGACGCCGCGCCGCGCTCCTCCCGCGAAGACCCTCAGTTCCCTCCGCCTCGGGCGCTCCCGTCCGGCCCCACGCCGCAGCCCGCCCCGCCCCGCCCTTCCTGGATCGTGCCCGTCATCGGCGGCGGGGCCCTTGCCCTCATGGTCTGCGGGCTGGTCGCCTACCTCGTGCTGAGCCAGTCGGGGCGGTCGGTCGAGGCCATCGGCGGGGCCATCGCCACCAGCGGTGCGAGCGACGCCGAGCGGGGGCCGGCGCCGCAGGTCGGGGCGCCGATCACCGAGTCGCCGGCGTCCAGCGCGGCCGCCGTCGGGCCGACCGGCGCCCGTTCCGCGGTGCCCGGCGGGGTGCCCTGCGCCTACGCCTCGGCCGCGCGCGGCGAGGGCGACACGCGCCTGATCGCCACGCCCGCGCCCAAGGCCACGCTCACCGGGCGGGTGGCCGCCACGATGGAGACCAACCTCGGCCCCATCGGGATCCAGCTGTACGCCGACCGGGCCCCCTGCACCGTGAACTCCTTCGTGCACCTCGCCCGCGACGACTTCTACAGCGACACGCCGTGCCACCGGCTGACCACGGACGGGCTGTACGTGCTGCAGTGCGGGGACCCGAGCGGGACGGGCACCGGGACGCCGGGATACCAGTTCGGCGAGGAGAACCTGCCCACGACGCTGCCGCCGTACCCGCGGGGGACGCTGGCGATGGCCAATGCCGGGCCGGGGACGAACGGGTCGCAGTTCTTCCTGGTGTACAAGGACAGCGACATCCCGCCCGACTACACCGTCTTCGGCACGGTGACCAGCGGGCTCGACCTGCTCGACCGGATCGCCGCGGCCGGCACGACGACCGGCAGCCCGGACGGGCCGCCGAAGCTCGGCGTGCAGATCAGCGAGATCCGGGTGTCGTGATCCCTTCGGCCTGCGCCCACTTCTGGAGCTCGGCGATGGCCTCGTCGTGCTCCAGCGGGCCGCGCTCGAGGCGCAGGTCCTTCAGGTAGCGCCAGGCGCGGCCGACGATCGGGCCCGGGGGCACCCCCAGCAGCTCCATGATCGCGTTGCCGTCGAGGTCGGGCCGGACCCGGGCCAGGTCCTCCTCGGCGGCGATGCGCGCGATCCGCTCCTCCAGCGCGTCGTAGTCGGCCGCGAGCTGGGCCGCCTTGCGCCGGTTGCGGGTGGTCACGTCGGAGCGGGTGAGGCTGTGCAGGCGGGACAGCAGCGGTCCGGCGTCGGTCACGTAGCGGCGCACCGCCGAGTCCGTCCACTCCCCGCGGCCGTACCCGTAGAAGCGCAGGTGCAGCGCGACGAGCTCGGCCACGTCCGAGATCACGTCCTTCGGGAACTTCAGCGCCCGCATCCGCTGCTTGGTCAGCCGCGCCCCGACGATCTCGTGGTGGTGGAAGCTCACCCCGCCGTCGGGCCCGACGGCCTTGGTGGCCGGCTTGCCGACGTCGTGCATGAGGGCGGCCATGCGCAGCGTGAAGTCGGCGCCCTCGCGCTCGTGACCGATCGCGTTGCGCACCACGATCAGCGTGTGCTCGTACACGTCCTTGTGCTGGGCGTGCTCGTCGATCTCCAGCTTGAGGCCGGTCAGCTCGGGCAGGAACTGGTCGCCCAGGCCGGTGTCGACCAGCAGGCGCAGGCCGGCGACCGGGTCGGCGCCGCACATGAGCTTGACGAACTCGTCGCGGATCCGCTCGGCGGTGATCCGGGACAGGTCGCCCGCCATCGCGACCATGGCCGCCCGCACCTCCGGCGCCACCTCGAAGCCCAGCTGGCTCACGAACCGGGCGGCGCGCAGCATGCGCAGCGGGTCGTCGGCGAAGGATTCCTCCGGCGCGCCCGGGGTACGCAGCACGCGCTCGGCCAGGTCGGCCAGGCCGCCGTAGGGGTCGGTGAACTCGTGCCCGGGCACCGAGACCGCCATCGCGTTGACGGCGAAGTCGCGGCGGCGCAGGTCGTCGATGAGGTTGTCGCCGTACCGCACGATCGGGTTCCGGCTGACCCGGTCGTAGGCGTCGGCGCGGAACGTCGTCACCTCGATGCGCAGGCCGCGGCGGGCCAGCCCGATGGTGCCGAACTCCTGCCCGGTCGTCCAGACCGCCTCGGCCCAGCCCTCGATGATGCGCAGCGTCTCCTCGGGCCGGGCATCGGTGGTGAAGTCCAGGTCGTCGCCGAGCCGCCCGAGCAGGGCGTCGCGCACCGATCCGCCGACGAGGTGCAGCTCCTTGCCGGCCTTGGCGAAGCGCCGGCCGAGATCGTCGGCGACGGGGGAGACGCGCAGCAGCTCGTGCACGGCGCGGCGCTGGGCCTCGGTGAGCGCGCGGGCAGTGGGGTTTGTCTGGCTCTTCAGCTCGGGCATCGGTCGCTCAGCCTATCGCGGTGGGGAAAGCAGGCACCGAGGGTAGCGGGCCCGTGTGCGGCCCGTCCCCTCAAATCCTCCCCGCCCGGAAGTGTCGCCGGATGCCACTATGGTCGTGGCTGCGAGCGCAAGTACGGGCGATTCGAGGTGGCGAATGGATCCGGGGACCGACCCGGCCCAGCGGGACCGCTGGGCCGGCGAGCCGACCGTGCGGATGCGGCCGGCCGGCGCTCATCGCGCGCCCGAGGAGCCGACCGCGCCTGTTCCCCCTTACGGGGAAGGCTTCCCTGCGCCGGCTGAGGGGCCCACGCAGGTGGTACCGCCAAGGCATCCGGGGTATCCGGGGGCCGGGCCCGAGGTCTCTTCGCCAGGGGGCGCCGACCCCGGGCAGGCCGTGCGGCTGCACGTCGGCCGTCGGCCGGACGGCATGACCGTCGACCCGGCCAACGCGCCGACCGTGGCGTTGCCGCTGTTCACCCCGCGGCCGCAGGTGGTCGCCGACGCGCCGGTCGTCGAGGAGTCGGCGCCGCCGAGCGCGGCCGACGACGACAGCAGCGGCACCGTGGTGCGCAACAGCAGCACCATGGCCGTGCTCAGCCTGGTCAGCCGGGCCACCGGCTTCCTGCGGGCGGCGGCCATCGCCGCGGCCATCGGCGGGCAGGTCGTCGGCGACGACTACACGCTGGCCAACAACCTGCCCAACCAGGTGTACGAGCTGCTGCTCGGCGGCGTCCTGGCCAGCGTGCTGATCCCGACCCTGGTGCGGGCCCGCAAGGAGGAGCCCGACCGCGGCGAGGCGCACGCCCAGCGCCTGCTCACCCTGGCCGCCGTCGCCCTCGGCGCGGCCACCCTGATCGTGGTGATCGCGGCCCCGCTGATCACCGCGATGTACACGCTGGGCAACGACAAGGTCACGACGGCTGACCGGGACCTGGTCACGCTGCTGGCGTACCTGCTGCTGCCCGAGATCTTCTTCTACGGCCTGGCCGGCATCTTCGCCGCGATCCTCAACGTCCGCGGCCACTTCGCCGCCCCGATGTGGACGCCGATCCTCAACAACATCGTCGTCATCGGCACCGCGGGCGCGTTCATGGTGGCGCGCGGCGGCGGCAAGCTGCCGACCCCGGACACGATCACCCTCACCCAGGTACTCGTGCTCGGCCTGGGCACCACGCTGGGCATCGTCGTGCAGGCGGCCGGCCTGTGGCCCGCGCTGCGCAAGACCGGGTTCCACTGGAAGTGGCGCTTCGACTTCCGCAAGCTGGGCCTGCGCGAGCTGGGCAAGCTGGGCGCCTGGATGCTGCTGTACGTCGGGGTGAACCAGCTCGGCATCACCGTCGTCATGGCCCTGGCCAAGAACAACCAGGTCAACGGCGGCGAGGGCCCGGCGGTCTTCAACAACGCCTTCCTGATCTTCATGATGGCCCACGGCATCGTCGCCGTCTCCGTCATCACCGCGATCATGCCCCGCATCTCGGCCGCCGCCGCCGACGGCCGCTTCGCCGACGTGACCGATCAGCTGGCCCACGCCAGCCGCCTGGCCTCGGTGATCCTGATCCCGGCCGCAGCGGTGTACATCGTCCTGGGCCGCCCGCTCGCCGTGACCCTGTTCGACTGGGGCAACTACGGCTACCCCCAGGCCCTGTCCACCGGCTCGGTCGTGGCCGCCGCCGGCCTCGGCCTGGTCCCGTTCGCCCTGAGCCAGATGCAGACAAGCGTCTTCTACGCCATGCGCGACACGAAGACCCCGGCCCTGGTCAACATCGGCGGCGTGGCCGTGCGCCTGATCCTGGACATCACCTTCTACTTCGTCCTGCCGGTCGCGGTGGTGACGACCTCGCTGATGGTGGGCACCGCCCTGTCCTACATCGCCGCCCTGCTGGTCGGCTACGTACTTCTGCGCCGCCGCCTCGGCAACCTGGGCCTGCGCCGCCTGCTGGACACCCTGATCCGCCTGGCCGTCGCGGCCGCGGCCGGCGGCCTGCTGGCCCTGGCCACGACCTGGCTGATCGGGCAGATCATCGACCCGGGCAAGGTGCAGGGCATCGTCCAGCTAGTGATCGGCAGCGGCGTGCTCCTCGCCACGTACGCCGTCGCCGCGATCTTCCTGAAGGTCCAGGAGGTCCGCCAGTTCGCCGGCATGATCCGCTCCCGCCTGGGCCGCTGACCTGGACCGCCGCCCGCGGGGCTCGGCGGGTCGCCGACGCCGGGGATGCGTGGGTCCCGTCATAGTGTCGTCCGGAAGAGACGCAGGTCACTCTCAGCGCCCTGCCGGAGGTACACAGAGGCGGCAAATCCGGCCAAATGCGCCGGGCCGGGTGGGAAATGCGGCGCGGGGGCGTGAAAGGCAGGGTGACGTATTGCGTGGGATGGGTGGGGTGCGTGTGACTAGTGGCGGACACCCCCACGGCCCGTGGATCAACCAGGGAAATTGGCTATTTGTCGCATTTGTCGAATGACGACCGGGCATAGCAGGCACAGCCGGACAGGCCACGGGTTGCGGTGCAGCGCGGGACGGGCGAGCGCCGCGACAATTCGGTGAAAAGTCGGTAAAGCAGAAATGGCTGCCATGTCGCGATATGGGTGATCAATTGGCCTCGCGCGGGGTGGTCCGGAGATGATGACGTGTCTGCGACCGAACTGGCGACAGGTAAGGTCAACCCCGGCGCCCTGCCGAAGCGCTTAGGCTTAGTGACTGCGACTCGCGTTACGACGGACGCCACAGGTCGGCACACGGATCGGAAGGGAGGACGGGTGGCTGAGCTCGACGAAGGGCTGGAGGCTTCGGGGGGCACTCCCCGGGTCCTGACCTTCGGCACCCCATCCGTCGGTGAAATCCTTGCCGAGCGCTACCAGCTCGAAGAGCACATCGGCAACGACTCGCTAGGCCGCCAGCTGTACCGCGGCATCGATGTCATCCTGCGCCGCCCCGTGGCGGTGGTCCTGCGCTACCCCGGCGGGGAGAGCGCCAAGGAGATGCTGGGCGCGGCTGTCGCGGCCAGCCGGATCGTGCACCCGCACCTCGTGGGCGTCTACGACGCCATCGACGAGGGCGGGCGGGCGTATGTCGTGCGCGAGTGGGTCGACGGCATCGCGCTGCGCGACATCGTGGCCTCCGGGCCGCTCGACGCCGGGCGCTCGGTGGCGATCGCGTGGGCGGTCACGGACGCGGTCGCGGCGCTGCACGGCACCGGCATGGCGCACGGCAATGTGCACCCCGGCACCGTGCTGGTCGCGCACGACGGCCGGGTGGTGCTGACCGACGCGCGCGCGGACGACCGCGCGACGCCGGAGAGCGACATCCGGGCGATCGGCGCGATCCTGTACTGCGCGCTGA
This sequence comes from Dactylosporangium salmoneum, assembly GCF_039532525.1. Lineage (NCBI taxonomy): Bacteria > Bacillati > Actinomycetota > Actinomycetes > Micromonosporales > Micromonosporaceae > Dactylosporangium > Dactylosporangium salmoneum. Next base: position 14,130 of record NZ_BAAARV010000067.1, read on the forward strand.
CCGGATACTGGCCGCACGCCGAGGCCGGGGCCTACTCCGTGCCCGACGGCGTGCGCGACTCCTCGGGCGCGCTGACCACGCCGCGGCAGGTCCGCGCCGGGGTGCCGGCACCCCTCGACTCGCTGGTCGCCGACCTGCTGAACCCCGATCTTCCGCTGCCCTCGGCCGAGTCGCTGGCCGGGGAGCTCGCCTCGTTCGGCAGCCTCGACGAGGAGGAGATGGCGGCGGCCGAGGACGGCGGTCGGGTCGACTTCGCCGCGTTCGACTCCGCGGCCGCGTCGGCCGCGCCGCCGAAGCCGGCTGGGCGCAAGCTCGCCGTCGGCGTCGTCGGGCTGCTGGTGCTCGCGCTGGCCGGGACGCTGGCCGCGGCCCGGGTGCTGGGCGATCCGGCCACGCCGGAGGCGCCGCCCACCACGCCGCCCGGGGCCAGCGCGTCGCAGCCGGCCAAGCCGGCCGGACAGCCGACCGAGCTCAAGATCGACCCGAGCAAGGTCCGGGTGGTCGACCCGCAGGGCAACCGGTCCGAGATCAAAGACGCGGACAAAACGGTCGACGGCGATCCCAACACGGCGTGGAGGACCGACAAGTACACCAAGGCCAATTTCGGCGGTACCAAGCCGGGCATGGGCGTGTGGATCGACCTCGGCGACCTCAAGCAGGTCGTCTCCGTGCAGGTCGTGCTCCAGACGCCAGGGGCCGACGGGGAGCTGCGCACCGGCACGACCGACCTGGGCGCGAGCGCGGCCGGGGACGCGCAGACCGTGGCGCAGTACACGGTCGTCGGGCAGCCGCGCCAGAACATGGGCAGCACCACGCTGTTCACCGGGCCGGAGCAGCAGACGCGGTTCCTCCTCGTGTGGATCACCAAGCTGCCGAAGGACGGCACCGGGTATCGAGTGGCTATCGGAGAGATAACCGTCCGCGTGCAGTGACCCCACGAACCGGGCCCGGTCGATAAGGTGCGAGCCGTGGATGCTGGCGAGCCGGGCCCGCGCGAGGTGCGCGACGATGCCTGGCTGCTGCGTGCCCACGCATCCGGCGATCCCCACGCCTTCGCCGAACTCGTGCGCCGCCACCGGGACCGGCTCTGGGCGGTCGCGCTGCGCACCCTCGGCGACCGCGAGGAGGCCGCCGACGCGCTGCAGGACGCGCTGCTGTCGGCGTTCCGGGCGGCGGGGAACTTCCGCGGCGACTCGGCCGTCACGACCTGGCTGCACCGGATCGTGGTGAACGCCTGCCTGGACCGCGCAAGGCGACGGCAGGCCCGCCCGACCGTGCCGCTGCCCGAGACCGACATCACACCGGCGCCGGCGACCGACCGCGACACCGCGATGGACGTCCAGCAGGCGCTGCAGCAGATCCCGGCCGAGCAGCGGGCCGCCCTCGTGCTCGTCGACGTGCAGGGGTACGCGGTGGCCGAGGCCGCCGCCATGCTCGGCGTCGCGGAGGGCACCATCAAGAGCAGGTGCGCGCGCGGCCGGGCCCGGCTGGCGCTGCTCCTGGGCCATTTGCGGAACCCCGTCGACGGCGCCCGCGTCCCATCACCGGACGGCCGAGCCAAAGCCGACATTCCAACCGCGTCCGGAAAGGAGGGTGGCGCGTGACGGCCTTCTCCGAAGCCGACCTCGACCGGCTCGCCGACTTCGTCGGCGGGGCGCTGGACGGCACCCCGGAGGCGGATGACGTGCGCCACCTGGTGACCACCGACACGGCGTGGGCGGAGGCGTACGCGGCGCTGGTGGCCGCCGACGCCACCATGCGCGACGAGCTGCACGCGCTGGGGGCTCAGGCTCCCGCGGTACCGCTGGAAGTGCAGCAACGACTGGACGTGGCCCTGATGGAGGCGGTCACCGCGCCCCCGACGAACGCCCCGGTGGTCGACCTGGACCGGGCGCGGCAGGCGCGCCGGCGGCGAGGGCGCTGGATCGCCGGGCTGGCCGCCGCGGCCGCGATGATCGTCTGCGGCGGCGTGGGCGTCCAGGTGATCCGCTCGTCCGGGCAGGACAACAAGGCGCAGAGCTCGGCCGACCTGCCGAACGTGGCGGCGGCGCCGGACTCCCGCGGCAACTCGGCGGCCGGCGGCTCGGGCGCGAGCGGCCCGGTGATCAGCAGCGGGCGGGACTACGGCCGCGGCACGCTGGGCGACCTGACCCGCGGCGGGACCGGCACGGCGGCCAACGTGCAGGGCGCGGAGGGCGCGGGGCCGGGTGCCACCTCGGGCCGCACGAGCGTGACGGGCGTGCCGGGGCCGCTGTCCCGGCTGGCCGGTCCGGCCGCCCGGGGCGCCTGCCTCGCCGCCATCACCAGGGAATACGGTGGTCAGGTGACGCTGGTCGACTATGCCGCGTTCGAGGGACAACCGGCGCTCGTGGTGGTGCTGGACGGCACTCGGGTCGGGGCCGGCAAGCGGCTCGTCGTCGTCGTGGGCCCCGACTGCGGCATCGGCGGCGCCATCGCCGACGAACGGTACCGGACCATCGCCCCGTAGTGGTGATGTGGCACACCAGTCACCGTCCACCGGGAATTGCCGGTTCGTAGGATGACGTTTTGCTGGCACAGGCTGAAATCGAGGAGTCGACCGTGGATGAGGTCCGCAACCTGATCATCGTGGGGTCCGGTCCCGCCGGGTACACGGCTGCGGTCTATGCCGCCCGTGCCAACCTCAAGCCTCTGGTGATCGAGGGCGTCACCTCTGGTGGCGCGCTGGTGACGACCACCGAGGTGGAGAACTTCCCGGGCTTCCCGGATGGCATCAACGGCCCCGAGCTCATGGACAACATGCGCAAGCAGGCCGAGCGCTTCGGCGCCGAGTTCATCACCGACGACGCCACCCGCGTGGCTCTCGAGGGCCCGGTGAAGAGCGTGTGGGTGAACGAGACGGAGTACCGCGCCAAGGCGATCATCATCGCCACCGGCTCGGCCTGGCGCCCCCTGCGCGTCCCCGGCGAGCAGGAGCTGCTCGGCCGCGGCGTGTCGGCGTGTGCGACCTGTGACGGCTTCTTCTTCCGCAACGAGAACATCGTGGTCGTCGGCGGCGGCGACTCGGCCATGGAGGAAGCGACCTTCCTCACCCGGTTCGCCTCCAAGGTCACGATCATCCACCGCCGCGACGAGTTCCGCGCCAGCAAGATCATGGCCGAGCGGGCGCTGACCAACGAGAAGATCGAGGTCCTCTGGAACAGCGTCGTGACCGAGGTCCTCGACGGCGGCGGCCGGGTCGGCGGCATCAAGGTCAAGAACGTGCAGACCGACGAGGAGACCGAACTGCCGGTGGCCGGCGTGTTCGTGGCGATCGGCCACGACCCCCGCAGTGAGCTGTTCCGCGGTCAGGTAGAGCTCGACGACGAGGGGTACGTGAAGGTCGCCTCTCCGGGCACCCGCACCAACATCGAGGGCGTGTTCGCCGCCGGCGACGTCGTCGACCACACCTACCGGCAGGCGATCACCGCCGCGGGCACCGGCTGCGCCGCGGCCCTGGACGCCGAGCGGTTCATCGCCTCGCTGTAACGAAGAGCTTCGAGAGAAGGAGAGCGCATGGGAGCCATCCAGCCCGTCAGCGACAAGACCTTCGAGGTCGATGTCCTCAAATCGGATATTCCGGTTCTGGTGGACTTCTGGGCGGAATGGTGCCAGCCGTGCCGCAAGATCGAAACCATGCTGAACGAGATCGCGGCCGGTGAGCTCGCCGACAAGGTCAAGATCGTCAAGGTCGACATCGACAGCAACCCCGAGACCGCGCGCGCCTACCAGGTGCTCTCGGTGCCCACGCTGACCGTGTTCAAGGGCGGCGAGCCGTTCCGGTCGGAGGTCGGGGCCAAGCCGAAGAGCGCCCTGGTCCGGCTGATCGAGTCGGCCCTCGACTGATCCTTCTCGCACTCGACGTTTTCCGCCCCGCTCCCGGAGTTCCGGGGGCGGGGCGAGTGTCTTGTCCGGCGTTCTGGGCAAGGGCGCTGGGGCGCGATCCAGAGGCGGGCGGAGTACGCTGCCTCGCGGGCGCGGCGCCGCGTGGGTTATTCGCCCTATGACGACGTGCTCGGCCGGGCACGTACGATTCCGTCGCAGGGTCACAGGTTTTCAGGAGGACCACATGCGTGCTATCCGGCGCGGGGCGCGGGGAGCGGCGGTTGCCGAGATCCGCAGCATTCTTGTCGTGCTGGAGCTGCTCGAGGACCTCCTGCCGTCCGATCCGTCGGCGACCGATCCGGAGTACGACGAGGACGTGGAGCGGGCCGTGCGGGCCTTCCAGCAGAGCCGCGGCCTCACCGTCGACGGCTCGGTGGGCGACGAGACCTGGCGGGCGCTGGACGCGGCCCGCTGGCGGCTCGGCCAGCGCGCGCTCTTCCACACCGTCGCCGACCCCTACATCGGCGACGACGTCCGGCAGCTGCAGGAGCGGCTGCTGGAGATGGGCTACAACCCGGGCCGCGCCGACGGCATCTACGGCGGGCGCACGGCCCACGCCGTGGCCCAGTTCCAGCGCGAGGTCGGCCTGCGCCCCGACGGGGAGTGCGGCCCGGCGACCGTCGGCGCCCTACGCCGGCTCGGCCGCAAGGTGATCGGCGGCCGGCCGCAGCTGCTGCGCGAGGCCGAGGCCTTCCGCGAGTCCGGCCCGACGCTGCTCGGCAAGCGCATCGTGATCGACCCCGGGCACGGCGGACCGGACGCCGGCCACGTGGTCCCCGACGGCCCGCTGCGGTGGGTGGAGGCGGACCTCGTGTATGACCTCGCGGCCCGCCTGGAGGGCCGTCTGGCGGCCGCGGGGATGCGGGTGAACCTCACCAGGGGTCCGCAGCCCACGAGCGCCCTGAGTGACCGGGACCGGGTGCAGCTCGCCAACGAGCTCGGCGCCGACCTCCTCATCTCGATCCACCTCGACGGCCACCAGAGCCCCGCGGCCGACGGCGTGGCGACCTACCACTACGGCTCGGTCTCCGGCCCAACCTCAGTCGTGGGGGAGCGCCTGGCGGGGCTCGTGCAGCGGGAGATCGTGGTGCGCACCGGGCTGCGCGACTGCCACACGCACGCCAAGACGTGGGAGCTGCTGCGGCTGACCAAGATGCCGGCCGTGCGGGTCGACGTGGGCTACCTGACCTCGCCCGGCGACCGGCGCCAGCTCATCGACCCGGCCTTCCGCGACCGGGTGGTGGAGGCCATCATGGCCGCGGTGCAGCGGATGTACCTCCCGGTGGAGGCCGACGTCCCGACCGGCTCGATCGACGTCAGCCTGCTGCGGGCGCTCACCGGCCACGCGGCGCCCACCGCCTGAGCGACCGGTTACCCAGCGCCGCCGCGCGGTAGCGCTGGGTTCAGCCTGAGGTCACTTCGGGCGCGCTCGGTCCAGCCGGAGGTCAATTCGGCAGCGCTGGGTTCAGCCGGAGGCCGCTTCGGCTGCGCTGGGTTCAGCCGGAGGTCATTTCGCGCGTCGCCGGGCGAACCGGAAGGACGGGGCGAAGCAGCGATTCCGGGCTCATCGACCCGAGCAGCTTCTCCAGTGCGTACTCCACGTCGGACTTCCACGACAGCGCCGTGCGCAGTTCGAGGCGCAGCCGAGGATAACGCGGATGCGGTCGTACCGTCTTGAAGCCGATCGACAGGAAGAAGTCGGCCGGCGCCAGGCAGCCCCGCTCGTTGCGGCCCGCCTCGTCGACCTCGCCGAACTTCGCGTCGCCGAACGCCTCGATCGCCTTGACGCCGCGCTTGGTGAGGTCGCGGGCGACGCCCTGGACGAGCATGCGGCCGAGCCCACCGTCGGCGAACGGCTGGACGACGTGGGCCGTCATCAGCAGTACCGCGTCCGGCGACACCGGCGACGTCGGGAACGCCATGCTGCGGGGGACGTAGGCCGGCGGGGCGAACATCACGAAGCCGGCCGGCATGCCATCGACGTAGACGAGCTTGCCGCACGAGCCCCACTCGAGCAGCGTCTGCGAGACCCAGGCCTCCTTCTCCAGGCCCGGGTCGCCGTTGGCGCAGGCCCGATCGGCCGCGACCGGATCAAGCTCCCAGAACACGCATTCGCGGCACGATCGAGGAAGATCCTCGAGGGTGTCGAGCGTCAGACTCACGAGACGTCGCGACATTGGCCCATCTCCACCGCACCCGGCATTAGCTCGTCATGATGGTACGCACTCACGATCCGCCGTGGGAGGCATCCGCCCACAGTTCCTCATCTCTTGACCCGCGGTACCGGTGCCAGTTAGGCCTTTGGGTCGGGGGCGTCGCCGTTGCCCTCGGCCGGCTCCGGGACCACGACGTCGTCGTTCTCCTCGGCGGCCGCGGCCGGCTCCAGGGCGTCGCCGGCCTCCTGCGGGGCGAGGCTCGCGGGGGCGGTCCAGTTGATGCGCGGCGGCTCGGCCAGGGGGCGGCCGCCGAACTCGGCGAGCCACGCGGCGACCAGCGCCAGGTTCTCCCGCCAGCGCACCTCGGGGATCGGGGGGAGGATGTCGTCCCACAGCGCGAGGAACGTGCCCTGCAGCTGGAGGCGTCCGTACGGCCGGGCGAGGAACCACACGTGCAGGTGCGCCGCGCCGTCGCCCCAGCGGTTCACGTGGACCCGCGCGACGTCGTCGAGCGAGCGGATCGCGCGCTCCAGCCGGACCGTCATCACGCCGAGCTCGGCGGCGAGCATATTCGGCAGGTCGCCGAGGTCGAGATGCGAGCGGGACTCGAGGATGAGCACGGCCGGCAGGCCCGTCGGCCGATCGAGGGCGCGGACCCGCCAGCGGTCACTCACCCAGATGTACGCCTCGTCCGGCGCGGCGCACGCCCGGCACTCCGCGGGGTTGTCGCCGTGGCGGGGCGGCTCCACCGGCACGGGGTCGAGGAGGCGCTTGACCCGGAGGTCGCCCTCGAAGGGAAAGGTCGGCCAGTACGTGAAGGCGGGCAGAGGGGGCTGTGCTGGCGTCTCGGACACGAAGTGACCCTAGCCGACTGCTGGGCTCGATGTCCGCACCCTGTGGACAGCGACCTCGCATCTTCCTCATCCCGGGAAGTTATCCACAGGTACGTCGGCTGTCCCTGTGGACAACGGCCGCGCCTCCGTGTCCGGTCATCCACAGGCATGCGAACGACCGACCACGGAGTTTCACGTGAAACGGGTGAGCCTGTGGATAACCCCTGTGGACAGACTTCCCTAGAAGCCGTTCTCTCAAGGTTTCCGTCCCGCCGATTTCCGGGCGGCCCGGCCTTCGAAATCGGACAATTTGGCGTCGGAAACGACTGAGGGCCGGATCCTCTCGGATCCGGCCCTCACGGCTGTCGGTGTCGGGTGGTCACTGCTCCCGCTGAGCCGCCGAGCTCTCCTCTGGGACCCCGATGATCCCGACGATCCGCTCGAGGTCGTCGACGGTCGCGAACTCGATCGTGATGCGACCCTTGCGCCGGCCGATGTCGACCTTCACCCGAGTGTCGAACCGGTCCGAGAGGCGGTCGGCCAGATCAGACAGCGCCGGCGCGTGCGGCTTCGCCCGCCGCTGCGCGGGGGCCGTCTTCTTGGCCGATCCACCCTCCGAGACCGCGAGCGAGACGAGCTCCTCGGTGGCGCGCACCGAGAGGCCCTCCGCCACAATCCGGGTGGCGAGCTGCTCCTGCTCCTCGGAGTTGTCGAGGCCGAGGAGCGCTCGGGCGTGGCCCGCGGAGAGCACGCCGGCCGCGACCCGGCGCTGCACCGGGGCCGGCAGGTTCAGCAGGCGGATGGTGTTCGAGATCTGCGGCCGGCTCCGGCCGATCCGCCTGGCGAGCTCCTCGTGGGTCGCCCCGAACTCGTCGAGCAGCTGCTGGTACGCGGCCGCCTCTTCCAGCGGGTTGAGGTTCGCCCGATGGATGTTCTCCAGGAGCGCGTCGCGGAGCATCGCGTCGTCGCGCGTCTCGCGGACGATCGCGGGGATGGCCTCCTTGCCGAGCGCCTGGGCGGCGCGCCACCGGCGCTCGCCCATGACGAGCTCGTACTGCTTCTCCCCGTCGGCGTCGCGCAGCTCGCGCACGACGATGGGCTGGAGGAAGCCGACCTCCTGGATCGAGGTCTTCAGCTCCTCGATCGCCTCGTCGTCGAACACCTGCCGCGGCTGCTTCGGGTTGGGCACGATCGTGCCCACCGGGATCTCGGCGAAGCGGGCGCCGGGCACCGGGGCGAGGGCCGTCGTCGTCTCGGTCTCGACCTCGGGGGCCGCGGCCCCATTGGCCACGCCGGCGCTCGGGGCGGGCGGCGTGGCGAGTGCGGTCGCCGTGCCGGTCGTACCCTCGACCGGCGCGGCGGCGGTGGGGATGAGGGCACCGAGCCCCCGCCCGAGACCTCCACGTCGGTTGGACTTCATGCGATGCCTCCCACCTGCGCACCCTGCGCGCCGCGCAGCGCGATCTCCTGCGCCGCCTCAAAATAGCTGACCGCACCCCGGGAGCCGGGGTCGTACGTCATGACCGACTGGCTGTAGCTCGGCGCCTCGGACACCCGGACGTTCCGGGGGATGACGGCGTTGAGGCACTTCTCGCCGAAGTGGTTCCGCACGTCCTGCTCGACGAGGTCGGCCAGGCGGGTGCGCCGGTCGTACATCGTCAGGAGCACCGTCGTGATGTCCAGGTGTGGGTTCAGGTGGGACCGCACCAGCTCGATGTTGTTGGTCAGCGCCTGCACACCCTCCAGCGCGTAGTACTCGCACTGGATCGGGATGAGCACCTCCTCGGCGGCGACGAGCGCGTTGACCGTGAGCAGGCCGAGCGACGGCGGGCAGTCGATGAAGATGTAGTCGTAGGCGTTGCCGCCGGCCTCGATCGCGCGCTTGAGCCGCGACTCGCGGGCAACGACCGAGACGAGCTCGATCTCCGCACCGGCGAGGTCGATCGTCGCCGGGACCGCCCACAGGTTCGGGATTCCCTCGACCTGCTGGGTCACCGCGTCGAGCGGGGCGCCGTCGATGAGGCAGTCGTACACGTCCGGCACACCGGAGTGGTGCGGGACGTTGAGTCCGGTGGAGGCGTTGCCCTGAGGGTCGAGGTCGATGACCAGGACACGGTTGCCGTGGAGCGCGAGGGCGACGGCGATGTTCACCGCGGTGGTCGTCTTACCCACGCCTCCCTTCTGGTTGGCCACACACATGGTGCGGCGCCGTGGTGGGCGGGGCATCGTGATCTCCCCGCTCGGGTTGAGAATCTCCACGGCGCGTTTTGCCTCCTGTGCCAGCGGGGGGTCTTCGGTTTCACGTGAAACATACGCGTCAGTCATTGCGCCTTCGGTATCCGCGGTGACGACGGACGGGTGCGGCCGGGGGGATGGTGGGTTCCGTCGCTCGGTCCGCACCTCGGCCGGAGTAGCGTCGACCGGCGGCGTTACTCCCCGGCCGTAAAGGGTACCGGTTGACGATCGCTCATTCGGGGTACTGACATGAAACTCCACCGTGCCCCCGCGTGTCGGATCCGGACTTCGGACCTCGGGGCCCCCCACGTCGGCCCGCGGCTGGGGTACTGCCCGGCCGGCGGGACGGACGCCCCAGCCCTCTATCCCCGTTTCACGTGAAACCTGATTGTCTGCATCGCCGTAGCCCGGACCATCACCGCTGTCGCGCACCATGTCAGTCCCGTCCCGCTCGGAAAGGTGTGCACCCTCGGCCGCCTCGCCCAATCCAGGAACCCGTCCTTCTGAAGCCGTCCGGGCGGTACCGGATCTCTGGGCGTCCTCCTCGGCCCCTTCGGTTCCGTCAGGACTCTTGGGCCCGTCGGTGTCTACGGTCCCGTCCGTCGCAACGGCTCTCTCGGCCTTGGAGGTCGCTCCGCTCGGATCCGTTCCGTCCAGGACAGGTTCGTCTTCGTCGAGGCCCGTTCCGTCGGACAGAAGAGTGGCGCTCGGCCAGCCTACGGCGCTTCGCCGGGCGGAGCCATGACTACCCGGCGCGTCGTTGGCCTTCTCACCCCGACTCGTGCGCCAAAAGACCAGAAATCCGTCAACTCGGCGTAGTAGGCCGCCGAGTCGCTGTATCGGCGACATCGGCCACCCGATGCCGACCGCCCTGCCGTCCCCCATGAGTGCCTCCGCGTTCCCCCGCGCCCGGGGTCGCGCTGCGCCCCGGGCTTACCGGCCGCGACGCCCCCCGGCCTTTCGAGGACGCGCGACTTCCCGCTCGCGCACGATCTCGACGACCGTGGTGGGCTCGGCGAGGAGCCCGTCCCCGCACGTGCGCACCGACGGTGTCCCCGCACCGAGCCGGCCGAGGGCCTCCGCGTGCTCGGCAATCTCGGCCGCCGCGGAGGCGCCCTTCATCGCGAGCAACCGCCCCCCGACGGCGGTGAGGGGAAGACACCAGCCGGCGAGTCGGTCCAGCGGAGCGACGGCCCGGGCGGTGACGACATCGGCGAGGGGAAGCTTCCCGACGCACTCCTCGGCCCGGGCGCGGACCACGGAGGTCCGCTCGAGGCCGAGCGCCGTCACCGCTTCGGATAGGAATGCGGTACGTCGTGCGAGCGGCTCGACCAGGGTGACGGAAAGGTCGGGACGAGCCACTGCCAGCACCATACCGGGCAGACCGGCCCCTGACCCGACGTCGACCACTGAGGCACCCGACGGAATGAGGTCCGCGACCACGGCGCAGTTGAGAAGGTGGCGCTCCCAGATCCGAGGAGCCTCCCTGGGGCCGATGAGGCCACGCACGACGCCGTCGGTGACGAGAAGCTCGGCGTAGTGGCGCGCCTGGGGTAGGCGGTCACCGAAGACCTTCTCGGCGACGGGGAGGATCTCGCTGGGCACTGCACCATCCATCCGTCAAGCAAACCATGCGGGCCGGCCCCCGGTGGGACGCGGGGGAGCGGTCTATTGGGGCCCCTGTTTCACGTGAAACGGGAGCGATGACGACGCCCTCTACGGCGACGCCGGGCCACCCTACCGTGGCGGAGCTGGTTCGGCGGCGGGGTTCTCCGTCGCGCCCTCCGGCCGGGCGAGGGGGCGCCTCCTTTGACGTCGCGGCTCCCAGTGGTTCCCTATGCCCGCTGGCCGTTGCGGGGCCGCGCGGTCATCGCATCCGCGTCGTCCGCGTGGCTCCTTCTTGAGAGGTCGTCCGCGTGGCTCCTTCTTGAGAGGTCGTCCGCGTGACTCCTTCTTGAGAGAGGGCCGCGGGGGACTTCCGGAATCCGGCTGCGCGCGACGGACCCAGGCGGAGTCGGTGAAGAGGCGCAGGGGCTCCTCACGCCTGCCCGCACCTGGTCCGGTCGGCGCCGAGACGACGCCGTGGCGCCGTCCGGGAGAACCCGACGCGCCTGACGGGACCCGGCGCAATTGAGCCTGGCACGACCCACGCGGACCCGATCCGACTCGATGCGATCCCGCGCGCTGTGCGACCGTCCCGGCGCAGGGGACATCGCCCGCCACAACCCCGCGTGCCCCGGCACGGCGCGACCTACCCGGCACGGCCCGGCGGCCCGGCGTGCGGGGGTCCGCCGGACGCCGGTGCAACCCGCCCGGCGCGGCCCGGCTCCACCCGGCGGGACAACGCTCGGCGCAACCCTGCATGCCTGGGCCGGACGCGGTCGGTCCAGCGCGGTCCAGTGAAACCCCGCATGGCCCGGCCGACGCAACCGCGACCCGGCCCGAGACGATCCGGCGCGGCACGGCCTGACGCAACCCGACCCAACCTCGCGCAACCCGGCGCGGCGTGAACCGGCGCAACCCGGCGGGACACCGCCCCGCCACAACCGGGAGGCCCCGGCACGGCGCGACCGACTCGGCATGCCATGGCATGGCCGGGGGTCCGGCGTGCCCCGCTCCAACGCAGCCCGACGCAGACCCAGCGCGACGCGTCCCGGCGTCACCCCACGGGACACCGCCCGGCGTTGCCCCGCGCGATGCCATCCGACGATGCGATGCGAGATCCGGGGCGGCCGCTGGGCAGGCGTGACCACCCGATCTGACGCAGACCGACCCGACAACAGGCAGTCTCGCCGGATGCGGCACAGGGCCGGGACCGCGTGAGCTCGTGGATCGCCGCCGAGTGCGAACGTCGAATACTGCGCGGCGCGGGAAGCTCGAACGGCCGGCACAGCCACCGCCCGAGACGGGCCACAACTTGGGGCGCGGGCGGGCGGAAGAGCAAGACGTGGGGGCTAGCCAAAGGCGGTGGCGCGAAGCTCGAACCCGGCCTGCGGGGAGCAACGGCAACGGAGGAGCACCGCCGCCCTATGACGGCGGGCTCCCCCGGCGTTTCACGTGAAACGGCGCTCCGCGGCCTCGATGGCGTTGCGGAAGAGCATGGCGACGGTGGTCGGGCCCACGCCGCCGACCCGCGGGGTGATGGCGCCGGCGACGGTGGCGCAGGACTCGTCGACGTCGGGGAGGAGGCGGCGGCCCTCGTAGCGGACTCCGCCTCCCACGACCACGGCGCCCGGCTTGACGTGCTCCGGCTGAATGATGCCGGGAACGCCGGCGGCGGCGATGAGGATGTCGGCGCGGCGGGTGTACCGAGGCCAGTCGGGAACACCGGTGTGGACCACGGTGACGGCGGCGTTCGCGGTCGGGCGCTTCTGGGCCAGGAGCATCGCCAGGGGACGGCCCAGCGTGGCACCCCGGCCCAGGATCACGACCTCGTGACCGCTGACCGAGATCTCGTGGTAGGCGAGGAGGGCCTCGATGCCGGCCGGGGTGCAGGGGAGCGGGCCGGGGATGCCCGCGGCCAGGCGGCCCAGGTTCAGCGGATGCATGCCGTCGACGTCCTTGTCGGGGTCGACCCGCATGAGGGCGGCGTCGTAGTCCAGGTGCTGCGGGATCGGGTACTGGATCAGCAGCGCGTGGACGTCCCGGTCCTCGTTGAACTCGTCGATCGCGGCGTGCAGGTCCTCCTGGGTGGCCGTTGCCGGCAGGTGGCGGTGCGGGGAGGCGAAGCCGAGGGACGCGGCCTGGCGCTGCTTGATCCGGATGTACCCGGCGCTGGCGTCGTCGTCGCCGACCAGGATCGTGGCCAGGGACGGGGTGATGCCCCGCTCGCGGAGGGCCGCGACTCGAGTCTCTACATCCGCCAGGATCTGGTCGGCCACCGGAGCCCCGGGCAGAAGCCGGGCACTCGGCGCCGGGGTGGGAGCGGCGGCAGAGGAAGAAGAGGAAATGGACATACGACTCCTCGGCGTCACGTGGAAGCCCAGGCGGTCGACTTCCACGCCGAGGCTTCCCGATGGTTGCCCATCCTTGGTGCCGCCAGTCGCGTCTCCGTGAATTATGCCCGTCCTCATCCTGGCCACCGCTACGTGGGGCCTCCCGAGCCCGGGTGACGGGGGAGACACCGAACGAGACCACTGCAGGAGGAGACGCCCGGGCCCACGGGTCGAGTAGGCCGAGGAACAAGGGAGCGGCCAAGCCGAAGGAGAGAAGGAGAAAGGAGCGGCGAGGTGAAGTGGGCAGAAAGGCAGCACCCAAGCCGGAGGTCGGCCGGACAACGAAACCGGGCGCGACGAGGACTGGGTGTGGGGTGACGAGGATGAGGTGTTGATGGGGCGAGAGCGCGAAGCCGGGCCGGAGACGGAGTCGAGCCGCGCTGGATGAGAGCCGTCGCGGCAGCGCTAGCGAAGCGCGAACAGAGCGACGGCGGCCGCCCGTCCAACGTCAGTCCGTCCAACGTCAGTCCGTCCAACGTCAGTCCGTCCAACGTCAGTCCAAACGCTTCGAAGAAGGAGGGATGGGGGGCGGGCTATCCGGCGTACAAAAGGAAACCGCCCCAATCGCCGAGGGGCGCTTGGGGCGGTTGGTGGTGCGGGGGAGAACTAAGCCGTCGGGCGGACCACGATCCGGCGGGCCGGCTCGACGCCCTCCGACTCACTCTCCACGCCCGGCAGGGCGTTGATGACGTCGTGCACGCACTTGCGCTCGAAGGCGCTCATCGGCTCAAGGCGGACGGCCTCGCCGTACTCCTTGACCTTCTCCGCGGCGTTCTTGGCGATGGCGCCGAGCTCCTTGCGGCGCAGCGCCCGGTAGCCGCCCACGTCGAGGAGAAGCCGGCTCGGGGAGCCGGTCTGCCGGAAGACGGCGAGGCGGCTCAGCTCCTGCAGCGCCTCGAGCGTCGCGCCGCGCTGGCCGACGAGGGCCTGCAGGCGCTTGCCCGAGCCGTCGCCGCCCTCGACGACCTCGACCACCGGGCGGCCGCTCACGACGAGCTCGTCGATGTCGCCGTCGTAGTCGAGGATGTCGAGGAGGCCCTCGACGTAGTCGGCCGCGATCTCGCTCTCGCGGAAGAGGTCGCTGGCGGCGCGGCCGGAGCCGGCGGCGGCGGGGGTCTCCGAGTCGTCCTCGGCCTCCTCGTCGTCGTCTTCCTCGTCCTCTTCGTCTTCGTCCTCTTCGTCTTCGTCCTCTTCGTCCTCTTCGTCGTCTTCGTCCTCGTCGTCCTCGTCGGCCTCGGCGTCGACCTCTTCCCGGTCGTCGTCCTCGGCCTCGTCGGCGGCCCGGGCCTCCTGGTCCTCGGCCAGGGACACGTCCTTGTCCTCGTCCCGCGAACCAGGCGCTGCGTCGAGGTCACTGGTGGTGTCGGTCACGAAACTCATCTCCGCTTGTTTGGGGCGCCGAGGCGCCGTCACAGGTCGTCGGTGAGGGGTGGGTTGCTGGTGCAGGGAGCGTCGCTACGCCGGGCCGTGAGAGGGGTGGCCCGGCGGGACGCGTCAACCCGACTGCCGCTTCGCGGCGCCACCCTTCTTCGGGTTGATCGGCTTCGCGCCGGGCTTCGGGGCGCGGGACGGGCCGTCGGCCGGGGCGTCGGTGCCGGTCGCCTTCGCGCCGGTGGCCTTGGTGCCGGCCGCCTTCGCGGGGGCCTTGCCGTTGGTCCGCTGCTGGGCGGCGGCCTCGTCGCGAGCGCGGGCGAACAGGGCGCCCAGGCCGCTCGGCTTCGACTCGGCAACCTTGGCGCCGCCGCTCTTGTACGGCGTCGTGCTGGTCGTCGCGCTGGCCGGCGGCGGGTACTTGTGCAGCACCCAGTACTGCTGCGCCAGCGTGATGGCGTTGTTCGTGACCCAGTAGATGATGACGCCGATCGGGAAGTACCAGCCGGAGGTCAGGGTGAAGAACGGAATGCCGTAGAGCATGAACTTCTGGATCATGCGCTGCTGCGGGTCGGTGTTCCAGCCCGTCTTCTTGATCATCTGACGCTGCGTGAGGTAGGTCGTCGTGATCATCAGGGCGACCAGGCAGGCGGCCACGATCTTGACCGTGGTCGAGTTGGCATCGATGTTTATCAGGTCGGCAGCGCTGCTGCTGAACTTGGCGACGATCGGGGCGTCGAACAGGCGCGCGTCGACGGCGCTGAGGAACTCGGCCTTCGTCCAGCCGTACAGCTCCATCTGGTGGTCCGACGTGTTCGGCCGAAGGTGGCGCAGCACGTGCAGGAGGCCGATGAAGACCGGGATCTGCAGGAACATCGGAAGGCAGCCCATGAGCGGGTTGACCTTCTCCTCCTGGTAGAGCTTCATGACCTCCTTCTGGAGGGTCTCCCGGTCGCCCTTGTGCTTCTCCTGCAGCTCCTTCATCTTCGGCTGGATAGCCTGCATCGCCCGCTGCGACTTGATCTGCTTGACGAAGATCGGGAAGAGGACGACCCGGACGGTGATCACCAGGAAGACGATCGCCAGGACCCACTGCCAGTTGGTGCTCAGCACCCGGTGGTCCGGCAGGATCGAATCCCAGACGGTGTGCCAGAACAGCATCACCTTTGAGATCAGCCAGTAGATCCCGGCCATCAGCTTGCTAATCACGACACCGCTCCAGTCACGTCGACTCGGGCTCGGGCGAGTGTCCCCGGCGCGGAGGCACCGGGTCGAACCCACCGGGGTGGAATGGGTGGCAGCGCAGCAGCCGCCAGATCGCGAGACCGATTCCCCGGATCGCGCCGTGGGTGCTGACCGCCTCCAGGGCATAAGCACTGCACGACGGGTAGAACCGACAACGCGCCGGCAACGCCGGGCTTATCCAACGACGGTACGCGACGATGGGAGCGGCGACGATACGGGCTCCCGCGTTCATCGACGACCACCTCGGTTCTTCGGTCGGCGCACGGCCTCCAGCGCCAAGTCAAGATCACGTGCCAGGATTTCGTACTGCGCGCTCGCCGCCTCCGGCAACGCCCGCACCACGAGCACCGACCCAGCGGGAAGGTCCGCGATGCGCTCACGTACGAGGTGCCGCAGCCGCCGCTTCACGCGGTTGCGCACGACGGCACCTCCGACGGCCTTGGACACCACGAACCCGGCCCGCGCGGACCCAACGCCGCCCAACACCGGCTCGACCGCGTCCTCACCCAAGGCAGGGTCGGACGTGACCGGCGTCATGGCCGACAAATCGGAAATGGCACCAGGACCCGACAAGTCCGGATTCGCCGATCCGCCACCCGCCAGGCTGCCGGGCAACGAACCGACGCCAGTAACACCTGCCTCGGCCGGACCGGTCGCCGTCGAACCGCTGCGAGCGGAACCGACCTCGGTCGGACCGGCACCGGCCATAGCTGTGGTACTCGAGCCGCCAGCGGCAGACGAATGGTGGGCAGCCTCGGCCGACCGCGGATCGACGGCTGCAGCCGACGAGTCACCGCCGACCGAACCCGCCGCGACCTCCGAGCCCCCGCCGGCCGGAGCCGACGACGAAACAAAGGCCGAAGCCGACACCGAGCCGGAAGCAGAAGCCGGCACCGACTCGGAAGCCGAAGCCGGCACCAAGTCGGAAGCCGAGGCCGGCACCAAGTCGGAGGCCGAGGCCGAGACCGGGCCGGAAGCCGGGGCCGACACCGCGTCGGAAGTCGAAGCCGACGACGGGTCGAGAGCCGGAGCAGCCACGGAGCCGGCGACCGGGCCGCCCGACGGGGCGACGACGGCCGGCGCGGAGCCGAGGGCCGAAGACGAGTCGACGACCGGAAACGCAGACCCGGGAGACACAGCAACCCCGGGCCGCGGAGACCCGGGGTTCATGAAGTGCACAACCACGACCCCCCGGCCGGCCCGGCGGCCGTTGCGAATGGTGGCGGAAAAGTCCTCCCGCCGCCGCAGTCGCTGTGCGGCCGCCAGCACGCTGCCTCCCGGAGGGCCCGGTCGTCGTGGTTCAGGCTCAGGCCGAGAGGCGGTCGCGCCCCTTGGCGCGGCGCGCCGACAGGATCGAACGGCCAGCGCGGGTGCGCATGCGCAGCCGGAAGCCGTGGGTCTTCGCGCGCCGGCGGTTGTTCGGCTGGAAGGTGCGCTTGCTCACGTCGGGGCTCCGTCTTCGTGACTGGGCGTGGACTGACTTGGCAAAGCCACGCCCACGGGATGTCGATCGGTGATTTGGAGTTTACCAGGGTACGGTGCTCCAACCGAAACAGGGTACGCGCCGCCTCACACACAGTCAACGAGCAACGACGCGCGCCGTCGAGCGGCCTGGATGTGAATAAAGGATCCCCAGGTCAAGGCCACAATCCACAGGTTCGTTGTGGACAACGGTTGAGTGGTTGTGGACAACGCTGTTAACGTGCCCGGTTGCCGGTAGACACCGCGACGACCGGCGACGGAGCACAACGGACTTTTCGGCCAAACAGGCGCTCGACGAGGGGGACGAGACGCGCGCCTGACCTGTATCACCGCCGCGTACGCGCTGATCACCGCATAGTCAGCACGGGCGAGGGGGAAACAGGACGATCCGTCCACGGCACATGACTCGTTGATACACAGGTTGTGGAAAACCTGTGGACAATGGTGCCGGGGCGGCGGGGAAGTACCGGGCACCGTCCACTCGCGGTGGGGGCCGCGAATGATGATGGGGGTGCGCGAACGGTGACGGACACCGACCTCGCAGCGATTTGGCATGCCGCGACGGATCAGCTCGCCGATGGTATCGACTCGGCGCAGCAGCGTGCGTACCTGCGCATGACGAGACTGCGGGCGATCGTCGAGGACACCGCGCTGCTGTCCGTGCCCGACCCGTACTCGCGCGACATGATCGAGAGCCGGCTCCGGCCGGTCATCACCGAGGCGCTCTCACGCCTGCTCGGCCGGGCCATCCAGGTCGCCGTGACGGTGCGCCCGCCCGAGGACGCACCCTCCCTGCCGGCGCCTTCCGCCTCGCACTGGTCCAACGGCCCCTCCGCGACCCTTCGCGACCCGCTCCCTCTCGAACCGACCGTGAATCCCGAGTCCGGCCGGCTGTTCGACCTCCCGGAGGAGAGAACCTTCCAGGAGCGATCCTTCCCGGACCGAACTGGACAAGACCGAACTGGACAGGACAGAACCGGACTGGACAGGAGCGGACTGGACAGGACCGGACAAGACCGGGACGGACAGGACAGGGGCACACAGGACCGAGGCATACAGGACAGGGGCGTCCAAGACAGAGGCGTAACGGATAGAGGCGTACAGGAAAGAGGCACGCAGGACAGGAGCGGGCTGGACCGAGGCTTCGCGGACCGAACCGCACAGAGCCACGGCGACCGCCAGCGGACCTACGAGCACTCCGGCACAGCCGTCGAGGCCGGCGCCGAGGCCGGCCGCTACGAGCAGGCCCAGATCGAGGCCACCCGCAACGAGCCGCTGCCCCCGCCCCGCCCCTCGACGCCGGGCACCGGCCGCGAGGACCGCCGCGGCGCACCCACGCCGGCCGGGGACTCCGCCGGGAACCGCCTCAACCCGAAGTACACCTTCGAAACGTTCGTCATCGGATCGTCGAACCGCTTCGCGCACGCCGCGTCGGTCGCCGTGGCCGAGTCGCCGGCGAAGGCCTACAACCCGCTGTTCATCTACGGCGGCTCCGGGCTGGGCAAGACGCACCTGCTGCACGCCATCGGTCAGTACGCCACGATGCTGGGCAACGCCCGGTTCGTGCGGTACGTGTCGACCGAGGAGTTCACGAACGACTTCATCAACTCGCTGCGCGACGACAAGACCCAGGCGTTCCAGCGACGGTACCGCGACGTCGACATCCTCCTGATCGACGACATCCAGTTCCTGGAGACCCGCGAGCGCACCCAGGAGGAGTTCTTCCACACCTTCAACACCCTGCACAACGCGAACAAGCAGATCGTCATCAGCTCGGACCGCTCGCCCCGGCAGCTGGCCACGCTGGAGGACCGGCTGCGCACGCGGTTCGAGTGGGGCCTGCTGGCCGACATCCAGCCGCCGGACCTCGAGACCCGCATCGCGATCCTGCAGAAGAAGGCGGCCCAGGAGCGGCTCTTCGCGCCGCCGGACGTGCTCGAGTTCATCGCCTCACGGATCGCCTCGTCCATCCGCGAGCTGGAGGGCGCGCTGATCCGGGTCACCGCGTTCGCCAACCTGACCCGCTCACCGGTCGAGCTCGGCCTGGCCGAGGAGGTCCTGCGCGACTTCATCCCGGACGGCTCGGGCCCGGAGATCACCGCCGACCAGATCATGGCGTCGACCGCCGACTACTTCGGGGTGAGCCTCGAGGACCTGCGCGGGCACAGCCGCTCGCGGGTGCTCGTCAACGCCCGGCAGGTGGCCATGTACCTCTGCCGCGAGCTGACCGACCTCTCCCTGCCCCGCATCGGCCAGGCCTTCGGCGGCCGCGACCACACGACCGTCATGCACGCCGATCGCAAGATCAGGCAGCAGATGGCGGAGCGCCGGTCGCTCTACAACCAGATCGCCGAGCTGACCAACCGCATCAAGCAGACGACGTAATCCACAGGATCCACAGGGGTTTCGCCGTCCACCGGGGTTGATCACAGCCTGTGGACAACTTGAGTTATCCACCGTGTCCACAGGCGGCCCACCAGGGATCCGGTCCCCATCTGGCCACACGTTATCCACACGCCGTCCCCAGGCGGTCCACAACTGTCCACAGCCGCTGGTCGCGCGGTTGTCCCCAGCATCCACACGGTGTCCACAGAAAACCTGTGGATAACTTCGTTTGTGCCAACTTCGACGGGACAGTAATCGGATGGCTACGGACTGCACACAGCCGTTGCCCACAGCCTGTGGATAACTCCTGGGGATTCGCTGTGGAATGCTTGTGGATGCTTCCGGACAGTAGTCGTGATGGCGACCGAGCGTGTTGGGCCTTGGGGCCCTACGTTTTCCACAGGAGTGGACAAACCCTGGGGATTACCGGTGGATTAGCGGTGGATAACCCCTGTGGACGACCGCTCATCCACAATCCACAGGCGTCGTCCACACCATGCATGCACAGGTCATCCACCGGTACACAAGCGGGGTGAACTGGGAAAACGAGGGTTTTCCACAGAATCCACACCCCCTATGACTACGAAAGAAATTTCTTTTAAGAAGAGAAGAAAAACAATCATCGGGGTGTGGGCAAGTTCGGGCCGCCGGATTTGGCGGGGTCGGTGCACGACCGCCGCCAGCAGGCCCTAAGGTTCGATGAGCGAGCCCCACCGGACGCACCGCCGACCGGGGGCCACCGCTCACCGGCAGACACTCACTCACTCTCGCGACCCCCACCGGACCCGAGGCGCCCCACGAGGACGCCGGGACCGGCGACAATCGGACGGCACGGCCGAAACGACCGCACCTGCGCGCGGCGGGTGGCGAACTGAAGTACCGAAGAGAATGCGGGAGGACCGCGATGAAGTTCCGAGTCGAGCGCGACGCGCTCGCCGATGCCGTCGCCTGGACGGCCAAGAGCCTGCCCAGCCGCCCCTCGGTGCCCGTCCTCGCCGGCGTCCTGCTGCGCGTCGCCGACGGCCGCCTCCAGGTGTCCAGCTTCGACTACGAGGTGTCCAGCCAGGTCTCCGTCGAGGTCCAGGCCGACGCCGACGGCGCGACGCTGGTCTCCGGCCGGCTGCTCGCCGAGATCACCAAGTCGCTGCCGGCCAAGCCGGTCGACGTCGCCGCCGTCGGCTCCCACGTCGAGATCACCTGCGGCAGTGCCCGGTTCACGCTGCCGACCATGCCCGTCGAGGACTACCCGACCCTGCCGGAGATGCCCGAGTCGGCCGGCGCCGTCGACGCCGCGCTGTTCGCCAAGGCGGTCTCACAGGTCGCCGTGGCCGCGGGCCGTGACGACACCCTGCCGATGCTGACCGGCGTGCGGATCGAGCTGGAGGGCACGACCCTCACCCTGCTCGCCACCGACCGGTACCGCCTCGCCGTGCGGGAGCTGATGTGGCATCCCGACGAGCCGGACATGAGCGTCGCCGCTCTGGTGCCCGCCCGCACCCTGGACGACACCGCGAAGACCCTCGGCCCGCTCGGCGGGAACGTGTCGGTCGCGCTGTCGCGTGGCAAGCTGGGCGACGGGATGATCGGCTTCGCCGGCGGCACCCGGCGCACCACGTCCCGGCTGCTGGAGGGCGACTTCCCCAAGGTGCGGGCGCTGCTGCCCGACACCCACAACGCGCAGGCGCGGGTCCCGGTGGCGGCGCTCAACGAGGTGGTTCGGCGCGTCGGCCTGGTGGCGGAGCGCCAGACGCCGGTGCGGCTCTCCTTCAGCACCGACGGCCTGGTCGTCGAGGCCAGCGGCAGCGAGGACGCCCGGGCCAGCGAGGCGATGGACTGCCAGTACGAGGGCGAGCCGATGACGATCGCCTTCAATCACCAGTACCTGCTCGACGGGCTCAAGGCGCTCGACGCGCCCATTGCGGTGCTGTCGTTCACTGACCCGAAGAAGCCTGCAGTCATGTCCCCGGCCAAGGATGATGGAGAAATCATCCCTGGGTACTGGTACTTGATCATGCCGGTTCGCATCGGTAGTTGATTCGGAGGCACCAAATGCAGCTCGGTCTCATCGGCCTGGGCAGGATGGGCTTCAACATGCGCGAGCGGCTGCGCGCCGCCGGGCACGAGGTCATCGGCTACGACCAACACCCCGACGTCACCGACGTGTCATCCCTCAGCGAACTCGTCGAGAAGCTCGCCGCCCCCCGCGTGGTGTGGATCATGGTGCCGGTGCAGTTCACCGAGTCCACCATCGACGAGCTCTCCGGCCTGCTCGGCGAGGGCGACATCGTGATCGACGGCGGCAACTCGCGGTTCAGCAACGACAAGCCTCGGGCGGACCGGCTGGGCGCGAAGGGCATCGGCTACCTCGACGTCGGCGTGTCCGGCGGCGTCTGGGGCCGCACCAACGGGTACGCGCTGATGGTGGGCGGGCCGAAGCAGCACGTCGAGCACTGCATGCCGATCTTCGAGGGCCTCAAGCCCGAGGGCGAGTTCGGCTTCGCGCACGCCGGCGAGATGCCCGGCGCCGGCCACTACGCCAAGATGGTCCACAACGGTATCGAGTACGGCATGATGCACGCCTTCGCCGAGGGCTACGAGCTGCTCGAGACCTCGGAGTACGTGGACAACATCCCGGAGATCATCAAGAGCTGGCGGGCCGGCTCGGTCGTACAGTCGTGGCTGCTCGACCTGCTCGACCGCGCCCTCGACGAGGACCCGGACCTCGCCAGGATCAAGGGCTACGCCGACGACACCGGCGAGGGCCGCTGGACCGTCGAGGAGGCCATTCGCCTCGCCGTGCCGATGAACGTGATCGCCGCGTCGCTCTTCGCCCGGTTCGCCTCGCGCCAGGAGGACTCTCCGGCGATGAAGGCCGTGGCCGCGCTGCGCAACCAGTTCGGCGGCCACGCCGTCAAGAAGGGCTGAGCTTGTACGTCCGGGGCCTGGAGCTCGTCGACTTCCGAAGCTATGCGCGGGTGGTCGTCGAGCTGGGCCCCGGGCCGTGCGTGCTCGTCGGGCCGAACGGGGTGGGCAAGACCAACCTCGTCGAGGCGCTCGCCTACGTGGCGACCCTGGAGTCGCACCGGGTCGCCACCGACGCCCCGCTGGTCCGCTTCGGCACCGCCCGGGCCGTGATCCGCTGCGCGGTCGTGCACGAGGAGCGGGAGCTGCTGATCGAGCTCTCGATCGAGCCGGGCAAGGCCAACCGCGCCCGCCTGGGCCGCTCGCCCGTGACCCGCACCCGCGACATCCTCGGGGCGCTGCGCCTCGTGCTCTTCGCGCCCGAGGATCTCTCGCTGATCCGCGGAGACCCTTCAGAGCGCCGGCGGTACCTCGATGAGCTGCTTGTCGCCCGCCAGCCCCGCTTCGCGGGCGTGCGCTCGGACTACGACCGCGTGCTCAAGCAGCGCAACGCCCTGCTGCGCAGCGCCTACCTGGCCCGCAAGACCGGCGGCAGCCGCGGCGGCGACCTGTCCACCCTCGACGTGTGGGACGCGCACCTGGCCCGGCACGGCGCCCAGCTCGTGCGAGCCCGCCTCGACCTCGTCGCCGGGCTCGCCCCGCACGTGGCCAAGGCCTACTCGGCCGTCAGCGCTAGCCGCTCCGACGCCCGTATCTCCTACGCGCCGTCGTTCGGCCTGCAGGACGACCTCGAGCAGGCGCTGCTGGCCGCGCTGTCGGAATCGCGACCGTCGGAGATCGAGCGGGGCGTGACGCTGGTCGGCCCGCACCGCGACGAGCTGACCCTGACGCTCGGCGAGATGCCGGCGAAGGGGTACGCCAGCCACGGCGAGTCCTGGTCCTATGCGCTCGCGCTGCGGCTGGCGGCGTACGACCTCCTCCGCGACGACGGCATCGAGCCCGTGCTGATCCTCGACGACGTGTTCGCCGAGCTCGACGCCGGGCGCCGGGACCGCCTGGCCGCCCTGGTCGGCGAGGCCAGCCAGGTGGTCGTGACCTGCGCGGTGGAGGATGATGTGCCGGCCGGGCTGCGGGGGGCGCGGTTCCTGGTGGGCGGAGGGGAAGTCCAGCGTGTCTGAGAAACCGGACAAATCCGGCCCGGAGCTCGCCCGGGCCGCGGTCGAGGCCGCGCTGGCCAAGCACCGGTCCGCGCCGCGTCGGAAATCCGTCATCGACGGCGGCGGCCGGCGCCGCGGCTACACCGGGCCGGGGCCCGACCCGCGCGACCCGCAGCTCTTCGGCACCGTGCTGGAGCGGCTGATGAAGCAGCGGGGCTGGCAGCGCCCGACCTCAGAGGCCCGCATCTTCGGCGAGTGGGAGAAGGTCGTCGGGGCCGACATCGCCGCGCACAGCCGGCCGATCAAGCTCGAAGACGGCGAGCTGACCATCGAGGCGGAGTCCACGGCCTGGGCCACCCAGCTGCGCATGCTGGCCGCCAAGCTGCTGGCCGGCATCGCCCGTGAGGTCGGACACAACGTCGTCAAGCGCCTGCACATCCACGGGCCGGCCACGCCGTCGTGGGGCAGCGGGCCTCGGCGCGTCCGCGGCCGCGGTCCCCGCGACACGTACGGTTAGAAATCGGCATACACCGCGAAGCCGCGGTTGGCGCACCGGCGGTAGAACTTGGCCAGCACGTCCAGCTCCGCGATGGAGTAGCTCCACTGCGGGGCGTTGCCGGAGTCGTCCCGCAGCGCGTCCAGCCGGCTCTGCAGCCAGCGCAGCTGCTGCTCGGCGAGGCGGGAGCCCTCCAGGGCCTTGCGCAGCACCGCGCTCACCGTCTCGAACGTGATCTCGTCGCCGTACTCCTGATGGCCGTTGACGAACCGCTCGAGCCCACCGGCGATCCAGGCGCAGTCGTCCGGGCTGATCACCGGATCCTCGTCCTCCGCGGCCGCATCTGTGGCGAAGAGCACGCCGTTGAGCCCGAAGAGGAGGTCGACGAGCTCGGTGTACCCGGTGACGCGCACAGTTCCCGTCTTGGCCACGTGATCGGCCAGCGCGGCGGCCGGTCCGGCGTGCATCGGCAGATTCTCGGCCAGGTTGGCGAAGTCCACGAACTCGGCCGGCGCGACCGGGTCATAGAACCGTCCGGTGCGCGGCCACTGCACGGCGACGTTGTCCAGGCCCATCGCGCACCCCTTATTCCGCTGGTTCACTTGCCACACACCCGCCCCGCGGCGGGGAACATACGGCACGAACGGCCTCTTGCGCGACCCCCGGGGGCTCCGAAGGCACAATCGGATCCTGTACTGCCCGTGCCGCCCGCCACCAGGCGCGGGGACCCCTTCCGCGTAGAGGGACCTTCGGACCGCACCGTTCGAGCCGCTACGTGGACTACAGGCGCTGTCCCGGTGCGAAAATGTCGCCCGGACACAGTAGGATTGCATCGGCTCATAGAACAGTCGATCACATCCCGCGTGTGCGTCACAGCGGTGGTCGGCCCGCCCGAGTTCAGGGCGCTCGCCAGTGGAGCGCCGGACTCCGGCGTGCCTTCTACCGGCCGCGGCGCGCCCGCACCGACTCCGCACGAGACCCGGGGCGCCCACCAGCGCGGCCGGCCAGTGCGAGAAAGCGACCGAGGGTGGCAGCAAACAAGCCCGAACAGTCCTACGACTCCTCTTCGATCACCGTCCTCGAGGGGCTCGAGGCGGTCCGCAAGCGGCCCGGTATGTACATCGGCTCGACCGGTGAGCGCGGCCTGCACCACCTGGTGTGGGAGGTCGTGGACAACGCGGTGGACGAGGCCCTGGCCGGCTTCTGCGACACCATCGATGTGACGCTGCTCGCCGACGGCGGGGTTCGGGTCGTGGACAACGGCCGCGGCATTCCGGTCGACATGCACCCCAAGGAGAAGCGGCCCACCGTCGAGGTCGTGCTGACCGTCCTGCACGCCGGCGGCAAGTTCGACGGCCAGGCCTACGCCGTCTCCGGCGGCCTGCACGGCGTCGGCATCTCGGTCGTCAACGCGCTCTCCACGCGCATCGACCTGGAGATCCACAAGGACGACTTCGTCTGGCGCCAGCGCTACAACAACTCCAAGCCCGAGCCCCTGCAGAAGGGCGAGCCGACCGACCGGACGGGCACCAGCGTCACCTTCTGGCCCGACCCGACGATCTTCGAGACGACGACCTTCGTCTACGAGACGCTGTATCGGCGCATCCAGGAGTACGCCTTCCTCAACCGCGGCCTGAAGATCATTCTGCGCGACGAGCGGCCGGACGTGCCGGAGGAGAAGCGCGAGGTCACCTTCTGCTACGAGGGCGGCATCGCCGACTTCGTGCGCCACCTCAACGCCACCAAGACGCCGATCCACCGGACCGTGGTCGAGTTCGGCGCCGACGGCGAGGGCATCGCGGTCGAGATCGCCATGCAATGGAACGAGTCGTACGGCGAGAGCGTCTACACGTTCGCCAACACGATCAACACGCACGAGGGCGGCACGCACGAGGAAGGCTTCCGCAGCGCGCTGACCACGGTCGTGAACAAGTACGGGGCCGACAAGAAGCTGCTCAAGGGCGACGAGAAGCTCACCGGCGAGGACATCCGCGAGGGCCTGGCCGCCATCATCTCCGTCAAGCTCGCCAACCCCCAGTTCGAGGGCCAGACGAAGACCAAGCTCGGCAACACCGAGGCCCGCAGCTTCGTGCAGAAGGTCTGCAACGAGTGGCTGGTCGACTGGTTCGACCGCAACCCGGCGGAGGTCAAGACCATCATCACCAAGGCCTCGCAGGCCGCCCGGGCGCGCATCGCCGCCTCCCAGGCCCGCAAGCTGGCCCGCCGCAAGTCGCTACTCGAGTCCGGCTCGATGCCCGGCAAGCTGGCCGACTGCCAGTCCAACGACCCGCGCCTGTGCGAGCTGTTCATCGTCGAGGGCGACTCGGCCGGCGGCTCGGCCAAGCAGGGCCGCGACCCGCGGGTGCAGGCGATCCTGCCGATCCGCGGCAAGATCCTCAACGTGGAGAAGGCGCGCATCGACCGCGTGCTGAAGAACAACGAGGTCCAGGCCCTGATCACGGCGCTGGGCACCGGCATCCACGATGAGTTCGACATCGAGAAGCTGCGCTACCACAAGCTGATCCTCATGGCCGACGCCGACGTCGACGGCCAGCACATCCAGACGCTCCTGCTGACGCTGGTGTTCCGGTTCATGCGGCCGCTGATCGAGCTCGGGCACGTGTATCTGGCGGCGCCCCCGCTGTACAAGATCAAGTGGAACAAGAAGGGCGACGACGCGCAGTACGCGTACACCGACCGCGAGCGCGACGGCCTGATCGAGCTTCGGCAGCGCACCAAGCCCAACGCCAAGCCGGACGACATCCAGCGGTTCAAGGGTCTGGGCGAGATGAACTACCCGGAGCTGTGGGAGACCACGATGAACCCGGACACGCGCATGCTGCGCCAGGTGACCTTGGACGACGCTGCAACCGCGGACGAGCTCTTCAGCGTCCTCATGGGCGAAGACGTGGAAGCGCGGCGCTCGTTCATTCAGCGCAACGCCAAGGACGTCCGGTTCCTCGACATCTGACCTGCGGACACGAGATAAAGGGATAAAGAAGCGTGACGGAACCGAACTCCACCCCTCAGAACCCGGAAGAGACGCCGGCCGAGGGCGGGTCCGCGGTCGCCAGCCGGATCGAACCGGTCGGCATCGAAGTCGAGATGCAGCGCTCGTACCTCGACTACGCGATGAGCGTGATCGTGGGCCGGGCCCTTCCGGACGTGCGCGACGGCCTCAAGCCGGTGCACCGCAAGATCCTCTACGCGATGTTCGACGGCGGCTACCGCCCCGACCGCGGCTACGTGAAGTGCGCCCGCGTCGTCGGTGACGTGATGGGTAACTACCACCCGCACGGCGACGCCTCCATCTACGACGCGCTCGTGCGGATGGCGCAGAACTGGTCGCTGCGCTACCCCCTGATCGACGGCAACGGCAACTTCGGCTCGCCGGGCAACGACCCGGCCGCGGCCATGCGGTACACCGAGGCCCGCCTCGACCCGCTGGCCATGGAGATGCTGCGGGACATCGACGAGGAGACCGTCGACTTCGTCCCCAACTACGACGGCCGGGCCCAGGAGCCCACGATCCTGCCGTCGCGCATCCCCAACCTGCTCGTCAACGGCAGCACCGGCATCGCGGTCGGCATGGCGACCAACATCCCGCCGCACAACCTGCGCGAGATCGCCACGGCCGTGCAGTGGTGCCTCGACAACCCGGAGGCCGGCGAGGAGGAGACCCTCGACGAGCTGATCAAGATCGTCAAGGGGCCCGACTTCCCCACGAAGGGCCTCATCGTCGGCACGGCGGGCATCATCGACGCCTACCGGACCGGCCGCGGTTCGATCCGCATGCGGGCCGTGGTCGAGGTCGAAGAGGAAGCCCGCGGGCGCACCCAGCTGGTGGTCACCGAGCTGCCGTACGCGGTCAACCCCGACAACCTGGCCGAGCGCATCGCCGACCTGGTGAAGGAAGGCAAGCTCGCCGGCATCGCCGACATCCGCGAGGAGTCCTCCGGCCGTACCGGCATGCGCCTGGTGATCGTGCTCAAGCGCGACGCGGTCGCCAAGGTGGTGCTCAACAACCTCTACAAGCACACGCAGCTGCAGGAGACCTTCGGCGCCAACATGCTGGCGCTGGTCGACGGCGTGCCCCGCACGCTCAACCTGGCCCAGTTCGTGCGCTACTACGTCGCCCACCAGATCGACGTCATCGTCCGGCGCACCCGCTACCGGCTGCGCAAGGCCGAGGAGCGCGCGCACATCCTCCGCGGCCTGGTCAAGGCCCTCGACATGCTCGACGAGGTCATCGCCCTCATCCGCCGCTCCCCGAGCGCGGAAGAGTCGAAGGTCGGCCTCATGAACCTGCTCGAGATCGACGACATCCAGGCCACCGCGATCCTCGACATGCAGCTGCGCCGGCTGGCCGCCCTGGAGCGCCAGCGCATCTTCGACGAGCTGGCCAAGATCGAGATCGAGATCGCCGACTACAAGGACATCCTGGCCACGCCGGCCCGGCAGCGGCAGATCGTCTCCGAGGAGCTCGCCGAGATCGTCGCCCGCCGCGGCGACGAGCGCCGCACCCAGATCATCCCGTTCGACGGCGAGGTCTCCATGGAGGACCTCATCGTCCGGGAGGACGTTGTGGTGACGATCACGCGGACCGGCTACGCGAAGCGCACCAAGGTCGACCTGTACCGCTCGCAGAAGCGGGGCGGGAAGGGCGTCTCGGGTGCGACACTGAGGCAGGACGACATCGTCAGCCACTTCTTCGTGTGCTCCACGCACGACTGGATGTTGTTCTTCACGAATAAAGGTCGCGTGTACCGGGCAAAGGCTTACGAGCTGCCCGAAGCGAGCCGGGCGGCGAAGGGTCAGCACGTCGCCAACCTGCTGGCCTTCCAGCCCGACGAGCACATCGCGCAGGTGATCGAGATTCCGAATTATCAGGTCGCCCCGTATCTCGTCCTCGCGACGAAGGAGGGCCTGGTGAAGAAGACCAAACTGGAGGAGTTCGACTCCAACCGGTCTGGGGGCATCATCGGCATCAACCTGCGCGAGGACGACGAGCTGGTCGGCGCCGCGCTGCTCGGGCCGGAGGACGACCTGCTCCTGGTGAGCAAGCAGGCCCAGGCCATCCGCTTCACGGCCAGCGACGAGGCACTGCGGCCCATGGGCCGGGCCACGTCCGGCGTGATCGGGATGCGGTTCGCCGAAGGCGACGAACTGCTTGCCATGGAAGTGGTGCGCGAGGGTATGGACCTGGACGTTCTGGTGACCACCGATGGTGGTTTTGCCAAGCGAACGCCCATCGAGGAGTATCCGGTGCAAGGGCGCGGCGGCAAGGGCGTCCTCACCGCTAAAATCACGTCGCGGCGCGGTGGTCTCGTCGGCGCGGTGGTGATCAGCCCGGATGACGAGCTGTTCGCCATCACCTCGAATGGTGGCGTGATCCGGACTCCCGTGAAGCCTGTACGGCGTACGAGGGACCGGAACACAATGGGGGTCAAGCTAATGGACCTTCCGGAGGGTGTGACCATCGTCGCGATCGCCCGCAACGCCGATGAGCCCGACGAACAGGACTAGTTGATGACAGACACACAGGCGAAGTCGGGGACCGCCTCGGCAACCGATGAGGCCAAGCAGGCCGGGGAGGCTGCCATGACGGGATCTGATTCGGGGACGCCTGCCGCCGGCGGTGAGTTCGGCGCGGTCAACGGCGGCCTGCCGGGCGAGACCACGACCGGCGGCACGCCGAAGTTCATGCGCGCGCCGGGCATGGCGCCGCCCCCCGACTCGCTCACGGTGCCGATTCAGTCGCCTTCGGGCACCGGCGCCGCGTCGCCGCCCGTCTCGATCCCGGCCGGTGCCTCGTCGGCCACGGGCACGGCCAGCGTGTCCGCTATCGCCCGCGCCGCCGTCCGCACGCCGGCCGCCGCCGCAACGCAGGCCATCAACACGCCTGCCCCGGCGGTCAGCGGCTCGGCCCGCGTCACGGAGGCCGTGCGCGCGGCCCGCAAGACCGTCAGCTCGGCCGTGGGCCGCGGCCCGCGCCGGGCCCGGCTGCACCTCAAGCGGATCGACCCATGGTCCGTGATGAAGTTCGCCTTTGCCGTGAGCTTCGTCCTCTTCGTCGTCCTCATCGTCGCGACCTCGGTGCTCTACCTGGCCCTCGACGCGATGGACGTCTTCAAGAGCATCAACAAGCTCCTGGCCGACCTGGTCAACTCCACGGGCGGCTCGGGCGACAACACCTTCCGCATCACCGCGAAGGGCATCATCGGCGGCGCCGCCCTCGTCGGCGTCGTCAACGTGGTCCTCTTCACCGCGCTGGCCACCCTGGGCTCGTTCATCTACAACGTGTGCGCCGACCTGGTCGGCGGCATCGAACTGACCCTGGCCGAGAAGGACTGACCTGCCGCTTCGACCCCTCGGCGGGGCACGCGCCGCGCCGAGGGGTAACCGGTTTGAGGCAAGCGCACCGGGTACGGTAACCTTCTGTTCGCACCGCTGGAGCGCTTCAAACCGCGCCCGGTGTCCACGGGGCTATAGCTCAGTCGGTTAGAGCGCAGAGCTGATAACTCTGAGGTCGCTGGTTCGATTCCAGCTAGCCCCACGGACGAATGGCGCCCCCTGCTTAGCGCAGGGGGCGCTTTCGCGTTTTCGTCCGTCTTGCTTCGCTCGCTCCCCAATGGGGGAGCTTTGCTCCACCCATGCCCCCTCAAACTTGCAGCGTGGCCCTTGGCGGCACAGGCGCTTTGGCCCGCTCAAAACCGCACCGTGTCCGTATGGCGGCGCAGGGTTGTTCTGGGTGGGTGTTGGCTGCTTTCTGACAGCGGCATTCGGCGACCCCGGGCCTTTGCGAGGGACGCTCGGTGCTAAGCTCCGTGCGGCGGTTGAGGAGTTCTTCGTCACTGCCCGGGACAGGCGCTAACTACGGTAGCGCCGACGCCTTTCACGACGTCGCTGGTTCGACTCCAGCTAGCCCCACATGTGGAAAAAGGTGCTGCTGGTGGTCGCCGTCGTCGGGGCCGCCGCCTACGTTGCGAAGCGCGTGAAGTCCGCCAGCGAGGAGCGCGCCCTCTGGCACGAGGCGACCACCGCCCCGGATCTGCGATAGTCTCTACGGGCGTGCGCGGCTTCTGCTGAGGCCTCGCCGCCACCCCGACCGGCGGGGGCGTAGCTCAACTGGCAGAGCACCGCCTTTGCAAGGCGGGGGTTAGGGGTTCGAGTCCCCTCGTCTCCACTTCATCTGGCGTGTGACCTGCAGTTCCGGGTCCACCAAGATCGCCCGGTAAGCGACGGGTAAGTCTTACCGCAACTCTCCCGTCCGGCGTACGGCCTTCAGCGCCTCGCCGAAGATGCCGCGCGTCTTGATCCGCTTCGGCCACCATCCGACGTAGGTCTCCAGCGTCAGGCTCAACGACTTGTGCCGTAGCGCCCGCTGGACCTCCTGCGGCTCTGCCCCGTTCGTGATCAGGACGGTGGCGAAGAAGTGCCGTAGCGCGTGGAACCCGGCGTGCTCCGTGTTCGGCCAGCCGGCCGCCTCGCGCCACTTCCCCCACTCCCGCGACCAGATCCGATCGGTCAGCGGGTTGCCATGCCGCGAGGTGAACAGCAGCGGCGCCTTCCGCCGCACCAGCTCACCCGATGTGATGTCGGGCAGCTCGATCTCCACCGGCGGGAACTCCGCGACGTGCGCGGCGAAGTGCTCCGCCACCAGGCCGTCGAGCTCGACCGTCCCCGACGAGCCGGCCTTCGGCTTCGCCAGGTAGAAGCCTCTGTACTCCTTCGGCGAGTACCGCAACTGCTGCACCACGCGCAGCTCGCCGTCAGCGGGGTCGGCGCACCGCGGACCGTCCTCCATCCCCAGCGCCTCACCGATCCGCAGGCCCTGCCCGGCCCCGAGCCACCCGGCCAGCCGATACCGTGCCGGCATCGCGTCGAGCAGCCGCAGCACCTGCTCCGGCGTCGGCACCCACTTCGGCGTGATCGACAGCCCGTCGAGGATCTTCGCCAGCCGGATCCCGGCGCAGGGGTTGTCCTCGCGGGCCTTGTCCCGGACCATCGCGCCGAGGACCGCGTCCAACAGCTCGAAGTACAGCTTGATCACCGACTTCGGCAGGCCGTCCGCCCGCATCCGGCCGAGCCATTCCAGGATCTGGGTCTCGTTGATGGCCGCCGCCGGCGAGTTGCCGAACGCCGGAATGAGGTGGACCCGCAGGTTCGACGCCACCCGCTTGCGCGTCTCCAGCTGCCAGCCGACCTCCCGCGCCAGCCGCCACCGCTCCGCGTACTCCGCGAATGTCAGGCCTTTTGCCGAAGGAGCGACGCGCTTCGGCGCCTCCGGCAGTTCACCCTTGATCGCCTGGCGCTCCCACTCTTCCGCGTCGGCCTTGCGGTGGAACGCCTTGGTCTCCTCCACGCCGTCAGGGTGGACGTACACGGCCCGCCAGCGCTTTCCGCGCCCATGCCGCGCGGTCTTTACCTTCTCCTTGTTCGGCCCCGGCTTCGACGAGAACCACAGGTCGTAGATCGGCATGGTCAGGCCGCCTCCTGGTCGCGGAACCACGCCTGTACATCCGCCGGGTCGTACCGCAGGTGCCGGCCGACCTTCCGCGCCTTCGGCCCCTTCCGCCGCGAGCGCCACTGGTACAGCGTTCCCTTGGGCACCCGCAGCAGCGCCGCCACTTCGTCGATCGACAATGTCTGCTCCACCCTCAGCCCTTCACCCCGTTGTCGTCGGTTGCCGAAAGAACTGCCGTGCTGTCGTACTGCGCCGCGCGGTCCCGAGCAGCGTTGAGCGCGTTGCGCCACTGGATGCGCTGAGCCAGCGCGCGCAGCAGCCGGTGCCGCATCGGTGGCAGGTCCGGGTCGTTCGGTCGGGCGAGCTCCCACGCGACCGGCGCCGGCGACTCCGGATCGGCGGCGGTGTCGTTATCAGAGACGCCGAGCAGGGCCTTGACCCAGGCCCGGGCGTCGTAGCGGTGATCGGCCAGGGTCTTGCCCGACCAGTCGCGCGAGACGAGGATGCGCCGGCCGCCGATACCGAGCGTGGAGCGCTGATGCACTCGGCCCTTGCAGTTGCCCGGCCGCAGGCGAGCGTGAGCGTTCTTGGGCTGGATGCCGTACAGCAGCCAGTTCGCACACCGCTCCGAACACGGCGTGACGCGCAGCTCCCGCCAGAACCGCTCGAGGTGATCACGCTGCCGGTCGGTCGTCACGGCGTGGCAGTCGGCGGCGGACTTGGTGATGTACTTCGTGATGTAGCCGATGGCCCGCTCGGCGTTGCTGTCGTTGGCGTTGACGCCCTCGGCCCGCAGCTGAACACCGAACCGGATCACGTGCGCCGGCTCATCCTCAATCGCGTCCAGCGCCTCATCCCACGAGGCGAGCGGCGTGCCGGTGGCGCTGTCGCACCAGGTGTCGCCGTCCCAGACCGGCCGGCAGGTAGGCGCGTCGACCTTGGGCCACCAGACCTGGTGGTAGGTCGCCGCGGCCACCTCCCGCAGGACCGCGCGGGGGATGGTGCCGCGGATGGCGAAGTGGGCGTGCGGGGCGAGGCGGCGTTGCGGCTCGACGCACCCGGCGTACTGGACGTTCCAGCCGACGCAGCGGCGCAGGTTCTGCCAGAACCGGTCGAGCAGCCGGGGGAACGCGATCGCATCCCACGCCGCCCGCCGGTAGTCGTAGGTGCTGGGGTCGACCGGGGAGCCGTCCGGCCGTACGGGTCCGTACGAGTCGAGGGTGACCGTGAGCCACATCGAGGGTCGGTATTCGGCGCCGTCGGGAGCGGTGTAGACCCGCCCGACCGTGCGCGGGTCGACCTTCTGGCGGGGCAGGGCGGGTGCGTCCTGGCGGCGTTTGGTGGAGCGCTGCCGCTTCGGCTCGACCGGCTTGTCATGCGTCGGCGCCACGGTGCCGCGCAGCCCTTCGGCCGCGATCGCCTCCTCCACCTCGCGGATTGCCTCATCGACCTCCCCGACCTGGTCCCATGTGGAGGAGCGGACGGCTTGGTCGCGGGCATGTTCGAGGTGGGCGCGGAGGCCGATCAGCGCCCGCTGTCCCTCGGTGGCCGGCTCGGGTGCGGGGGCGGGTTCGTCGGTGCGGTGCCAGCCCTCCCGGATCTGGACCTTCCGCAGCCGGCGAGCCCGCTTCGCGCACGGCGGGCACTTGTCCTCACGGGTCGCCCCGCACGGCACGTCGATGATTTCGGTCTTGCCGGTGTCGAGGTCGGTGCGGCGCAGCCCGACCGGGCGCAGGCACACTCCGTACTCGGCGGCCATGTCCTTGACCACGTCTGCGGCGAGGGGGATGAGCATCCGGGCGGCGCGTGAGCCCGGCCGGGGCGCCGCCTGTTCGTCCGGTTCGAGGCCCGGGAGCGCGGTGATGGTCAACGGCGCCCACATCCCCCGCAGTGCAGCCCGCCGCAGCTGTCCCGCCGGCCAGCACCGGCCATGAGCCCGGCGACGACGAGGACCAGGGCGCCGGTGCCGGCGATGACCAGCCAGTGCGAGGTCAGCCATTCCACGAGCAGCCAAAGCCCCCAGCCGACCCCGCCGACGACACCGAGGCCGGCGACGATGACGGCGACCTGTGCCGCGCGGCGCCGGCCGTTGCGCTGCTGGACGGGCTCGAGGAGGGTGACGTCGATGGCGTAGCGGCCGTCAGCGAGCAGCCGGGGGCGGCCGTAGCGGACGAGGTGTCCCCGGGCTTCTGCGGCCTGCAGGACATTGGCGATCCGGTCGGCCGGGCCGGTGATGAAGTGGTCGACGGGTTGCAGTTCGCGGGTCATCGCACGACTCCTGACGGGATCGCGCCCACGACGTGGAGGCTCGGGCGCGGTTCGGGCTGCGGCTCAGGAAGCAGTTCGGGCAGAAGTTCCGGCGCCG
Source organism: Dactylosporangium salmoneum (assembly GCF_039532525.1). Classification (NCBI taxonomy): domain Bacteria; kingdom Bacillati; phylum Actinomycetota; class Actinomycetes; order Micromonosporales; family Micromonosporaceae; genus Dactylosporangium; species Dactylosporangium salmoneum. The sequence goes on from NZ_BAAARV010000067.1 coordinate 49,082, forward strand.
GTTCGATCTCGGCGGTGCGGGCCGGTCGGGGGTGGGCGGCGAGGAGCGCGGCGGCGGCCATGACCATGAGCCCGTCGACGGCGAGGGGGCCGAGGGTGGCGGTGAGCGGGTCTTCGCCGTAGTGGCGGAAGAGACCGGACAGGTGCCGGTAGGACACAACGGCCGCGACGAGGGCGACGGGCAGCAGGCCGGCGAACCGGGCCAGTCGCCACCACCAGCCCGCCGGCCACACGGTCCGGACGAGGATCTCGACCGCGATGAACACCGCGACCGGCCAGAACATCGCCGACAGCACCGCCCCGACGTCCGGGCGCCAGCTGGCCGGGGCACCGGTGGGCGGGATGTAGCAGTGGGCGACGTTCGCGGCGAGGGACCCGAAACCGCCGAGCGCGGTGCCGAGGTAGGCCCAGCCGCGGCCGGTCATGACGACCACCCGAACCCGTCGCGGTCCTCGGCGATCGTGCGAGCGTGCCGACGCCGGGCAGCACCGATGATGCCGGCCTGGTCGATGTGGACGCCGGGACAGCGCGGGCAGGTCATGTCGGGGAACCGGTGTGCCAGGTCCAGGCAGGGACGGCGGTGAACACGCACAGCAGACCTCCTCATCGGCTCTTGGGGTTGATCGGGACGCGGATCCAGTCCGGTGGGGCACCGGTGGAGGCGACGGCTTCGGACAGGCAACGCCACAGAGCCCATGCCTCCGCCGGGGTGAGGTACATCCGCCGGCGGCCGCCGCCGACTGCGAGGTACAGGTCTGCGCCCTCCGTGACCCGGACCGTGACGGCCGTCGAGCCCTCGGTGTGGTGTGGCGCGCGGAGGCGGTAGAACCGGCGGTCGTCCTCGTCGTTCACGCGGGCTCACCGCCATCCAGCAGCCCGGCCAGGCTCTCCGGGAGCAGCGGCCCCGCGGACTGTCGCCCGGGCCGGTAGGTGCGCTTGTCCCGCTGCTTCGGCGCGCCCGCCGGAGACGCCTGCACGGGGGCGGCGAACTCGACGGCCATCTCGCGGATCTCGTCGTCGGGCAGGTAGGAGAACCGCACCCGCAGCGGTTCGGGCCGGTCGTCGAGCACGACGTAGCCGATGCCGCGCATGCTCGGATCGGCCGAGAGCTGGTCGGCCAGGGCGCCACGGTTCCGGGCGCCGTCGCCGAGGATGAGGTCGACGTGGTTGCGTTCGTTGACGCGCAACGCGATCCGCGCGGGGAAGAAGTCCCGCAGCTCGACCACTTCCTTGCGCGGGTCTTGCGTCGCCCCGATCACCAGGAAACCCAGCCCCGCGCCCTGGGTCAGGAGCAGCGCAAGCGCTGAGCGGGCGCGGTTGCGCAACTCCGTGTCCTGCAGCAGCGCCACCAGGGCGAGGAGTTCGTCGACGACGAGCACGTACAACGGCTCGGCGAGCGTGGGCGTGTGGACCCGGACCGCGCCCTGCATACGGGCCTGCCGCTCGCGCATCAACGCCACGAGGTCTTCCAGCATCGCCACCATCGGGGCCGGGTCCGTGTACTCGTAGCGGGAGAACAACTCTCGGCCGATGGACAGCTCGACCCCGCCCTTGGGATCGATCCCCCACAGCCGGACCAGACCCGACCGGATGCCAAAGGCCAAGGCCCGCACCAGCGACCATTGCACCGAGCCCTTGCCCGCCCGGGTCGCGCCGACGATGAGCACGTGCGTAGCGAGGAGCCGCAGGGCGAACACCCGCAGGTCCTCACCGAGAGCGATCGGCAGGCGCTCGAAGTCCGGCTCGAACGGGACGGGGAACGACGGCACGACCGACCGCAGCGGATCCCGGCGAGGGAACACCAGCCACACCAGCCGAGGACGGTCCCGGAACCGCACCCGATCCACGACGCGCAGCAGCCGGGCCAACCGGCCGGTCCGCGCCGGCGGCGAGGTGCGGTGGCCGATGTAGACGCGGCACTGGCGGGCGTTGAACGAGTGCGCCAGATTGGCCGACGCCTGGTGGTACAGGTCCGGGTTCTGCCCGCGCGGCATCCGCACCAGCAGCTCATCCGCCGCCGGGGTACACCGCACAGCCAGCAGCCGCGGCATGATCCGCGTGCCGTCGAAGCGTTCACTCAGCCCGCACAGGTCGAGGGCTTCACGCCAGTGCAGCCGGTAGACGGTGAGACGGCGCCACCAGGCCAGCAGCGGCAGCAGGACGAGACGCTGGAACGGCCAGGGCCAGCGCCACCACCACAACACGCCCACGCCGGCCACGGCGAGCAGGACCAGGACCATCACGAGCAGGCCGTGGCGGTACCACAACCACAGCCCACCGCCCGTAACGGCCAGCGAGCACCAGTTCCGGCAAGCGACCGGCACCAGCCGCAACAACGCCCGGACGGCCTTGAAGACCAGGTACGGTCCGACTACCCAGATGACCAGCCACCAGGGCAGCGGGACAGACAGCCGCCGGAAGTTGACCAGCGGAGCGTTGTTCTTCACTTCGACCCTCCCCAGGGATAGCCCGGGTTCACCGGGCAGCCGTTGCGAGTGGCGCGAACCGGCCGCGGGCATCGCGGCGGAACGCGAGCAGCTGCAACGGCATGCCGGTGAACCAGCGGGTGAACCGCCCGGACGCATCCCGCGCCACGGGCATCAGCAGGAGCAGCTGACCGGCGCACACACGCCGCCGGCCGCGCTGGATCGAAGGCCCGGAGTTGGGCATGATGAAGCCCGCCTTCCTTGCCTCAACAGGGAATGGGAAGGAACGGGGCGGTCTGTATGCCGTAGGAAGCCGGACCGCCCCGGACCCACATCGATCAACCGGCGGCTACTTCGCCGCCCGGCCCGCAGCGACCGGCGCGCGAAACCCCGTCGCCCGCAGTGAGTACATGAGACGACCGGTCGGCCCGACGTACGGCGTGACCGTCATCCCCTCGAACTCCACCGGCGCGAACGGCGTAGACGACTCCGGAACCGGCTGGACCGGCGCCGAGATCTTCACCGCGATCTCCCGCGACCGGCCGGCGAGGTCCGGGTCCATGTCCATGACCCGCACCTGCCACACCCGCTGACCGGTGAGCTTGTCCACCGCGGGCGTCCGCGTCCGCGTGGCCTCGTTGTAGTCCTGCGCCTCCGCGATCGAGTCCGGCACGAGCACGCATCCGGCCGGAAAGACGTCCTCGAACCGCACGCTGAACCTGGTTCCACCCTTCAGTGCCACCGCAGTCCTCCCAGCCTCGATCACCCAATCAGATGACCAGTTGACTTGTTAAGTGACTCAATTGTAGCGCCGGAACCTAACTTGTTAAGTGGTCGACCTTGCCCAATCTGAGATTGAGCAAGGTCGCTGGACGGTCTAAGTAATCGGGAAGGAGTCCTCGAACTCATGCCGCGCCGGCGGTACCGCGACGTCCAGCGCGAACGCCGGAAGCCCTTCCCTGGTATGGACCGAGAACAGCGCGGTCAGCACCCACTCACCTGGGTCGACGTCGAGCAGTTCAAGCTCCTCGTCGGTCGCTGGCCGAGCTGAGATCCGTTCCGTGGCATGCCCGAACTGCAAGCCCTTCGCCTTGGCCAGGTGCTGCAGCAGACCCTCTTGCAACGGCGCCGACGACCGAACCGACGTTCCTTCGGCGAGATCGACCGGCACGTACACCGAGCCGAGCTCCACCGGCCCCAGGCCGTCGACACTGACCAGCCGACGTCGCACGACGACCGGTGCACCCTCGCGGATGTCCAGCGCGGAGGCCACCCGTGACGGCGCCGGTACTTCGCCGACGTCGATGATTCGTACGCGACCCTCGGCCTCGTCGGTCAGCAGCGCGGCCGCGCGTGCGGGCATCGCGCGGACGTTGACAGGCTTCGACCGGACGAACCGGCCCTTGCCCTGCTGAGTGTCGATCCACCCGTCCTGACGAAGGATCTCCAGCGAGCGGACGACCGTCGGGCGTGAGGTGTCGAACTCCGCCATCAGGGCGGTCTCGCTGGGCAGCATCGAGCCGGACGGGTACGTCCCATCCTCGATACGCGCCTGCAAGGCGTTCACGATCACTATGTACTTGGGTGGCGCGTACTCGATCGGCATCGAGACCACCGTTCACGAAGACGACAACATAGCTTGTCAAGAGCTTATCTGTGTGAGTGCGCTGTGTCGATCGGGCGCCATCACGCAGCCTCGTCCCGCTGGCGGATCGCCTCGACGTGCCGACGCCACACGACCTCCAGCGAGGCGTCGTAGTCGGCCCCGCGATAGTCGCCATCGTCCGGCGCCATGTGCTCGACATCCTCGACGTACTCCGCCGCGAACGCCACGATCGCCAGCCCGGGATCCCCGGGGTACCGCCGGCGCTGATTGGGCTTGAGTGCCCTCCACCGACGGGCCACCTCGCGCACGAGCGCACGCCGATCCTGCGTGTCATCGAGCCGATTTCCCTGGAGTCGTACTGCCCTGCCGTGTTCGAGCTGCACACAACGCCCGATCAGTGGCAGCAGCGCGAGCGCCACTTCCAGTTGCAGCTCTGCGTCTTCGTGTTCGTCCTGCCCAGCCATGTCACGCGACCCCCTCATGCACTGACTCCGCGACCGATCGGCGCGGAATGGGAAGATAGGTCGCGGTCCCTTGGTGCTACCGACATCAAGGGGCCGCCCATCAGCCGTTCTGCTGCTGCTTCGCCTTCGCCATCGCGGCCCGCAGCGTCGCCGCGTACATCAGCGCGGCATCGCCGAGCCGCTCCGCCGCCCGGATCGCCAAGTCCCACGCACCATCGACGGCAACGAACTCGATGACCACCGTCGAGTCGACGTCCCTGAGCACCAGGACCGGCTCGTCGTTGTCGTCGGCCGCCTCCCAGATCCGCAGTGTGCCGACGTCCAGATCGACATCGGCTTGTGGCGCGCGCAGCACATGCATGCATTCCTCCTTCACTGATGGGGGTGTTCGGCGTTCGTCCCGCCGCGGCAATCCGTGCAGGCCCGGACCTCGAAAGCCGCACGCTGTTCGTGGTCGCGGAGGCGCCCGAGCCGAGTGACCACCTTCCACCCGCGGCCCTGACACGAGCTGCATCCAGATGGTTTGCGACGGCTCACCGGCCACCGCCGAGGCACGCCAACTGCTCGATCAGAACCAGAGCACCCCGAAACATAGATAAAGCGTCTACCCGAACCAGGCATTCACCCCGGAAAATGATTCCGGGGTCAACACGGAGGGCGGTGCGACGCTTACGACATGCGTGGGATGACGAACAACCTGACGATCGGCGAACGCGTCGCGTGGTACCGCCGCCGGCGCGGCATGTCGCAAGAAGTGCTCGCCGGCCGGGTCGACCGGACCGTGGACTGGCTGAGCAAGGTGGAGAACAACCGGATCGACCTCGACCGGCTGTCCGTCATCAAATCCCTCGCCGACGTGCTGGACGTCGCCCTCGCCGACCTGGTCGCCGAACCGTCCCTCATGCAGTGGACCAGCGACAGCGGCATGCGCACCGTGCCCGCCCTACGCGCCGCCCTCATGGACTACCGCCGCGTCACACCGTTCGGCGCGAGTGGGTCCGGGGTCGAGCCGCCGTCGATTGCCGACCTGCAGCACGAGCTGTCGACGCTCTGGGAGGCGTACCAGGCCGCGCGCTTCGGCTACGTCACCGGACGCCTGCCGAGCCTGCTCGCCCACGCCGAGGCGGCCGTCGACGTCTACACCGGATCGCAGCTTGACGCGGCGCGGCGAGTGCTGGGCCTGGCATACCAGCTCGCCGCCGTGCAGCTGACGAAGATCGGTGAGGCCGACCTCGCGTGGATCGCCGCCGACCGAGGACTCAGCGCCGCCCGGGCCGCCGGCGACATCGTCGTCATCGGCACGCTCCTACGGTCAGTCACCCACGCCCTGCAGGCGACCGGCCGGTACCGCGAGGCGGTCCAACTCACCAACGACGCCGCCAACTACCTCGAACCGAACATGCGCGAGGCCACGCCCGAGATGCTGTCGGTGTACGGGACGCTGTTCCTCGCCGGCTCGATTGCCGCTGCCCGCGCCAACGACGCCATCACGACCCGTTCATTCCTCCAGGCCGCCGACGAGGCAGCGACGCGACTCGGCCAGGACGCCAACCACCTGTGGACCGCATTCGGCCCGACCAACGTCGCCATCCACCGCGTCGCCACCGCGGCCGAACTCGGCGACGTCCAAGTAGCCGTAGACCTCGGCCCACGCGTCGACACCGCCGGCCTGCCGATGGAACGCCGAGTACGCCACGCCCTTGAAGTCGCCCGCGCCTACAGCACCTGGAACCGAGGCGACGACGCTCTGGCAACCCTGCTCGACGCCGAGAAGATGGCACCGGAGCAGGTCCGCTACCACGTCATGAGCCGCCAACTCGTCCTGGCCTGGGTGCGGCAGAACAAGAGCCGGCCGTCCTCCACCCTGGTCGACCTCGCCCGACGCCTCGACGTCATGGACTGAGCGACCACGGCTCCCACCGCTTAGTGTGTGAACGTGACGCATGCCGACGAGAGCACCGCAGCGACCACAATCCCAGAAGAACACCGCGCGGACGTCGAGACATTGTGGGAGTACCACAACATGCACCACGAACTCCGCCCCTGCGACGTAGGCATCGGCCTCGGCAGCCACGACCTGGGCGTGGCCATCATCGCCACCGACCTCTACCACCGCGGCATGTACCCGCTCCTGGTCTTCACTGGCGCCAACGCGCCCACCACGATCGAACGCTTCCCGCGCGGCGAGGCAGTCCACTACGCCGAATACGCCACTGAGCACGGCGTGCCGACTCACGCGGTGCTGGTCGAGTCCCAAGCGACGAACACCCAGGAGAACTTCGAGCTGACCCACAAGCTCCTCGACGGACGCGGAATCGCGGTGCGATCTGCGATCGTGATGTCTCGGCCCTACCAACAGCGTCGCGCCTACGCAACGGCCAAGAAGCTGTGGCCCCAAGTTGACATTATCTGCGCATCGAACCCGCTCGACGTTGACTCGTACGTGTGCAGCATTGGTGACGTCAATAAGGTCATCAGCATGCTCGTCGGCGATACACAGCGCATCCACGTGTACGCAGAGCGCGGCTTCGCCATCTCGCAGGAAATTCCCGTCGATGTCGTTGCAGCATATGAGCGGCTAAAGCAAAGTGGTTACACCAGCCGCCTCCTCTGAGGACGGGTAACTTAGCCAGTACATTCTCAGCTCTTGGCTCCCTCGTGTCGGAACTTCGAGCGATCCCCCGGAAACTCCCGTCCATTCAGGTGAAGCCGATAGCCGAACGGACACCTCCGCGGGACCTACCGCCGAGGTTTGCCTCCGCCCCCATCCAGCGCTAGGCCGCAGACAGAGGCGTGCGTCATACTGGCTCGGTGGCCGTGTTGAGACGTACCCGCTCCTACTTCTTCCGCAAGCAGGTGGAAATAGCAGACATCAGACAAAGTCTGTGGTCGAAAGTTGGAGAGGCCGAATACGGATCTGGGGAAAAGTATCAAGCTGCGATACTGGACCAATACAAGACCTACGTCGAGATGGCCGATCGCCTGAGTGCCCGAAGGGGTGCAGCAAATACGTTATTCCTCGCTATAAATACGGCTGCAATATCCCTTGCCACAGTTTACGCTAAGGCGTTGGCGCCCAGTCGCGCCTATTTGTTGACTCCCGTGCTAATGCTTGTAATTCAATGCGGCGTGTGGTTTTGGGTACTGCGATCCTATCGCCAGCTTAGTTCCGCGAAGCATCGGGTTATCGGTGCCCTTGAGGAGCGACTGCCAGCATCGCCGTATTGGCGTGCCGAATGGGATGCGCTTGGCAGAGGGAAAGACCCTGCGCTCTACTGGCCTGTAGCGAGCCTAGAACAATGGGTTCCTGCAGTATATGCCGCTGCATATGTTGCCTCCTACATCACGATAATTTTGGCCTAGACATTAGCGTGAAGCCTGCACGGCACGGCTAATGCGGAGAGGTGCACCATGGAGCAGCTATTCTTTGGCTACAGCATGGATCCCCCGCTGCTAAGCGAGGCCATGCGTAACACCGCTGTCGAACTCGGCAGGAATCGACAGGTAGCCCATGCGGTGACATGGGAAGACCTAGTGGTAGATGGCCGGCTTATCGTAAACGAGGTCGAGGCCGCCATCGACAGATGTACGTTAGGCATTTTCGAGCTATCTACGCTAAGCCACAACGTCCTATTCGAAGTCGGGTTGGCGATCGGTAAGCGTAAGCGTGTAGCCATCTTGCTTGATTCTCAGGACGCTCAGGCAACGCGTAATTTGCGGGATTTCGCGCTTCTAACAACAACAGGCTTGACCTCGTACCGAAATTCCTCGGACCTCGTAACGAGCATACTCGAAATTCTGAAGAGCCCAACTGTTCCACTGTGGGAGGACCTGACTGGTGGGATCGAGTTGCCCACTCCGGACCCGTCGAAGCTCTTCTACATACCCAGCTTCAAAGAAGACGAGGCGAGTCAAAAACTATCTCGACTCCTCCACTCATATGGAAACTTTGACGTCCTGACGGCCGACTTCGACGAATATGGCGGCTCTCCTCTCGCATGGTTCGTAGAAGAAATATACACGTCATCCGTCGCAATATTCCACTTGACGCCAGAACGTGCTTATCTATCTGACACTGCTAACAACCGCGCATCATTGCTGGCTGGAATCGCACGTGGGATCGGCCGCGAGGTACTAATCATCGTCGAAAATTCGGCGAAAACGGCGATTGACTACCGTGATCTAGCCCTGAAATACAGGTATGCCGGCGAGCTGGAGAGGCAGGCAGGCTCCTGGGTGGACAACATTCGTCGACCCCCGCAACGCGTCAGGCGCCCAAGAAAGCACTTGAATGTCGAACTTGCCGCCCTACGGTTTGGAAACCATGTCGCTGAGAGTGACCAGGAAGGTCTTGATCATTATTTTGTGGAGACGCGCGACTATCGCGATGTCGTAGACGCCGCCGCAACCGTCTTTACTGGAAAAAAAGGTACTGGAAAGACCGCAAACATGTTGCAAGCGGCAGAGACGCTCCGCGCAGACGCGCGCAACCTCGTTTGTGTCGTAAAGCCCGCTAGTTACGAATTGGAGGCGCTTCTAGAGGTTCTGCGACGAGTCGAGTCGAGACACCTTGGCGACTACGTCATCGAGGGCTTGTGGAAGTATCTGTTGTACACGGAAGTGTCTGCTCGCGGTATTGAAGAGGCCGAGAAGCGGCCCGCTGGGATCTTGAGAGGGTCCCCTATCGACGCGCTGCGAGAATGCATGGAAGAGCAGCACGGCGGAGCGGATACAAGCTTCTCGGTCAGACTGGAGCGACTCGTCAAGTCGCTCGAAGGAGTCTTGACCAAAGGCGTCGATGAGCACGACGTTGAGTCATCCCGACAAAGAGTTAACACCGCCCTGTACGGCAGCACATTAAAGGGTCTCAGATCGGCGATTGGCGTTGCTCTGGCAGATCGGCAACGGATCGCCGTCCTGGTAGATAACCTTGACAAAGCGTGGCACAAAGGCGCTGACCTGGAACTACTTTCGCGCCTCCTGTTGGGGCTTCTGACGGTGATAGGCCGCATCGTCGATGAATTCAAGAAAGAAAGCTCGCGGAAAACGCCTGTGAACGTCACTTTGACCGTTTTTCTGAGGAGTGACATTTTTGCGTTCGTCCGTACTCACGCGCGCGAGCCCGACAAGATCGCCACCGTCGAGATTGAGTGGCGTGATCGAGACCTGCTGGCGCGAGTGCTGGAGGAGCGCTTCCTAGCTTCGTGGCAAACAAGCACAAACTCAAATGGACTATGGGAAACTGCGTTTACGGCCACCGTTAAAGGGTTGCCAACCCGGGATTACATGCTGTCGAGGGTCCAGCCTCGACCGCGTGACCTGGTGTTCTTTGCTAATAGTGCCGTTCTTCGCGCAAGCAACGCCAAGCATGACCATGTGACAGAATCCGATATCCTGCTAGCGGAAAATGCATATAGCACCTTTGCGTTCGAGGCGCTGCTTGTCGAGGGCGTGGCAGCCCAGGTCGACCTGGAGCCGATATTGATTGAGTTCGCCGGCGAAGGCTCGGTGCTAACCGAAAATCGCCTCGCCACTCTCCTCAGGGGCATCAGGCAGAAGAGCAGTGAGGCCGAGATTGTTCGAGTCCTCAGGCGTTTGGGTTTTCTGGGTATCGAGATCGGCGAGATGTCTTTTGACTTCGGAGGTTCAGAGGGTGAAATGCGTCGAGCTGATGTGTTAGCGAAGAAGCTGGGGAAGGCGCGTCGGAAACCGGCTCGATATCAGATCCATCCGGCCTATCGGCCCTATCTAGAGATCAGTGAATAATAGATAGGACGGCAGGGGTCGCGTTCCCTGTCGAGGCGCGTTTCCTGTCGAGTCCAACCTGATTCTTGACGTTTCCGTCCCACTTGACGCTTGACGTTCAGGCCTAGACTTTCTCCGCTACGACATCTGACCAGCGGTCGGGCTGCTAGCCAACGGGACTCCGGTGCGCTGACAGCCGCTGGCCAGCCGGGGCGATTTCTTCATCAGCAGGGAAGTCTCGATGCAGGTGACCGTGCGGAAGGCGACACTGGACGACGCTGCCGCGCTAGCCGGCCTTCGCTGGCGATTGACGTCCGAATACAGGGAGTACACCGAGCTCGACCGCGATGCCTTCGTAGATTCCTTCGTCGCTCGGGTCAGCGAGCACCTATCCACCCCCTGCCCTTCATCGCCGAGGTCGACGATGAACTGGTCGGAGTGGCCTGGCTGATGATCGCTGAGCGGGTGCCCGGCCCCGGTCAGCCATGCCGCCGTTGCGGCGACGTCCAATCGGCGTACGTCGTGTCCGAGCTGCGCGGCAGCGGCATCGGCGCGGCGCTCCTGGACTCCGTGCTGGCCCAAGCGGGAAAGCTGGCGCTGGAACACGTAACCGTCCACTCCAATGACCTGGCAGCACCGCTCTACCTGCGATCAGGCTTCCAGCATGACCAGCGCTGGCTTCGCTGGGAACCGGAGTGACAGCCGCCCCTGACGCCCACCACACGATCATGTCGAGCATCAGCTGGGACGCGTGTCAAGCATGTGCCGGGACCGGACATCGAGACGCGTTCCCCTTCTGCCGAATTTGGCTGTACTAGATCAAGGCGCCTACGGCGCAGCCTGCACGTGGTCAGCCGACTCGACGTGCGAGCGGCACCAGCGCTTCGCGCTGGCGCCGTAACCCCGCCCGGCCGGAAGCCCCCGCACAGGCCGCGCCGAGTGTTCTTGAAAGAGCCGGTCAGCTTGCCGCCTTCGATGGTTCCGCAGCTTTTGGACCTCGGTCCGTCGTGGCGCTGACCGCATGCTCCCGCGGACACCGGTCGCTTCGCTCCCTGCCGGACCCGTGTGTAGTTCCGCTCTTGCCTCCGGCGGGGCCTCCAGCCGGGGGCCTCAGGGTTCCGGGGGCGCCTCTCCGCGGCCCCGTCGTCCGGGCAAGCCAACGGGCCGGCGGCGGGGGCCGCCAAGCGTGGTCACGGACGTCGCGGTCCGTACTCACGAGGGCAGCCCCCGCCGCCGGCCCGTTCCCCGATGGGTGGACGACGGGTACACGGAGGGGCTGAAGCGGCGCTGTACAGACATGAGCCGACATCACGTTTAGTAGTTATCCACAGGCTGGCGGGAGGATCTGTGGACAAACGTGTGTACGAAGGACCCCAATCTGTGGGGTGGCTGTGCACCAAGAGACACAACCTGTGGATAACTACATGGTTGGCATACGGCCCTTAGCTTCCGTTACTCTAAGCACTGAGCAAGGAGAGACCCCGGTCGAAGATGGACCTAGGGTCGACACTTCGGCCGGGGTCTCCAGCGTTGGCCACGCAGACGGCGACCCTACACCGACCCGGGACTGCCGGGCAGGTGCCTCCACCACATGAGGACCGAACAGTGTCCAGCTCGGAGTGGAGGTGATTGGCATGGCGCGAGATGAACGGCACGTCGTCCGTAACCCGAACGGTGGGTGGGACATCGTGGCTCCTGATGCGCAGCGGCGCAGCGGCCATGCGGACACGCAGGCCGCCGCGATCGACCGAGCGCGCGAGATTTTGGGCAACCGGAATGGCGGAGAGATCGTGATCCATGGTCGGGATGGCAACATCCGGGACTCGGACACGGTGCCTCCGGGCAATGACCCGAACCCGCCCCGCGACCGCAAGTAGGCGGTAGCTGTATGAGGGCCGTGGCTGCCTTGATTGTGATGCGGCCACGGCCCTTCCGGCTCCCCGGATCGAGTGCTGTCGAACACCAGGGTCGACTGTCGGGCGACGTATGCCAAGATCAGCCGGTAAGAATCCGGTAAGTCTGAGGTTGGCGAGCGCTGTCAAACGATCACAACCGATGGCAATGCTCGCCCAGTTCAGAGGCATGATCCGTCCGATTCGGGAGATCTCCCGACGGGCCTGCGCGTTAGGGGTTCGAGTCCCCTCGTCTCCACTTTTCAAGGCACCCGACCTGCGGTGATGGGCCGCGGCGTCGACCAGCGCCGCCCCGATAACGCAGTGCTGCCGAACGCACCGTCCGATGCCGTGGCTCTCCCGGGCGTGATGTCGAGCAGTTCGAGCTCTGCCGGCGGAAACTCGGCGATGTGGGCCCGGACCTGCTCGGCGACGACCGTGTCCGGGTCGCCCTTCTCCACCCCGATCACCTTCGCCGGCCGCAAACCCGCGCCGGCTTTCGCCATACCGGCGCCCGCCACCGCGCCGGATGACGTCGAACAGCCGCAGTGCCTGGTTGGACTGTCCGCTCACGCAGCGCTCGATGTCCTGAGGCTTGAGCCGTTGCTGTTTCCCGCTGAGTTCGCGTCACCGCATGCGGATCCTCGTCAATAGCGCCAATGACCACGCTCATCGCCCGCCGAGGGATCAGACGGCGCGGCGGTTGGCATTGAGCCACTCGGCGTCGTTCCAGTTCACGGGCGTCGCGCCGACCGGTTCGAAGGTGATGTTCGGGTCGTTGCTCTGTACCAGGCACATGAGTCGCCGGCCGATGAGGGCGGCGCTGCGCGAGTGCTCGGCAAGGATGTCGAGGACGATCTGAGCCGCGCGAGGGCAACGTGTGGCGAACGTGTCATAGGCGGTGAAGACGACGGCGAGGCCGGTGGTGGCCGGCGTCCAGCCGTACTGCTGGCCGACGACGTCGCGCATGCAGTCGTTGAGTGCGTCGAGGTTGTGACCGTAGTAGTCGGGAAAGCCGAGCGCGGCGGCGACGGCCCGGTGCATGTCCCCTTCGGTCGACCAGTCGGCCGCGTCCAGGGTGATGACCTGGTAACCGTGCTCGGTGAGCCAGACCGTGGTCTCGGCCAGCAGGCGCCGGCGCCAGAACAGGGTCACCGCAGTGTTGGCGAGCAGGCGGTACGCGACGTCACCGTTGAGGTTCGAGTCGGGGTCGAAGGCCGCCATGACCGAAGAGCGTAGCCGTGGTCGCGCCCGCTGCATGATCGTTAAGCGATCGGCACGGTGGGTAACAGATGCGCATCGAATGGCGGGAGGTCAAGTCAATGGCGATGCAGACAGTCCGGGACGTGATGACCACGAACGTGGTGTACCTGCCCAGCGAGACCACCCTGGCCGAGGCCGCGAGGACGATGCGCGAGCAGGACATCGGCGACGTGGTGGTGGCCGACGGGCCCGAGCTCTCCGGGCTGGTCACCGACCGTGACATCGTCGTGCGGGCAGTGGCCGAGCGGTGCGACCCTGCGGCCACGACGATCGGCGAGATCCTCAGCAAGAACCTCGTGACCGTACGTCCCGAGGACTCCATCCACTCCGCCGCGCTGCTCATGCGCGATCAGGCAGTCCGGCGGGTCCTGGTCTGCGACGACAGCAACGGCCTGGTCGGCATCGTCTCGATCGGCGACCTGGCCGAGGAGATCGACCCCGACTCGGTGCTGGGCGGGATCAGCAAGGCCGAACCTAACAACTGACCACGGCGTGCAGATGCATGTCGTGCCAGCCGTCGGGGTGCAGCAGCGCGCTTCGCTGTACCCCTTCGGCGGCATATCCCGCCCGCGTGGCGACCCGGCACGAGGCCGTGTTGACCATCGAGTGCCGCAGTTCGAGCCGGTGCAGGCCCAGCGATCCCAGCGCCCACGTGGTCAGCGCCGACAGCGCCCGCGCGGCGATGCGCCGGCCGCGACATGCGGGCAGCACCCAGTACGAAATCTCGGCGAATCCGGCCGGGAGGGAGATCGTGCGCAGGCCGATCTGGCCCACGACCTCATCGTCGGGAGAGGTCACGGCCCAACCGGCGCCGGACTCGGTCCGCCAGCGGCCGGGCCACGCCGCCAGCCAGTCCGCCGCCTCCGACTCGTCCATGGTCCGGCAGTGCCACTGCTGGATGGCGGGATCGGCGTAAGCGGCGACGACCGCCGGAAGATCCGCGGATCGCCACGGGCGCAGCGTCAGTCCGTCGGCGGCCAGGGTGGGCTGGGGCGATCCGGTCAGCGTCCCTGCGCTCACGACATCCGCAACGAGGTACGCCACGGCGGTACGTTAACACTGTGGAGATGCCAGAGAAGCTCGCGGTGATCGTCGACGAGTTCGCGTCGGCACCGCGGGATGTGGTGCTGGAAATGCTGCTCGAGTACTCGGAGGCGGTGCGGCCGCTCCCGCCGGAGCTCGAGGGGCATGCCGGCATGGAGCAAGTGCCCGAGTGCCAGACGCCGTTCTTCCTGAAGGCCGACGTGACCCCGCAGGGCACGGTGGAGCTGTTCTTCGACTGCCCGCCGGAGGCCCCGACGACACGCGCGTTCGCCGGCATCCTGGCCGAGGGGCTCGAGGGCGCGACGCCCGAGCAGGTCCTGGGCGTGCCGGCCGACCTTTACCAGCGCATGGGTCTCGCGCAGGCGATCAGCCCGCTCCGGGTGAGGGGCGGGACGGCGATCCTACAGCGACTCAAGCGCCAGGTTCTCGATCACGGTGGCGCCGGGCAGTGACGCGATCAGCGTGCCGGGCAGCACGATCTTGCTGCCCCGGATGCCGCTGCCGATGACCGCGGAGGACACGGCGAGGACGCGCGAGTCGACGTACACCGGCCAGTCGGACGGCAGCCCGATGGGGGTGATTCCGCCGTACTGCATCCCGGAGATCCCGACGGCGTCGTCCATCGGCGCGAAGCTGGCCTTGCGGGTGCCGAGGAGCCGCCGGACGGCGCCGTTCACGTCGGCCCGGGTGGTGGCCAGCACGACGCAGGCGGCGTAGACCCCGGCCGGCTTGCCCACGACAATCACGCAGTTCGCGGACTGTTCGAGCGTCACGTCGTACGCCTCGCAGAACGCGGCGGTGTCGGCGAGGTCGGGATCGATGGGCGCGACCTGGATCGCGTCGGCGTCGGGCAGCTTCGACAGGGCTTCGACGACCGGCGCGGCGAGCAGTTCGGGCTTCGACAGCGCGGGAGAGAGATCGAGGCGCAACGTCAGCGCCCGTCGTCCAGCGCGAGCGCCTTCGTGAAGATCTCGCCGATCTTCGAGGGGTCGGGCGCGACGAAGACCGCGCCGCCCGTGGCGTCGACGACCTTCTGCATCTCCGCCTGGTTCACCTCGGAGCCGACGCCGATGATGATGATCTGCACCGGTTGGTCCTTGTTCTCGGCCTTCTTCAGGGCGGCGACCAGCTCGTCGAGCGACAGCCCGACCGGGTCATTGTTCCGCCCGCCGGTGACCACTACCACCGAGTTGCCGCGGCCGGGGTCCCAGCCCTGCTGGACCGTCTGGTACGCCGCGAGGATCGTATCGTAGAGCCCGCTGCCGCCCTTGGGATTGGGCTTGAGCCCGCCGATCGCGCCGCGCAGCTGGTCGCGCTGCGAGGTCAGCGGGCCGATCGGGACGAGCTGCTGGTAGTCGAGGCCGCCCGGCATGCCGGTGGAGAAGGCCCACAGCCCGACGGCCCACGAGTCCGGGAACAGGTCCAGGCCGCCCTGCGCGGCCTGGACTGCGACCTGCTCCTTGGTGAGCCCGCCGGCGCTCGGCACCGGCGTCTTCATCGTCGCGGACACGTCGATGACGGCGAGCATCCGCGACGGCTGCGTGATCTCGACCCACATCTGCAGGGCCTTGGAGATCACCGCGGCATCCGGCACCGGTGTGACCTGGCCGCCGACCGGGGCGCTGGGGCTCAGCGTCATCCCCGTGCCGACCGAGCCGTCGTTGGCCCGCAGCTGGTGCTGGGCCAGCACGTCGCGGAACGGCGCACCGGAGAGCACCGCGCGGAACTGCTCGGCGGCCGCGGCCCGGTTGGGCGAGAGCCGAGGCATGGCCGCGAAGGGGAAGTCCAGCGCGATGGGGGCGGGGTCGGGGTACACGGCGATGAGCGGCACCGCCGGGCCGGCCGCGTTGTAGGTGTGCAGCGCCTGCTCCGACAGCGGCGCCAGGGTCACCGCGGTGGAGAGCGTCTTCGGGTCGGCGTCGCGGGGGAACCGCCCGACGAGGCCGGTCTGCTGCTCCGACTTGCCCGCCATCAGCGACTTCACGGCGCCGACGGTCAGCGAGTCGCCGCTGGGCCCGAACTGGTCGCGCACCGAGGCCATGGCCACGAGCGTCGACACGCCGACCGAGTCGCGGTTGGGGTCGACGATGCCCGGCTGGATCCGGGTGTCGCCGACGATCTGCTCCAGGACCTGCTTCCAGGTCACCTTGGTCTCGATCCAGCCAAGCGCCTTCGCCGTCGGCTCCGGCACGGCCAGCACGATCGGGCTGCGGGCCAGTGACGGCGCGGCCAGCGGGACCAGGTCCTCGCGGGCGGCCCGCATCCGCTGCAGCCACATGGACGAGTCGGGAATCCAGATCTGGGGCACCTGTGTCTTGCCGTCGGCCTGGCCGAGCCCGGGCACCGTGGCGCCGCCCTCGCCGGCCACGGCGGCCGCGACCTCCGCCGATCCGACTGCGGTCACGTCGACCGCGACGCACTCGTTGTCGACCCGCGGCTCGGTTTTGATCCACCGGGCCGCGGCGTCCTTGATCACCGGCGCGATCTCCGGGCTGGCGGCGACGGCGAGGCGCACCGTCCCCGAGCAGCCGGAAGTCGACATGACCTGATATCCGCCGTAGACGCCACCGATGGCGAGGAGGGGAAGGATCATGCCGGCCGCGAGGGCGACGAACCCGTTGCTACGCAGGTCTGTCGCCCGATGCCGTCCTCTCACGGGTACCAATATTCCCTAGTTAAGCGATTCGTGGGTCCCGCGTTCGGCCATTTGGTACGCGCTATGCCAGGGGTTCGGTACACTGCGCAATTCATTGATCACGCAGAGTCGGAAACCCTGAGGGTTTCCTTTAGAGCCCCTTAGTAAGGGCGGTGATCAAACCGCGCCGCTGTGCGTTGCCGCCGTCTGGGCGCCATGTGCACGCGACGTCCATCGCCACGACCCGGCCGGTGGCGATCAGCCGGTCGACCGCCGCCACGACCGCCGGGCCGGTGGGCCCGCCGTTGACCGGGAACAGTACCCCCGGCACCTCGCGAGGATCCACGACGTCGAGGTCCACGTGCACCAGCAGTGGGCCTTCGGGGATTTCCAGAGCTTCGATGTCGTACCGCATGAGCCTCGCCCCGGCAAGGTATTCGACCTCGGCCGGGTCGAGATCCCGCGCGTCCACCAGCACCGCGCGCTCCTCCGGCACCGGCCGCAGCCCGAGCCGGTCGGCGATGAGATCGGGGCGGTGCCCGACCAGCAGGCGCAAGGGCATGCCGCCGATGTACCCCGACGTCGTCGTCTCCGGCGACTGCACATCGCCGTGCGCGTCGAACCACACCACCGACGGGTTCACGCCGGCCCGCTGCAGGCCGGCCACAGTGCCGAGCGACACGGTGCAGTCGCCGGACACGACCACGGGCCGATCGCCCGCCGCCACCCGCGCGGCCACCCGATCCGCGACCCGGTCGTAGAGGACGGCCAGCCGGGCCCAGATGTCGCCCTCGGGCAGGTCGGCGGTGACCTCGTCGCCGGGCGGAGCCAGCAGGTCGGCCTCGAGCCCGTACAGGCGTTCGTCCAGGTGGTACGGCACGAAGATCATGCATCGACTTTAGCCAGGCTTTGCCGGGTGAGATTCGTCACTAGGGGGCCGGCGGTGTGGTCTGAGCCAAAGTCGCTTTCACGGCCCTGAGTCGGCTGCGAGGATGCCGAACGGGGGATGGAACGACCGGGGGGAGCACTGACGTGGAACGCTGGGGAAGCTTTGTGGCCGTGGGCGACAGCTTCACCGAGGGCCTCGACGACCGCCGCCCGGACGGGCGCGGCTACCGCGGCTGGGCCGACCTGGTGGCCGGCGCGCTGGCCTGCGGCGAGCCGGACTTCCGCTACGCCAACCTGGCCGTGCGCGGCCGCCTCTTCGACAACATCGTCGCCGAGCAGGTGCCCCTGGCCGTCGCGATGAAGCCGGACCTGGTCAGCTTCGCCGGCGGCGGCAACGACGCCCTGCGCCGCTCCTTCGAGCCGCAGGTGGTGGCCGACCGCTTCGACCGCACGATCGGGAAGCTGCGCGCCACCGGCGCCGACGTCGTGCTCTTCTGCTGGGTCGACATGACCGGCCGGATGCCGGGCGGCAAGATGCTGCGTACCCGGGTCGAGCAGTTCAACGGCGCCATCGCGGCGGTCGGCGCGAAGCACGGCGCCCACGTGGTGAGCCTGTGGGACGACCCGGAGTTCGCCAACCCGCGGCTGTGGGCCCCCGATCGCCTGCACCTGTCCGCGGCCGGCCACCGCCGTGTCGCCGGCCAGGTGCTGAGCGCGCTCGGCGTGACCTGCGACCCGGACTGGCTGGCCGCCCCGGCCCCGCCGGAGGAGCTGTCCTGGATGTCGCGCAAGGCGGCCGACGCCAGGTGGGCGACCCAGCACCTGGCGCCGTGGGTGAAACGTCGGCTGACCGGCCGCTCGTCCGGCGACATGGTCACCGCCAAGCGCCCGGAGCTCGCCCCCCTCACCGACTAGCCGCCCAGGCCCTGCCCTGTCGCTCATACCGGCCTGCGACGGGCCCAGATTCCGCGACGCCCAGGCTGGCCCGGCGCGCTGCGCCTGGCCGGCCCAGCCCAGGCGCTGCGCGCACCCCGCGAAAGGCCGGTTACAACACCGGTAGCCCGCCTTTCGCGGGGCACACGCAGGCGAAATCTGGACCTCGTCTCGGCTCGACATGAGCGACAGGACAGGACCTAGGCTCGAAGTATGGCTGTGAGTTCCGATCCGGCGCCCGATCTGGGCGCCTACGCAAACCCGGAGCGGCTCGTCACCACCGGCTGGCTGGCCGAGCACCTCGGCGAGCCAGGGCTGGTCGTGGTCGAGTCCGACGAGGACGTCCTGCTCTACGGCACGGGCCACATCCCTGGTGCGGTCAAGGTCGACTGGCACACCGAGCTCAACGACCAGGTCACCCGCGACTACCTCGACGCCGAGGGCTTCGCCGCGCTGTGCTCGGCGAAGGGCATCGGCCCCGACGACACGGTCGTCTTCTACGGCGACAACTTCAACTGGTGGGCCACCTACGCGCTGTGGGTGTTCACCCTGTTCGGCCACCGCGACCTGCGCATCCTCGACGGCGGCCGGGCCAAGTGGGCCGCCGAGGGGCGGCCCATGACGAAGGACGTGCCGGTGCGGGAGGCGACGAAGTACCCGGTCGTCACCCGCGACGACGCGCCCATCCGGGCGTTCCGCGAGGAGGTGCTCGCCCACATCGCCGCGGACCGGCCGCTGGTCGACGTGCGCTCGCCCGGTGAGTACTCCGGCGAGCTGCTGCACATGCCCGACTATCCGCAGGAGGGCGCGCTGCGCGGCGGCCACATCCCGGGCGCCGTGAGCAAGCCGTGGAAGCAGGCCGCCCGCGACGACGGCACGTTCAAGCCGGTCGACGAGCTGCGCGCGATCTACGCCGACGAGCTGGGGCTGGCGCCGGACGACGACATCGTGGCGTACTGCCGCATCGGCGAACGCTCGTCGCACACCTGGTTCGTGCTGACCCACCTGCTGGGCTACCGGCAGGTGCGCAACTACGACGGCTCGTGGACGGAGTGGGGCAACCTGGTCCGCGTGCCGGTGGTGAAGGGGACCTCGCCGAGGTAGCGAGGCCCCCGTTCATCCGTCCTACTCGTCCTCGGGTGGGAGCGAGACCAGGTAGTCCACGACCTCGGAGTACTTGGCGCTCGCCATCGCTACGGTGAGGTCCGCCGCGCCGTAGTACATGCGCAGCTCGTCGCGGGCCTCATCGTGGATGAGGCCCGCCGGGAACACCACGTTGGGCACGTCGCCGACGCGCTCGTAGTCGGCCTCCGGCCCCAGCACCCAGCTCGGCGTGCGCCGGATGACCTTCGTGGGGTCGTCGAGGTCGAGCATCACCAGGCCGACCCGGTAGATGGAGGTGGCCACCATCGCCTTGACGCCGTGGTACACGGCGAGCCAGCCGTGCGGCGTCTCGATCGGCGGCGGCCCCATCCCGATCCGGGTGGCGTCCCACCACGGACCGGAGCGCGACTGCATCACCGGCTCGGGCGTCGTCCACGAGCGCAGGTCCGTCGACTTCGACAGCCACACGTCGGCGCGGGCGGACAGCACCGACACCGGCCGGTGGAAGAGCACGTACTGCCCGTTGATCATGCGCGGCAGCAGCGACGCGTTCTTGTCCTCGGGCGGCATCACGACGCCGAGGGGCTCCACCGACAGGAAGTCCTCGGTCCGTGCGAGCGCGACGCAGGGGCCGCTCGGCCCGTACGCCGTGTAGGCGATCACGTAGGCGCCCAGCTCCTCGACGTAGGTGACCCGCGGGTCCTCCACGCCCCAGCAGCTGTGCGCATCGGTCGGGTCGTCGGCGATGAGCGGCTTGCCCTCGACGACCCAGTTGGTCCGGCCGTCCTTGCTCCGGGCCACGGTCAGGTGGGAGATGCCCCGGCGATCCTCGATCCGGCAGAGCAGGACCGTGTCGCCGTTGTGCAGGCAGGCGCCCGGGTTGAAGACGCTGTTGATCGGGTACGGCCAGTCCCCCGCCGTGAGCAGGGGATTGGCTGGGTCTCGGTGGAAGAGCTCCGCGTCAAAGTGCATCGGAATGGTCCTCCGTGGTGCGCAGGCGGGGCGGTGTGGCGGTCGCGCTGAACCCCGCCGACGCCCGGCCGACCACGCGACCCTTGTTCGTGGGCTTGGAGAGCGTGGTCACCGGCAGGGAGGTCGGGACCGGGGTCGTGGCCGCCACGGGGTGCGGCAACGCGGCCAAACCGGCCCTAAGCAGGCTGAGGAGCGCTTGGTAATAGGCTAGCGCGGACTCGGCGCCTTGGTTCCCATTTGGCTCAGTAGCAGACAAACCGTCGTGGCAGGCGCCGGTGGCGTCCACGTAGAGCCGGGCGCCGGCCCGGTTGCGCCCCAGGAACCACGCGTAGCCCCAGCCGGCCATCCGGGCCAGGTGCGGGTCGGCGGTGTGCTGCCACGCGTCGACCAGCGCCTCGGTGACCGCGGCGGCGTCGATCGGCTGCTCGTCGCCGTCGTCGGCGAGCCAGAGCGCCGGCGACTCGCCACGGTGGTGCCAGTGGTTGCCCACGCAGCGCAGGGTGCCGTCGGCGAGGCCCACGTGCTGGACGTACCAGTCCAGGGCGCCCACCGCCCGGGTGAGCGCGGCGTCGTCCTGCAGCAGCGCCGCCCCGAGCAGCATGGCCTGGGGCAGGCGGGCGTTGTCGTAGGTGAGCTCCGGCTCGAACCAGCGCCAGGCCGGGTCGGCCGCCGACGTCTCCACCAGCGCCTCGTCGAGCCGGGCCAGCAGCGGCGCGGCCTGCTCGACCCGCCCGGCCCGGGCCATGCCGATGAGCGCGTAGGCGCAGGAGCGCAGGCCGATGGCGGGCAGCGCGTCGGTGCGCGGGCCGAGCTCGTCGAGCAGGGCCGCGGCCGGGCGCCGGATGTCGTCGGGCACCGCCGGGGTGCCCACCAGCACGCCCAGCGCCCACACCGTGCGCCCCACGTGGTCGCCCGAGTGCGGCCAGTCCTGCCAGGTGCCGCCGTAGCTGAGCACGTTGTGCATCGACCCGGACGGGTCGTAGGCGGCGGTCAGGAAACGCATCGACTGCCGCAGCCAGCGGGTGGCCAGCGCCGTCTGCTTGGCGTCGGTACCGACGGCGAGCAGGTCGGCGGCGACGATGGCCAGCCGGGCCACGTCGTCGACGCAGTACCCCGACGAGGGGTCCGGGTTCGGCCCGCGGGAGAACTGGATGACGCCGATCTCGTCGGTCATCCGGTCCAGGTGATCGAGGTTGAGCACCGGCGCGGCCGCCGTCGCGTGGCCGGGGCCGGCCGAGGCGGCCTGGGCCTGGCGCACCACGTCGGCGAACAGGTCGGCCTCCCGGGCGGCCACGGCCGGCCAGGGCAGCCAGGACGCGCACGACTCGGCGACGGCCTTGGCCGCGGCCAGCGCCCGGGTGTCGGTGAGCAGGTCGATGATCTCGGCCGCGAGCGCTCCGCCGTCGCCGATCGGCACCACCCGCCCGGCCCCGCCGGCCAGCATGTCCTCGGCGTAGCTGTAGGAGGTCGACACCGCGGGCAGCCCGGCGCCAAGCGCGAAGGTAAGGGCACCCGAGCAGATCTGCTCCGGTTGACGGTACGGCGTCACGAACAACGTGCTGGCGTGCAGGATCGCCGACAGCTCGTCCAGCGCCAGGAACGCGTCGACGAAGTGCACGCTGCCGGCCAGGCCGAGCGAGCGGACCTGCGCCTGCAGGCTCTCGCGGTAGACCTCACCCTCCTGCCGCTTGATCTCCGGGTGCGTCGTGCCCGCCACGATGTACTGGACGTCGGGGTGCTTCTGTACCACCTCGGCGAGCGCGTCGATCGCGATGTCGATGCCCTTGCCCTTGCCGAGCAGGCCGAACGTGGTCAGCGTCGGCTTGCCCCGCACCTTGTCGAGCAGCTCGCGCAGCTCCGGCCGCAGCGTCGCCGGCTCCGGCGGGCGGCGCATCGCCTCGGGCGCGCCGTGCGGCACGACGACGAGCTGATGGCCGGCGGCGACGCCGGTGCGGATCGCGACGCGGCGGGCGGTCTCGGTGAACACCGTCACCCGGGCCGCCCGGGCGCACAGCGCGCGCAGCGTCGCCGCCTGGCCCGGCGAGGGCTTCGGCAGCACGGTGTGCAGCGTCAGCAGGTACGGGATGCCGCACGCGTTGAGCGCGCGGGTGAGCTCGAGCAGGTGCGAGCCGTCCGGCCCGCCGAAGATCCCGTACTCGTGCTGGATCAGCACGACCTGGACGCCGGCCTCGCGCAGGACGCGGGCCGCCGCGGAGTAGTCCTCGATGCGGTCCTGGTTGATGGTGGCGACGACCTCGTCGCCGTAGGAGAGCCCGTCACGGTCGATGGCCACGACGACTGTTTCCAGATCGTCGGTGGCGACACCCAGTGCCTCGCGCAGGTCCGCGGTGTACGTCGCGAGACCGCATTGGCGCGGCAGATAGGTCGACACGATACCGAGTCGATAGGTCGCGGCAGGGTGTGACATGAGCACATTGTTACCCCTGCCGACGCCGAAAATCCTTCATTCGCCTCGGATGACGAGTGTGGTCTGATCATGCCCCCCTGCAGCTCATGCCCAATATCACCCGTCACAAAATCGTCATGATGGTCAATATATAGCATTCGCCTGCGCGAACCCCCAATGCTCACGTACCGTGATTACGGCTTGTGGAACCATTCCGGCAGCGGTTCGCGGGCGTCGATCCAATCGCGCGGAATGCCGGCCTCCCCGACGTTGACCGCGACGATCCCCCCGACGATCGCGCACATCGAGTCGACGTCGCCGCCGGCCCGCACGCACGCCTCGATCGCCGCCGGGTAGTCCTCGAAGTGGGCCGCCGCCACCCACAGCGCGAAGGGCACCGTGTCCTGGGCCAGCGCGTGCGAGCCGTTGCCGAGCTCGGCGCCGGCCTCCCCGGGGTCGGTGCCGGGGTCCGTGCGGGCGGCCCGGGCGATGCCGTCGCGCACATCCGACGGCGGCAGCTGGTTCAGGACGCTTCGCAACAAGCCAGACCCGGCAGCGGTACCGCGGGAAGCGGCGAACGCGGCCGCCAGCGCCACGGCCACGGCCCCCGCCACCCCCTCCGGATGCCGGTGGGTCACCTCGGCCGACAGCACCGCCTCCCGGGCCGCGGCGTCCGGGTCGGCGCCGAACAGCGCGCCCAGCGGGGCCACCCGCATCGCCGCTCCGTTGCCGGCCGAGCCCCGCCCGGCGAACAGCGCGCCGGCCGCGGCCCGCCACGGCACCCCCTCGCGCACGCTGGCGAGCAGGGTCCTCGCGCCCCGGCCGTAGCCGCGGTCGTCGCTGCAGTGCAGCGCGAACGCCCGCGCCAGCTCGTCCTGGTCGACCCGGCCGCTGCGCTGCGCCACCTGCAGCAGCGCGCAGGCCATCTCGGTGTCGTCGGTCCAGCGCCACGGCGTCGGCGGCGGCACGAACGCGGCCTCGTCACCCATTCGTGGGCGCATCTCGAACGGCGCGCCGAGCGCGTCGCCGACGGAGAGACCGGTCAGGCTGTCGGCCGCGGCGCGAAGATTCACCTCGCCGAAGATAGTGGATCGCCCGCGGGCGGAAACCGGGGCGGGAAATGTCGTACCCACGCGGTAGGTTGCCCGCGTGGACCGGACGTTCCAAGTTGACCTCCGCGGCGTTGTCGATCTCCTCAGTCACCACCTCTACGCGAGCCCCCGCGTATACATTCGGGAGCTGTTGCAGAACGCCGTCGATGCGATCACCGCCCGGCGGGCGCACGACCAGGGGGCGCGGGCCGCGATCCGCATCGAGCCGCCCGACGTCACCGGCGACGGCTCGCTGCGGGTGCACGACACCGGCATCGGCCTGACCGAGGAGCAGGTGCACCAGTTCCTGGCCACCATCGGGCGCAGCTCCAAGCGCGACGACTTCGGCTTCGCCCGGCACGACTTCCTCGGCCAGTTCGGCATCGGCCTGCTGTCCTGCTTCCTGGTCGCCGACGAGATCCGGGTGCTGACCCGGGCCGAGGGCGCCCCGGCGGTGCTGTGGCGCGGCTTCGCCGACGGCCGCTACTCGGTGACCACCGAGGGCCAGCAGCGCGACGACGTCGGCACCACGGTCACCCTCGTCCCGCGCCGCGACGCCGGGGAGTGGCTGCGCCGCGACACCGTCACCGAGCTCGCCGGCCTCTACGGCTCGCTGCTGCCGTTCCGCGTCGAGGTCGCCGGCCGGGCGGTCAGCGGCGACGGGCCGCCCTGGCAGGGCGGCGCCGAGGGCCGGCGGGAGCGCCTCGCCGAATACTGCCGCGAGGTCTTCGGGTTCGTCCCCTTCGACATCATCGACCTGGCGGTGCCGGAGGCCGGGCTCACCGGGGTCGCGTTCGTGCTTCCCACGCCGACCAGCCCGGCGGCCCGGGCCGGGCACCGCGTCTACCTCAAGCGCATGCTCCTGGCCGAGGGCGCCGAGGGGGTCCTGCCGCCCTGGGCGTTCTTCGCCCGCTGCGTGATCGACACCAGCGAGCTGCGCCCCACCGCCAGCCGGGAGGCCCTCTACGAGGACTCGCTGCTGGAGTCGACCCGGGAGGCCCTCGGCGACCAGCTGCGCGGCTGGCTGGTCCGGCTGGCCGGGCGCAGCCCGCAGCGGCTCGCCGAGTTCCTCGAGGTCCACCACCTCGGGGTCAAGGCGCTCGCCCTGCACGACGACGAGATGCTGCGGTTGGTCGAGCGCTGGTGGCCGATGGAGACCAACGCCGGGCGGATGACCCTGGCCGAGTTCCGGGCCCAGCACGGCCTGGTCCGTTACACCGCCCAGGTCGACGAGTTCCGCCAGATCGGCGCGGTCGCCGCCGCGCAGGGCATCCCGCTGGTCAACGCCGGCTACATCTACGACACCGAGATCGTCGAGCGGCTGCCGCAGGTCGAGTCGGGCGCCATCATCGAGCGGATCGAGCCCGGCGACCTCAGCACCGCCTTCGAGGGGCTCGACCCGGGCGTGGAGCTGGCCAAGCGGCCGTTCCTGCAGATGGCCCAGCGGGCCCTCGACCGCCTCGGCTGCGAGGTCGTGTTGCGCGTCTTCGACCCGGCCGGGCTCCCGGCGATGTACCTCACCAGCCGCTCCGCCTCGTTCGCGGCCGAGCTGCGGGCCACCCGTGAGCGGGTCGACGACGTGTGGGCCGACGTGCTCGACGCGCTCGCCCGCACCGACGAGCAGGACCGCCCCCAGCTGGTCCTCAACTACCGCAACCCGCTCGTGCGGCGGGTCACCGAGATCCCCGACCCCCAGCTGGTCCGGCTGGCGGTCGAGGGGCTCTATGGCCAGGCCCTCCTGCTCGGCCACCATCCCCTGCGGCCGGCGGACGCCGCGCTGCTCAACGGCTCGTTCCTCGGTCTCCTGAACAAGGCGGTCGGTCATGAAGAGTGAAGAAGAGCTGTGGTCGCTGCTGCGGGAGGCGTATCACATGCCCTACGGCGCGGCCCAGATCGCGCTCGTCGAGCAGGTCATGGCCCACGCCGACGCCGGCGAGCACGAGCAGCTGCGGCTCGCCTCCCGGATGTTCGCCACCACCGCCTACGTCCACGGCGGCGAGCCGGCCCGCTCGTTCGTGACGTTCTCCTGGTGCCGGGCCGAGTATGACAAGCACCCCGAGCGCTTCGACGCCGACGACGAGCACACGCTGCTGTGGCACTTCAAGTACATGGTCAACGGCCTGCTGAAGTTCCCGGCCGTGCCGCTGGCCCGCACCCACGACGTGCTCGACGACATGGAGCGGCGCTTCCGGGCCGGCGGGCACAGCCTGCACGCCGTCTACGCCTACCGCTACGTGGTGGCCGCGCACCTCGACGACCCGTCGGCCGGGGACTGGTATGCGAAGTGGTGCGCCGCGCCCCGCGACCGCAACTCCGACTGCGCCGGCTGCGACCCGGGCGCGAAGGTCGACCACCTCGTCACCCAGGGGCGCGACGAGGAGGCGCTGGCGATGGCCGGGCCGGTGCTCGCCGGGCAGCTGACCTGTATCGAGCAGCCGCAGTCGATCCTGACGTCGCTCCTGGTGCCGTTCGCGCGGACGGGCCGGCTCGACGAGGCGGTCGACGCGCACCGCAAGGCCTACAGGCGGCTGCGCGGCAACATCGCCGACCTGCAGTCCATCGCCGACCACGTCGAGTTCTGCGCCCGCACCGGCAACGAGACCCGCGGCCTGGAGCTGGTCCAGCGGCACCTGTCCTGGCTGGACCGGGCCCCCACCCCGCAGGCCGAGATGCAGTTCGCGGCCGCGGCGGCGCTCCTGCTCGGCCGCGTCGAGCCCGGGCTGCCCATCGGCGACACGACCGCCGGCGAGCTCGGCGCGCGGCTGGCCACCCGGGCCCGCGAGTTGGCGGCCAAGTTCGACGAGCGCAACGGCAACGCCGCGGTGTCCCGGCGGACCGAGGCCACCCTGGCCGCGGCCACCCTGGTCGACCACCTGCCGCTGACCGCCGAGGCCCGGCACCTGGCCGGGCGGCGCCCCGGCCGGCCCGGCACCGCCGGCTCGCCCGCCGCCTCCGGCCTCGTCCGCGCCGAGCTGCCCGCGCTGCCCGACGACCCGGCGGCGCTGCTGGACCGGGCCTGGGAGCTCTACGACGAGCACCGGATCGAGGCGGCGACGGCGGCGTTCGAGCGCTTCGACGAGCTGCTGCCCGACCCGCCGGCCGACCTGGCGGCGCGGCGGCTGGAGGGCAAGGCCCGCCTGGCCGCGGTCCGCGACGACGGCGGCCAGGCCGCCGGTGCGCTGTTCCAGGAGGTCGCCGCCGCCTATCAGGCCCTCGGCGCGCAGCTCAAGGCCCTCGAGGCCGAGGCGCGGGCGGTCCTGTGCCGCGACGCCGACGACGCGATGCTCGCCGCCCTCGCCGCCCTCACCGAGCGGATCGTCGCCCACCCCGACGCCGACGCCGACACCCGGGCCGAGGCGCGGCTGCGGGCCGAGTGGGCGCTGCTGCGACTGGAGCGGCCCACCGACGCGCTCGCCGCCGTCGACGCGGCCGTCGCCGAGGGGCCGCAGGGGCCCGCGCTGCGGGCCGAGCTCGCCGGCCGCCGGGCCCGGGTGCTCATGATCCTGGAGGAGTACGAGGAGGCGGAGGTCGTCGCCGGGGAGTCCCTGGAGCTCTACGCGGCGCTCGGCAACCCGCCGCCGGCGGCCATCCCGGCGGTGATCCGCGGGCACGCGCTGGGCAACATCGAGCGCTACGACGAGTCGGTCGCCTCGTTCGACATCGCGCTCGGCCTCGACGCCGAGCGGATGCTGCGGCTCAACGCGCTGGTCGGGCGGGGCCGGGCCCGGCTGGCCTGGGGCCGCGCCGCCGAGGCCGTCGACGACCTGGTCGAGGCGGTGGCCGACCACGTCTCGCACGGCGAGGACATCCCGGCCGCGCTGGTGCGCCACGACCTCGCCGCCGCCTACCTGCAGGCCGGGCTGGCGCTGGACGCGGCCGAGGCGGGGGAGAGCGCCCTCGATGTCTTCGACCGGGCCGGCGCCCAGGAGCAGGCCGACCGGGTGCGCTACCTGCTGTCGAGGATCTACCGGGAGCTCGGCGAGGCCGAGCAGGCGCTCGGGCTGCTGGAGGGGCTCGCGGCCGGCCTGGAGGGCTACGACGACCCGCACGCCCGCGGCCGGATGCTGCAGGAGGCGGGGCAGGTCCTCTACGACATGGACCGCGACGCCGAGGCCGCCGAGCGGTTCACGGCCGCCGCCGACGTCTTCAAGTCCTGCGGCAACATGCTGTCGGAGCTGCACTGCCGGCGCATGCGCGCCCTCTCCCTGCGCTGGGCCGGCGACCTGCCGACCGCGGTCGCCGCCGTCGACGAGGCCGACGAGCTGGTCCGCCAGTTCGAGACCACCGCCCACCGCGACGAGCCCTGGCTGATCTGGCAGAAGGCGATGCTCGGCTGCGACGCCGCCCGCGTCTACATCGGGGACGGCCGCCCCGCCGACGCCGCCGGCCGCTGCGAGGCCGCCGGCGAGGCCCTGCGCCAGATCGGCGCCCTCGGCGAGGCCCTGGACGCCGACTTCCTGCACGCCGAGTGCCTCATGCGCCTGGGCGACCCGGCCGGCGCCGAGGCCCGGCTGCGGGGGGTGCTGGGCGTGGCCCCGCGCGGCTCCCGGATCGAGCAGAACACGGCCTGGATGCTCGCCGAGTCGCTGGAGGCCCAGGGCCGCTCGGAGGAGGCCGAGCAGATCCGCGGCGCGTACCTGCAGCAATAAGGAAGGGCGCGCCGACAATCCCTGGGTGCTGGGTGCTGGGTGCTGGGTGCTGGGTGCTGGGTGCTGGGTGCCGGGTGCCGGGTGCCGGGTGCCGGGTGCGCCGCGCTCTGCCGGCCGGGTGGGCGCCCACCCGGCCTGTCGGCGCGACCTCCGGCGGCCCGTCGCTGCGCTGTCTGGGCGTTGCCGCCGCCTCGCCGATCGGTCGCCCCGGGCTGTTCGCCAGGATCGGCCGCCGTGGCCTCACCCGGGCGCGTCCTCTACCCGCCCATCCACACACCGTTCTTTCATCGGTGCAACCGCCCGCCGGCGGCCCACGGTCCGGCGCTCGCCGCTCCGTGGGGCCGACGGTCGCCCGGCCACCGGCTGGGTGACGGCCCACCCGGTCGACCGCCGGGGGCTCGGAGTTTGTTTGCGGCGGCGGGTTCGGTGGTAGCGCAGCGCGAAGCCCCGGAGCGCGCCGCCGGGGCGCGGACGGGGTGGAGGTCGGAGGGGTCGAGTTTGACGTGACGGTGCGTCGTGATTAACTTAACGAGCGTTCAGTCCATGGCTTGACACCAGGTTAGGCTTTCCCCATGACGCTCGAACAACAAGCCGTCCGTCCGCCGACCCAGTCCCGCGGCTCCGGGCCCGCCGGTGCCGGCGCGGCGTCGACGGGTGGTGAGCCGGCCGCTCACGCGAGCGACCAGTCCGCCGAGGCGGAGGGTGGCCGGGCGCCGCGGCGGCGGTCGCGGCGGGACGAGATTCTCGAGATCGCTGTCGGGTTGTTCGCCACGCGCGGGTACCACGGCGTCTCCATGGACGACATCGGCGCGGCCGCCGGGGTCACCGGGCCGGCGCTGTACCACCACTTCAAGGGCAAGGAAGCGATGCTCGCCGCCGCCCTCATCCCGGTCAGCGAGCAGTTGCTGACCGGCGGCAAGGCCCGCATCGCCGAGGCGGGTGAGGACCCAGCAGTGGCGCTGGCCGCGCTGGTCGACTTCCACGTCGAGTTTGCCCTGGCCAACCCGGCGGTCATCGCCCTGCACCTGCACGAGCTCGACCGGCTGCCGGACGAGCCGCGCCGGCAGATCCGGCGGCTGCAGCGCCTCTACGTCGAGGAGTGGGTCGGCACGCTGACCGCGCTGCGGGACGGTGACCTGACCGACGGGGAGGCCCGGGTCCTGGCCCACGCGGCGTTCGGCCTCATGAACTCGACGCCGTTCCTCGGTGGCGAGGTCGACCGGACGCGCCGAGCCGAATTGCTGCGCGCGGCGACACTCTCCGCGCTGCAGGGGTGACCCTTCGCGGGCGTCAACAGGGTTATCCACAGGCCGCCCGCATTCCTACCCACAGAGTTATCCACAGGAGAGCCGGCCGAATGCTCAGTTCGTTGCTCGTCGCCAACCGCGGGGAGATCGCCCGGAGGATCATCCGCACGGCGCGCCGCCTGGGGATTCGCACGATCGCGGTGTACTCCGAGGCGGACGCCGGGCTGCCGTTCGTGGCCGAGGCCGACGAGGCCGTCGAGATCGGGCCGGCGAACCCCGCGCAGTCCTACCGCAACGCCCGGGCGATCCTGGACGCGGCGAAGTCGACCGGGGCGGAGGCCATCCACCCCGGGTACGGGTTCCTGTCGGAGAACGCGGCGTTCGCGGCCGAGGTGATCAACCACGGGCTGATCTGGGTCGGGCCGGGGCCGGACGCGATCGAGGCCATGGGTGACAAGATCAACGCGCGCAACCTCATGGCGGCGGCCGGGGTGCCGGTGGCGCCCGGGAGCAAGGAGCCGGCCCGCACGGCGGACGAGGCGCTGAGGGCCGCGGCCGAGATCGGTTTCCCGGTGATGGTCAAGGCGGCGGCCGGCGGCGGGGGCATGGGCATGGCGGTCGCCGAGGACGCCGAAGGGCTGCGCAAGCAGTACGACACGGTGCGCGGGTTCGCCGAGCGGATGTTCGGCGACGGCTCCGTGCTCATCGAGCGCTACTTCCCGCGGGTCCGGCACATCGAGGTACAAATCCTGGGTCTTCACGACGGGCGGGTCGTGGCGCTCGGCGAACGCGAGTGCTCCGTGCAGCGGCGCAACCAGAAGCTGGTCGAGGAGACGCCGTCGCCCGCGCTCACGCCGCCGGTGCGGGCCGCCCTGCTCGCGGCGGCCGTGCGGGCCGGGGAGGCGGTCGGGTACCGCAACGCCGGCACCGTCGAGTGCCTGTTCGACCCGGCCGGCGACGAGTTCTTCTTCCTGGAGATGAACACCCGGCTGCAGGTCGAGCACCCGGTCACCGAGGCCGTGTTCGGCGTGGACCTGGTCGAGGAGCAGCTGCGGGTCGCCTCCGGGCTGGAGCCGAGCTTCGACCCCGGCGCGCTGACGGTCACCGGCCACGCGATCGAGGTCCGGGTCAACGCCGAGGACCCGAAGCGGTTCCTGCCGGGGCCGGGCGCGATCACGACCTGGGTCGAGCCGGTCGGCGACGGCGTGCGGGTCGACGCCGGGTATTCGGCCGGCACCACGGTCACCCCCAGCTACGACTCGCTGATGGCGAAGCTGATCGTGCACGGGGCCGACCGGGCCGAGGCGCTGGCCCGGCTGCGCGCCGCGGTGGCCGGGTTCGAGATCGCCGGGCCCAAGGTCAACCTGCCGTTCTTCGCCGAGCTCCTGGACCGGCCCGAGTTCGTCTCGGGCGACTACGACACCGGCATTGTGGGCAGGATGCGATGACCGAGATCTCGATCCGCGAGGTGGGGCCGCGCGACGGCCTGCAGAACGAGGACCCCGTGCCGGCCGACGACAAGGTGCGGCTGCTCGACGCCCTTTCCTTGACGGGTGTACGGCGGATAGAGGCGGTCTCGTTCGTGCACCCGAAGGCGATCCCCCAGATGGCGGACGCCGCCGAGGTGTGGCAACGCGCGACCAAGAACCCCGCCGTGCGCTACTCCGCCCTGGTCCCCAACTCGAAGGGCGCCGAGCGGGCGCTGGCCGCCGGCTTCACCGAGATCGAAGTGGTCGTCTCCGCCTCCGACACCCACAACCGGCGCAACGTCAACCGCTCGACCGCCGAGTCCCTCGACGACATCGCCGGCCTCATCGCCCTGCTGCACGACGCCGGGGCGAGCGCCGAGGTGATCATCTCGACCTCGTTCGGGTGCCCCTTCGAGGGTGACGTCGACCCCGCCCGGGTGGCCGGCATCGTCGACCGGGTCGTGGCCGACGGCGCCGACCGGGTCGCGTTCGGCGACACCACCGGCATGGGCACGCCCCGGCGGGTCGAGGAGGTCGTCGGGCTGGTCCGCGACCGGCACCCCGACCTGCCCCTGCTGCTGCACTTCCACAACACCCGCGGCACGGCGCTGGCCAACATCCTCACCGCCCTGAGGCTGGGGATCACCGAGTTCGACGCCAGCGTCGGCGGGCTCGGCGGGTGCCCCTACGCGCCGGGGGCGACCGGCAACGTGGCCACCGAAGAGGTGGTGCACATGCTGCACGACATGGGGTACGACACGGGCATTGACCTGAAAGCCCTGCTGGAGGCCGCTCGCCTGGCGCAGGGGATGGTGGGTCGGGAGCTGCCCTCCGGGGTCCTCAAGGCGGGTCCCCGCCTCCCCTTCTGAGGCTTGTGCCCGATTCGCCCGTTGTTGTGGCGTGTCCCCGGCCGGGGCGGGTCGTTGCTCAGTACGGAAAGAGTCACATGTGGGGCGAATGCCCGACATTGAGCCCGTACTGAGAGGCGGACATGGCCCAGTCGAGGAGCGAGCGCAACCCGCGCACGGCTTCGCTGCCGGCCGTTTCCCGCTGCGCGAGGTACGCCGTCCGCGGCCTGATCGTCGCCGGTTTCGCCGGCGTCGCCTGGCTGCTGTCGGCCTCTGCGGCGCACGCCTCGGACCAGCCCGAACTGCTCTCGCCGGTGACAAGCCTGCTCACCGGGGCCGGACTGTCCGGCCAGCAGAACCACCAGCAGCACGGTGACCTTGTCACGGGCACCGTGCTCGCGGTGCTGGGCCCGGTGGCGAAGGCCGCCCCGCCTGTGACCGCGACGGTCACCGGGGCCGTGACCGGGACGGTGACCCTTACCCGGGCGCCGGTCCAATCCGTGGACCGGACCGCCCGGACCGACCGCTCGGCGACGGCAGACGCGTCGAGCGCGAAGCACGCGAGCACCAAGAGGCCGGCAAAGGCCGGCATCCTCAAGACCCACCCGCGGCGGACGCAGGAGCCGGTCGTCCAGACCGAGCCGGTCCGCGACGGGTCCGTCGGCGACGTCACCGCCGCGGCGACCGGCACCCGAGGTGCCGGCGTCGACCCGGCCGTCGCCGCACGTGCGGCCGATCGCCTCCGCGCCCTCCGGGCGGCCGAGGGGCTCGACGGCGCGCACGTCCAGCCGGTCGCGGACCGGAACGTTGCGCAGGGTACGCACCACGTGCCCTTGCTGCCCCGCCCGGCGCCCGTCCCGGCGCCGCCGGCGGTCGGCCTCGCCGTGGGGGCCCCGGGCACCGGCTCGGGCGTCAACCACGACGGTGGCGCCGCCGCGCTGCCCGCCGCACCGGCCGGCGCGAAGGTGCTGACCTTCCGGCCGGAGGCGGTCGAGGACGTCGAGTTGCGGCTGCTCGCAGCCGAGGAGCCGACAGTCTCACCCGACTGAGGCCGTTCCGGCCAAGCCGACGCGCGACGCCGAGCGGGCCATCCGGTTTGGGTCAAGGCGGAGCCGACAGCCGGAATGCACGCCTTGGTCCCAGCGGACCCGCATCGACCACATCGCGGCATCTCGTAATACGCACCACGCACCAAACCGGGCGCACGTCGACAGGGCGGAGCCGGGGGGAGCCTGCCCGCACGCAGGCTCATGGCTTCGTACCGCGCCCATCTGCAGTACCGAGGATCGAAAACTACCGAAGGGTCTCACTTCCACCATGAAGACGTGGGTTCGTAAGTCGCTCAACGTGGGCGTGCTTTCCGCGGGCTTCCTGCTCGTCTCGGGCGGCGCCGCGCACGCGGACTGGACGACCGG
Source organism: Dactylosporangium salmoneum (assembly GCF_039532525.1). Classification (NCBI taxonomy): domain Bacteria; kingdom Bacillati; phylum Actinomycetota; class Actinomycetes; order Micromonosporales; family Micromonosporaceae; genus Dactylosporangium; species Dactylosporangium salmoneum. The sequence goes on from NZ_BAAARV010000067.1 coordinate 83,179, forward strand.
CTACAACGCCGGTCTGCTGAATGGCAATCAGTTCGACACCACCCTGCAGGTGCCGGTCAACGTCTGTGGCAACTCGATCGCGGTGCTCGGCTTCGCCGACGCGCACTGCGGCGGCGGCGCCACGGCGGTCAAGACCGAGAGCGCCAGCGCCACCGAGAGCGCCACCACGGAGGACTGGACGACCGGCTACAACGCCGGCGTCGCCAACGGCAACCAGCTCGACACCACGCTGCAGGTGCCGGTCAACATCAGCGGCAACGCCGTTTCGGTGCTCGGCTTCTCCAGCGCCTCCAGCTCGGGCGGGGCCACCGCCGTCAAGGGCGGCGTCAGCGCCGACAACGACGGCCACGGCCGCCGCCACCACCGCGGGGGCAACGGCAACGGCAACGGCGGCTACAACGCCGGCGGCAACGGCTCCTACAGCGCCGGCAGCAACGGCAACTACGCCACCGAGGGCGTCGCGAACCGCACCGAGGACTGGACCTCGGGCTACAACGCGGGCCTGCTCAACGGCAACCAGTTCGACACCACGGCCCAGCTGCCGATCAACGTCTCCGGCAACGCGATCGCGCTGCTGGGCTTCGCGGGCGCGTCCAGCCAGGGCGGCGCGTGGGCGGTCAAGGGCGAGAGCGCGACCACCGAGAGCGCTCAGGCCACCGAGTCGGACCACACCACCGGCTACAACGCGGGCCTGCTCAACGGCAACCAGCTCGACACCACGCTGCAGCTGCCGATCAACCTGTGCGGCAACTCGATCGCGATCCTCGGCTTCGCCAGCGCCAACTGCGGCGGCGGCGCCACCGCGGTCAAGGGCGACGTCAACGGCGGGGGCCAGGGCGGCGACAACGGCTGGGGCCACGGCCACGGCCACCACCACGGCGGCAACGGCAACGGCCAGGGCGACGGCGGCTACGGCAACGGCTCGGACAACGGCGACAACGGCTACGGCGCGGACACCAACGGCAACAGCAACGCCTACCCGCACAGCAGCGGCAACGCCAGCGACGTCAAGGCCAACAACGCGTCGGCCAAGGCCCACATGCACAAGGCCAAGACCTCGAACCACAAGTCGGTCTCGCTGGACGAGCACGCCAAGAAGAACCACAAGGGCACGGGCGCGGGCCTCTCGCCGGCCAGCGACAACGGCTACGGTGGCGGCTCGGGCGTCGGCGACGACAACGGGTACGGCAACGGCCAGAACAACGGCGGTTACGACAACGGCTCGGGCCAGGGCAACGGCGACGACAACCACGGCCGTCGTCACCACCGTCACCACGGCGGCAACGGCTCGAGCAACGGCGGCGGGGCCACCGCGGTGAAGGGCGGCTGCGGCGACTGGACCACCGGCTTCAACGCCGGCCTGCTCAACGGCAACCAGTTCGACACCACCGTCCAGGTGCCGGTGAACATCTCCGGCAACGCGATCTCGCTGCTGGGCTTCTCCAACGCCTCCAGCTCGGGCGGGGCGCTCGCCTACTCCTGCTGACGGCGATTTCCGACGGCATAGCGGTACCCCCTGAGCCGCAGGGGGTACCCGGACCACCTGGCCGGATGCACACCGACCCGCGTCCGGCTTGGAACTTCACCTCCGCGTCGGCTAACCTGAACGATCGTTAGGCGTGAACGATCGTTCAGGTTGCCGACGCGGAGGTTGCACCATGGAGGGTGAAGCCCTCACCCAGCTTCGGAAGCGGGTCGAGGCCGGTGGCGCCGAGAAGTACCACACGGCAAATGCCGCCCGCGGCAAGCTTTTCGCGCGCGAGCGGGTCGCCCTGCTCGTCGACGAGGACTCCTTCGTCGAGGACGGGCTGTTCGCCAACGCCCTCGCCGACGGACTCCCGGCCGACGGGGTGATCACCGGCACCGCGACCGTCGACGGGCGGCCGGTCTGCCTCATGGCCAACGACTCCACCGTCAAGGCCGGGTCCTGGGGCGCGCGCACCGTCGAGAAGATCATTCGGATCATCGAGAAGGCCTACGCGACCGGGGTGCCGATGGTGTACCTCGTCGACTCCGCCGGCGCGCGCATCACCGACCAGGTCGAGCTCTTCCCCGGCCGGCGCGGCGCCGGGCGCATCTTCCACACCCAGGTGCGGGCCAGCGGCAGCATCCCGCAGGCCTGCGCGCTCTTCGGCCCCTCGGCCGCCGGCGGCGCCTACATCCCCGCGTTCTGCGACGTCGTGGCCATGGTCGAGGGCAACGCGTCGATGTACCTCGGCTCCGACCGCATGGTCGAGATGGTCACCGGCGAGAAGACCACCCTCGAGGCCATGGGCGGCGCCCGGGTCCACTGCGCCGAGAGCGGCGTCGGGCACTTCCTGTGCAAGACGGAGCAGGACGCCATCGAGACCGTCCGGTCGTACCTGTCCTACCTGCCCTCCTCGTGGACCGCCGACCCGCCGGTCGCCGCCGCGGCGGAGGCGACGGGGCTGCCCGAGATCCCGGCGAGCGAGCGGCAGGCCTTCGACATGCGCAAGGTCGTCCGCGGCCTGCTCGACGAGGGTTCGTACTTCGAGATCCAGGCCCTCTGGGCCCGCGAGCTCACCGTCGGCTTCGGCCGCCTCGACGGGCAGACCGTCGGCGTCGTGGCCAACAACTCGATGTTCAAGGGCGGCGTGCTCTTCGTCGACTCGGCCGACAAGGCCACCCGCTTCGTCCAGCTCTGCGACGCCTTCAACGTGCCGCTGCTGTTCCTCGCCGACGTGCCCGGCTTCATGGTCGGCTCCGCGGTGGAGAAGCAGGGCATCATCCGCCACGGCGCCAAGATGATCACGGCGATCTCCGAGGCGACGGTACCGAAGATCTGCGTCGTCGTGCGCAAGGCCTACGGCGCCGGCCTCTACGCGATGGCCGGCCCCGGCTTCGAGCCCGACGCCACCATCGCCCTGCCCACCGCCAAGATCGCCGTGATGGGTGCCGAGGCCGCCGTCAACGCCGTCTACGCCAACAAGATCGCCGCGATCGAGGACGCCGACGAGCGCGCCGCCTTCGTCGCGGCCAAGCGCGCCGAGTACGACCGCGACATCGACATCATGCGCCTGGCCAGCGAGCTCGTCGTCGACGCCGTCGTGGAGCCGGCGGCGCTGCGCGGCGAGCTGGTCCGCCGCTTCGCCGCGGCCCGGTCCAAGGACCGCGGCTTCTCCCGCCGCCGGCACGGCGTCACACCCGTCTGAAGGGGCCGCACCATGGTTGACTTCGCGCTTTCCGAGGACCTCGAGGCATTGCGCGCCACCGTCCGGGAGTTCGCACACGATGCGGTCGCCCCGGTGATCGGCGACTACTACGAGCGCCACGCCTTCCCCTACGACCTGGTCCGCCAGATGGGCAAGATGGGCCTGTTCGGCCTGCCGTTCCCCGAGGAGTACGGCGGCATGGGCGGCGACTACTTCGCCCTCTGCATCGCCCTGGAGGAGCTCGCCCGCGTCGACTCCTCGATCGCGGTGACGCTGGAGGCCGGCATCTCCCTCGGCGCCATGCCGATATATCGGTACGGCACCCAGGCCCAGAAGGAACACTGGCTCCCGCGCCTGACGTCCGGCGAGGCCCTGGCCGCCTTCGGCCTGACCGAGCCCGGCGCCGGCAGCGACGCGGGCGGCACCCAGACCCGCGCCGTCCAGGACCCCGCCACCGGCGAATGGGTGATCAACGGCTCGAAGGCCTTCATCACCAACTCCGGCACCGACATCACCGCCCTGGTGACGGTCACCGCCGTCACCGGCACCAACCCCGACGGCAGCAAGGAGCTGTCGGCCATCATCGTGCCGAGCGGCACCCCGGGCTTCACCGTCCAGCCCGGCTACTCGAAGGTCGGCTGGTGCGCCTCCGACACGCACGAGCTGTCCTTCGACGACGTGCGCGTGCCCGCCGAGAACCTGCTCGGCGAGCGCGGCCGGGGCTACGCCCAGTTCCTGCGGACGCTGGACGAGGGCCGGGTGGCCTTCGCCGCGCTCGGCGTGGGGCTGGCGCAGGGCTGCGTCGACGAGTCGATCGCCTACGCGAAGCAGCGCCAGGCCTTCGGCAAGGCCATCGCCGAGTACCAGGCCATCCAGTTCAAGATCGCCGACATGGAGAGCCGCGCGCACACGGCCCGCCTGACCTACTACGACGCCGCGAGCCGCCTGGTGAACGGCCGCGACTTCAAGCGCCAGGCCGCGATCGCGAAGCTCTCCGCGAGCGATGCGGCGATGCTCAACGCCCGCGAGGCGACGCAGGTCCACGGCGGCTACGGCTTCATGAACGAGACCCCGGTCGGCCGCATGTACCGCGACGCGAAGATCCTGGAGATCGGCGAGGGCACGTCCGAGGTCCAGCGCATGATCATCTCCCGCGCGATCGGCCTGTAGCCCGAGGCGCGGGGCGGTCAGATCGGCCAGGTGTGGACCGGCACGTTCTCGTGCAGGCCCTCGGAGTACCGCTGCAGCATCTGCCGCAGCGCCGCCGGCCGGTCCAGGTGGTGGCGCTGCTCGAGCGACTGCACGACCCTCGTCTGCCAGGTCGCGCCGTTGATGCCCGTGCGGCACCGGGCCTCGATCACGCCCAGCAGGCGGTCGCGGATGGCCGGGTGGACGCCGAAGCGGTCCAGGCCTGCCTCGGCCAGGGGCAGCAGATCGGCCAGGACCAGGTCGGCCGCGGCGATCTCGCCGCGGTCCGGCCACCACACGTGGGCGTCGAGTCCCTCCCGGGCCGCGGTGTGGAAGTTCTCCTCGGCCGCAGAGAACGGCATCTGCGTCCAGATGGGCCGTTCCTGCTCGCAAAGCTCGCGGACCAGGCCGAAGTAGAACGCGGCGTTGGCGAGCTGGTCCACCACGGTAGGGCCGGCCGGCAGGACGCGGTTCTCGACGCGCAGGTGGGGGCGGCCGTTCATGATGTCGTACACCGGGCGGTTCCAGCGGTAGATCGTGCCGTTGTGCAGGCGCAGCTCGCCCAGGTGGGGCACGCCGCCGGCCTCCAGCACCGCCACCGGGTCCTCGTCCTCGGTGATGGGCAGCAGGGGCGGGAAGTACCGGACGTTCTCCTCGAACAGGTCGAAGATCGACGTGATCCAGCGCTCGCCGAACCACACCCTCGGGCGGACGCCCTGCGCCTTCAGCTCCTCCGGCCGCGTGTCGGTGGCCTGCTCGAACAGCGCGATGCGGGTCTCGGCCCAGAGCCGCTTGCCGAAGAGGTACGGCGAGTTGGCCCCCACCGCGACCTGAACGCCGGCGATGGCCTGGGACGCGTTCCAGTACATCGCGAATTCCTCGGGCGCGACCTGCAGGTGGAACTGCAGGCTGGTGCACGCCGACTCGCCCGCGATCGAGTCGGACTGGGCCTCCAGCCGCTCGTGGCCCCGGATGTCGAGCGCGATGTCCTCGCCGCGGGCGTTGATGATCTGGTCATTCAGGAGGCGGTACCGCGGGTCGTTGGACATGTTCGCGAGCACCAGGTGCTCGGGCCGCAGCGTGGGAAGGATCCCGATGAGCACCAGCCGGGCGTCGGACTTGTGCGCGCGCTCGTCGGCGTGGACCAGGCTGGCCAGGACCTCCCGCTCGTACACCTCCAGCCCATTGCCCTCGATCACGCGCGGTGCGACGTTGATCTCCAGGTTGAACTGGCCCAGCTCGGTCTGGAACGACGGGTCGGCGAGGTCGGCCAGCACCTCGGCGTTGCGCATGGCCGGCTGCGCGTCCGGATCGATGAGGTTGACCTCGATCTCCAGGCCGGTCATCGGCCGGTCGGAGTCGAACCGGAAGTCGTTGAGCATCAGCGCGAACACGTCCAGGCAGCGACGAACCTTCCGTCGGTATCGAGCCCGGTCCTCACGCGAGAAGGCGCCCCGTGTGACTTCCTGGCCCATGCCTGCCCCCTGGCCCCTCTTGGACCCCCCACGTTAGGAGGAGTCCAGACGTACCGCTAGGGACAAAACGGACATGAAGTCAGCCGACGGTGAGCAGAACCTTGCAGAGGGTGGGAGAATTCGCCCACCCTCTGCACGATGGTCAAACACCGGCGAATCGGAAATTTCCAGATTTACCGGCGGCTGGGCTCAGGCCTGGCGCACGCCCTCGGCGCCGATCTCGATCTTGACCTTCTTGCCGACGAGGACGCCGCCGGTCTCGAGGGCCTGGTTCCAGGTGATGCCGAACTCCTCGCGGTCGATTTCGGTGGTCGCGCTGAACCCGATGACCTCCTGGCCCCACGGGCTCTTGGCGTGGCCCTCGAACTCGACGTCGAGCTCGACCTGGCGGGTCACGTCGCGGATGGTGAGGTCGCCGACGAGCTTGAACTCGTTGCCGGAGAGCCCGACCACGCGGGTGCTCTTGAAGGTCAGCGACGGCCACTGCTCCACGTGCAGGAAGTCGGGGCTGCGCAGGTGGCCGTCACGGTCGGCCACGCCGGTGTCGATGCTGGCCGCGTCGATGGTCACCTCGACGTGCGACTCCAGCGGGTCCTCGGCGATGACGATGCTGCCGGTGGCGCTGGTGAAGCCGCCGCGCACCTTGCTGACCATCATGTGGCGCGCGGTGAAGCTCACGCGGGTGTGCGCCGGGTCGAGCTCGAACTTCCCGGGCGTGGGGATGGTGAGACCGTTGTACTCGCGGGTGTTGGCGGGTGCCGTCATGATGACTCCCTCGGTTGTGCGGTTCGGAAGAAGATTGCCGCCGCAAATATACACTCGGCAGACTCTCGTTCGTCAAGCTCTCTGCTAGACTTGCACTGTGACCGACGAAATGCTGGAAGATCCGCGAATCACCGCCATGGGCCTGTTCGTGGAGGCCTTCTCCGGGGTGAACGCGCGGCTCAACGTCCAGCTCGCCGAGCACGGCCTGGGCAACGTCGACTTCGAGGTGCTGGTGCGCCTGGCCCGCTCGCCGGGCGGGGAGCTGCGCATGACCGACCTGGCCGCCCAGACGGGGCTGTCGACCAGCGGCGTGACCCGGGTGGTCGACCGCCTGGAGCGCGACTGCCTGGCCACGCGCCGCGCCTGCCCGACCGACCGTCGCGGCTCGTTCACCGTGATCACCCCGGCCGGCTTTGCCAAGATGCGCGAGGTGCTGCCCGGGCACGTGGCCCTGATCGAGGAGTGGTTCACCGGCCGGCTCGGCCAGTCGCAGCTGGAGGCGTTGCTGAGCGGGCTGCGCACGATCCGTGACGCGGTCCGGCCGGAGGCCACGTCGGGCGTGCCGCCGATGCGCTCGGCCGCCTGAAATCCGTCCCGGGCTTCGCGGGCCGGATTCGTGCACGGGTTCATCGCTGCTGCTCCCGGCCGGTAACGTGAGGCATTCTCGCGACGGACGGTCAACGATCGCCCACCGGCAGAATTACCGGCAGGTCCGGGGTCAATTGTACGTACACGTCGGAATCTTCGGATTTTTGGCTTCTTGGCTGGGATAACGTCGGCCGCCGGCACGGACGAAGTTAGGTGGGCAGGCGTGACATCGCCGCCAGGGGGTCTTCGTCCGTGCCTTCCAGGTGGGCCAGGAGCCGGCGCTCGCGGGGCAGCAGCGCCATCCGGGCCCGTTCCCGCAGGCCGGTCAGGTCTTCCACGGCCCGCGCGCGGCGCGGGGGGTCGGCGCTGGCGGCCAGGCCGGTGAGCGCCTCCAGCACGTCACGGATGTCGTCGCGGCCGGCCAGGAGGTCGGCGGCCGACTGGAACGCGCCGGCCGCGGCCGGACGGTCGCCGCGCGACAACGCCAGGTAACCCTCGATCATCGCGGTGGTGCCGGCGCTGCCCGGCACCGCGGCCAGCTCGGACACCACGCGGGCCGCCTCGTCCGGGCGGCCGGCCTCGGCGAAGGCCTGGCCCAGGGTGCCGAGCACGCGCACCCGGTGGATCGGGTCGCCCACCTCGCCGATCGCGGCGGCGGCCCCGCGGGCCAGGTCGACGGCCTCGTCGAAGCGGCCGTCCAGGCGGGCCACCTCGGCCAGGTTCGCCTCCGTGAGCGCGCGCAGGCGGGCGTCGCCGGCCTCGGCCGCCCGCCGTCCGGCGCCGGCGAGACGGCGGGCCGCCGTGGTCAGGTCGCCGGCCAGGATGTCGGTCCAGGCGAGGTTGTTCTGGGCCACGGCGATCTCGCGGGGGCGGCCGGCCCGGATGGCCAGGCCCAGCACCACCTCGTTGTGCCGGCGCGCCTCGTCGGCCCCGCCCAGCGCCTGCCAGATGCCGGCCAGCAGCGCCCGCGCGGTCAGCTCGCCGGCCACGTCGCCCCGCCCGGCCAGCACCTGCAGCGCCGCCTCGGTCGCGCACAGCTCGCGCACCCCCTGGCCGTGCGCCATCGCGAGCATCGCCGCGCCGACCTGGGCCCACGCCCGCACGCCCGGGTCGCAGTCGCGGGTGCGCCGGTCGTCGAGGAGCCGGCGCAGCAGGTGGTAGGCCTCCACGTCCCGGCCGCGCAGCCGGCACCAGCGCGGGATGGCCCCGGCGAGGCGAAGGGCGACCTCGGGCTCGCGGACCGCGGCGTACCGCAGCGCCGAGCGGATGTCGCTGTTCAAGTAGTCCAGGCGCGCCACCGCCTCGGCGCTGGCCGGCCCGGTCAGGTCGGCCGACACGCGCACCGCCACCCGCGTGATGACCTCGGCGTGACGCAGCCGGGCGGCCCGCAGCTCGCCCGCGTCCGCGCACCGCTCGGCGGCGAAGTCGAGCACCACGTCGAGCAGGCGGAAGCGCAGGTCACCCGGGCCGCGCACGCTCACCAGGCCGAGGCCGACGAGCCGGTCCAGCACGGCCACGACGTCCTCGACCACGCCATCGAGCAGCGCCTCGGCCAGCTCCACGGACCACCGGCCGCGCAGCGTCGACAGCCGGCGCAGCGCCGCCTGCTCGCGCTCGGAGAGCAGCTCGTAACTGGCGGCGACCGCGTCGCGCAGCCGCCGGCCCGCCGGATCCGCCGGGTCCGTCGGGGCGAGGGCCAGGACCCGGTTGCCGTACCGGGACAGCAGCTCCGCCAGCTCCAGTACCCGCCCCCGGGCCGCGGCCAGCTCGATGGCCAGCGGCAGCCCGTCGAGCCGGCGCACCAGCTCCGCGATCGTCGCGATCTCGTCGTCCCGGGCGGGCTCGCGGCGCACCAGCCGCAGCCGCTCCACGAACAGCGCCACCGCCGGATTGCGCCGCACCGCCTCGATGTCCGCGGCCGCCGGATTGCGTAGCACCGTCTCGATGTCTGCCGCCGCCGCCGGATTGCGCCGCGCCGTCTCGATGTCCGTGGCCGCCGCCGGATTGCGCCGCGCCGTCTCGATGTCCGTGGCCGCCGCCGGATTGCGCCGCGCCGTCTCGATGTCCGTGGCCGCCGCCGGATTGCGCCGCACCGTCTCGATGTCCGCGGCCGCCGGCACCTCGAGCGGCTGGACCTGCCAGTCGACCGCGCCCGGCAGCTCGGCGGCGAGCGGCCGGCGGGAGGTGGCCAGGATGCGCACCGACGGCACCCGCGCCCGTAGCCAGCCGATCGCCTCGACCGCGGCCCGGTGCGACCGGTCCACCCCGTCCAGCACCAGCAGCGCCCGCCGGCCCGCGTACCGCTCGACCAGCTCGTCGGCCCGTGCCACCCCGAACACGGCGGCGACGGCGGAAAAAATGTCGGTGGGCTCCGATACATTGGTGACGGTCACGGAGACCGCGGTCCAGCCGGCCAGCGCCACGGAATGTGCCACCGAGTGCGCCAGCCCGGACTTACCGACCCCTGCCATGCCGATCAGCGCGATGACCTCGGCCGCCGCGCCCGGCTGCGGGGCCATCGCGGCCCGGTCGGACGCGAATCCGGCACGGCCCGAGCCCACGGCGGCGTCGGGCTCCGGCGCGCCGAGGAGCTCCAGCAGCTCCGCGATGTCCGTGGCCCGGCCGACGAGCGGCGGCAGCGTCGGCAACGGCAGCGGCCCCGCCGACGCCTGCTGGTTTCGGCCGGCGCTTGGCGCCGACGGGTCTTTGCTGGGTGGCGCTTGCTGAGGTCCGGCTGATGTTCCCCCTTGGGCGGGGGCGTCCGAGGCCGCCCGTGCGCTCGACATTGCTGGGGTGCTCGACGCTTCCCGAGCGCGGTTGTCCGGCACCTTCCGAGAGTCGGGGTCCTCGCGGGGTGTCTCCCGGAACCGGGTCGCCCAGCCGTTGGTGTTCGGCGCCGCTTCGGCTACGTACGGGACGAGCTGGGCATCCAGGGTGCGCGGCGCGTCCGGGATGGAGTCGCGTGCGCGCGGCCGCCCGGCCGACGCGGCCAGGAAGGCCTCGCGGTCCGGGCCGGTCAGGGCCAGCGCGTCGGCCAGCAGTGCCACCGTGTTGCGCTGCGGCCGGCTCACCCGGCCGCGTTCGAGCTCCCGCAGCGTCCGCACCCCGAGGCCGGCCCTCGTGGCCAGTTCGTCCTGGGTCAGTCCCCGGGCGAGTCGGCGGGTCCGCAGCGCCGCGGCGAAGCCGGCCCCGGCGTTTTGCGGATCATGATCCGCCACTGGAGACATGTTGTGGAAGGGTACTGAGCGGAGGGGGGCCGAAACAGGCAGCCGTCGGAACCACGACCAATGTCAATATCCGACTCAATTAGGTGTGGGCGCCGGCCTGATCCGGCCGGGTGCGGCGGCGCAGGAAGCTCGGCGCCCACCAGTTCCAGGCGTCCAGCATGGCCATGAGGGCGGGCAGAAGCAGGCCGCGGACGACGGTGACGTCGATGAGGATGGCGACCGTCATGCCGACGCCGATCTCCTTGACGGCGACCAGGCCACCCAGGGCGAAGCCCAGGAACACGATGCCGATGCAGACGGCGGCGGCGGTGACCACCGGGCCCGAGCGGGTGATGCCGCGCAGCACGGCCCGGCCCGTGTCGGGGCGCAGGTCGTACTCCTCCTTGATCCGGGCCAGGAGGAACACCTCGTAGTCCATCGACAGGCCGAAGATGAAGACGAACAGCAGCACCGGGGTGGTGAGGTCCAGTCCGCCCCAGGAGTCGAAGAAGAGCGGCACCTCGCCCCAGCCCCACTGGAACAGCACCACGAGCACACCCAGGGTGGCCGCCAGGGTCAGCAGGTTCATCAGCACGGCCTTGAGCGGGATGACCACCGAGCCGGTCAACGCGAAGAGCAGCACGACGGTGACCAGCAGCACGATCAGCGCGGCGGCGGGCAGGCGGGCGGCGAGCGAGGCGCGGTAGTCGACCACCTCGGCCGCCGGGCCGGTCACCCACTTCGCCACCGGGGTGGGCACGGCCCGGATGCGGCGCACCAGGTCGTAGCCCTGCGTCCCGCCGACGCCACCCTTCGGGGTCACGTCCAGGATCGTCCAGCCGGCGGGCACCTTGTCGCGCACGTCCTGGCGCAGCAGGTCGCCCGGCAGTTCGTTGGCGATGCGGTTCATCAGGTCGCGGACCTCGGCCCGCTCCGGGCCGGCCTGGACGAGCACGACGACCGGCTCGGCCTCGTCGTTGAGGAACTTCGAGGCCATGATGTCGTACTGCTGGCGGGCCTCGTTGGAGTGCGGCAGCGCCCGGGCGTCGGAGTTGGCCAGGTTGGCCCCCAGCAGGGGCGCGGCCAGGATCAGCAGGCCGAGCGTGGCCAGCGCGGCGACCCGGACCGGGTCACGTTGCGCGCGGGTGGCGAGCACGGCGAGTACACCCGGGCCGGTCTTGAACTTGAACGGCAGCCGGAATCCCTCGCCGAACGGTCGGATGCGCCCCTTGCACACGGCGATGAGCGCCGGCACGAGGGTGAGGGCGGCCAGCGTGGCCAGCGCGACGACCGCCGCCCCGCCCAGCGCGACCGCGGCCAGCAACGGCTCGGCGAACGCGGTCAGGCCGGCCATCGTCAGCGTCACCGCGAGTCCGGAGATCGCTACCGCCCGCCCGGCCCGCCGCACGGCTACGACCAGCGCCTCGGACGGCTCGTGACGCAGCAGCTCCTCCCGGTAGCGGGCGACGATGAGCAGCGAATAATCGACCGCCAGCCCGATGCCGAGCAGCGTGACGACATTCAGCGAGTACTCGCTCACCTTCGCCGCGTAACTGATGCCGAGCAGGAGCAGGAGCGAGCCGGTCACCCCGGCGACCGCGACGGCCAGCGGCAGCGTGGCGGCGAGCACCCCACCGAAGATCAGGAACAACGCGACCAGCAGCGCCGCGAAGGCGACGCTCTCGCCGATCGCGAGGTCGTGCACGGACTGGTCGGCGAAGGCGCGCTCGGCGAGCTTGGTGCCGCCGACCCGGACCGTGGGCGCCTTGATCAGTTCGAGGCGGGCCTTGACCCGGTCCTCGAGCGCCTCGCGCGGGGCGTCGGCGAGCCCCGGATCGAGCTCCACCTGCACGCTGACGCTGCGGTTGTCCGCGCCGATCTGGCCGCCGACGCCGGTGTAGAGATCGTTGACCTCCTTGACGCCGGGCATGGCGCGCACATCGCGGGCGGCGTCGCCGACGGTGGCGACGAGCGCCGGATCGTACGGCTCGAGGCCCTCCACCACGGCGATCACCAGCGCGCCGCGCGGGGCGAGCTCGTCGATGCGATGCTGCCCGACGGCCGACTCGCTGTCGGGCCGGTTCGTGTCGGTGGTGGCCAGCCGGTCGAACAGGCCGCCGCCGAAGACCGCGCCGGCGATCGTCACCGCCAGCCAGGCGCCGAGGACGATCCAGCGACCGCGGTCCATGAGCGCAGCGAGTTTCGCGAACACGGCAGTATGCAAGCACGGCTCGCATCCGGCGGGGCATCCTCCGTCCCGCCACTCGGCCGCCGGGCCACGGCAAAAGGCCACCCCGGCGTCCGATGCCACAGCCCAAGCAAGGTCAAGCAAGCAAGCAGCTCCGGCCGAGCGGCCTGAGCTGAGTTGGGCTGGCCGAGCTGATCAGGCAAAAGCGCGACGGGCCGAGCCGAGCGGAAGGGGCCGAGCCAAGGTGCCCAGGCCAAGCTGAGCCGGGCCGGGACCGGGCGGGCTGAGCCGGGCGGGTGTCACGGCCCAAGCAGAGCGGACCGGCTGAGTGCCCCAGCCGAGCATCCCCGGCCAAAGCACGCCGGCCGGGCTGAGCTGAGCGGATCGAGCCAGGCCGGGCCGAGCGGCCCCAGCCCGGCGGCCCAGCTGAAAGGCCGAGCTACTCGGCGGGCTTGCCCCGGCCCCGCTTGGTGCGCCCGGACGGCTTGGCCGGCGCTTCCTCGGTGACCGGCTCGGCGGAAGGCCACAGCGGGGCGACGCTCGCCGTGCCCGTCGCCGCCGGCATGTTCAGCTTCGGCGCCGGTTCGTCGTCGACCGTGTCCTCGGCGTAGGCGCGGTTGCCGGCGGAGTCGGAGGAGTACGTGCGGCCGTACGCCCGCGGCGGGGCGTACGCGTCCGACTCCATATCGGCGGCGCCCGAGTCGAGCTCCGCCGCGCCGACCGTGACCGGCTCCCGCGACTTGGTCGCGCCGGTCGGGATGGGCAGCGGCTCGGGCAGGTCCTCGTCCTGCTCGCGGCGGCGCGAGTCGGCGGCGTCGGCCTCGGCCAGGGCGGCGGCCCAGTCCGAGTACTCGGCGGCGGAGCGGGCGTCGCGATCATCGGCGGCGGCGCGGCGGGCGGCCCGGTTCTGGGCGTGGTAGCCGCGCGGCCCGACGGCGGACACGATCACGGAGCCGGCCAGGCCGGCCAGCATCGCGTACGGCGCGATCACGAACGCCGACATGTGCTGGTCGTGCTCGCCGAGCGCGGGCACGGCCAGGAGGTAGGCGATGGCCACCAGCAGCGGCCCGGCGAGGCCGGAGACGGCCACGCCGACCCGGTTGTCCCCGCGCCGCCCGGCCGGCCACGCCGCCAGGGCGCCGATGAGCAGCGCGATGACCAGCATGAGCAGGGCGCCGGGCAGGTTGACCATGCCGCGCACCCAGGTCGCGTCGGTGAACTGCCAGGTGCCGAGCTGGGCGGCGGTGGCGGTGTTGCCGTCGGCCCGCACCACGTCGGCGACGGCGACCACGGCGAGCGTCCACAGCCAGGCCGACGAGGCGATGATGTTGGCCGCGACGGCCCGGGCGGCGAGCGCGCCGACGGCGACGAGGAGACCGAGGATGAGCCCGGCGATCGCGTACCCGCCGGCGGTGAAGTACGGGGCGACGTTGTCCGGCCGCGGCGTGCGCGCCGGGATGGCGACCAGCGGCACGATGATCAGCGAGCCGACCGCCGCGGCCAGCGCGATCACCACTCGCCAGGCGACGACGAGGGCCTGTCCGCCGAAGCTGTGCGGGTCGGCCGGGACCGGGGCTCCGGCGCCGGCGAGCCGGTCGGCGCAGATGGCGCCGATGACCGTCGAGGACGCGGCGAGCCAGGTCACCCAGGCCAGGCTGCTGACCCACACGGTCGCGCTGTCGCCGGTCGGCTGCCAGGAGACAATCCCCAGGCCGTAGCCGAGACCGAGCTGCGCGGCACCCGCGCCGGCCGCCACGCCGATCGCCGTGAATATTGAGGTTGCCCAGCTTCGTGCCGCCATGCCGCGCAGCGTACGCCGAGCCGTCCACCCGGGCGAGTCGAAGTCGGGCTCACGTCAGCGCCCCGGCCCGCGCCGTGTTATGGCCCTGCCCGGCTGGGCATTTGGTAGCTGGAGAGGGGCGGACAAGTCGGGCAAGGTGGTGAACTGGACGTATGGGGAACAACGCGGACCGGTCACCGGACGATGAGTCCTCGACGCAGCCGTTCTGGCCTTTCGGCGGCGACGAGGGTGCCGCAGATGTACCGCACCCAGCCTCCGCATCGCCACGGCCCGACTCTCCGGGCGACGAAACGCGCGCTCACGGCCCCGAAGAGACCACCCACCCGCAACGCCCCGCCGACGCGACCGAGGTGCACCGCCGAGGCGACGAAACGCAGGCGCAGCGGCCAGGCGACACGACCCAGGTGCAACGCCCAGGCGACACGACACAGGTGCAGCGGCCCGGCGACGCCACACAAGTGCAGCGTCCCGGCGACGCGACGCGGGTGCAGCGTCCCGGGGATGCGACGCGGGTGCAGCGCCCCGGGGATGCGACGCGGGTGCAGCACCCGGGGGACACGACCAGGGTGCAGGGGTCCGGTGGCGGCGCGACCTGGGTGGAGGAGCCGGCCGATCGGGGCGAGCGGTGGACGGCCCGCGCCGGCGTGCCCGCACCCGGGGACCCGTCCCTGCGCCGCCCCGCCCCGCAGGAGTGGGTGGAAGAGGAAGAAGACCCGTACCAGGGCCGGCCCTGGTACGGCCCGGTGATCGTCGGCCTCGTCGCGCTGGTGCTGGTCGCCGCCCTGGCCGTGGGCCTGTTCCTCATATACCGGGCCACCGTCAACGGCCAGAACGCGCCCGGCGGGGTCGCGCCGCCGGCCGCCACGACCTCGGCCCCGCCGCCCGCGCCGGCCACGAGTGCGCCGCCGTCCCCGTCGGTCGAGCCGTCCTCGGAGGCCCCGCCGACGAGCGCAGGCCCGCCGGCCGGCCAGGTGGTGATCCCGCAGCTGCGCGGGAACACCCTGGCCGAGGCGACGGTGAAGCTGCAGGTGCTCGGGCTGAACGTGGACGTCCAGCGCCGGGCCGACGACACGGTGCAGCCCGGCGAGGTCATCGCCACACGCCCGGGCGAGGGAACCGCCGTCGCCCCGGGCGACACGGTCACGCTGATCGTCGCCGCCCCGGCCTCCCCGCCGCCGTCCCCGGCACCCAGCGCCTCGGCCAGCGACTGACGCAGAAGCTGGCGACTGACGCAGAAGCTGGCGACTGACGCAGAAGCTGGCGACTGACGCAGAAGCTGGCGACTGACGCAGAAGCTGGCGACTGACGCAGAAGCTGGCGACTGACGCAGAAGCCAGCGACTGACGCAGAAGCTGGCGACTGACGGAAAAGCCGACGCGTAAAAAGCAAGCGGCCACCGCGCCTGGCGGTGGCCGAACGAGGACGGGGGGTGGGGGTCAGCCGACGGCGACCGGGATGCCGGCGTCGGCCGGTGCGGTGGTGCGGGCGGGGGTGGCGGTGCGCTGGCTGCGGGTGACGAAGCCCGGCTGCAGGCCCTGGAGCTGGACGAAGATCGAGCGGCGCTCCACCGCGTCGCCCGCCGTGTTGAGCTGGTAGCCGTCCAGCCAGGCCCAGCCGTCGTACGTCTGCCAGTCGTGGACTCTGATCACCCGGAACAGCATGGGCTGCGTGAACTGCACACTCGCGGCTTTGGTCACGCGCAGCACGTCACCGGTCCTCGGTAACACGGTGGAACTCCCGTCATCCGTCGGCGTGTGGGGGGAAGCCGGTCACGGTGTCCGTCGCGGGGCGGGCCCGTAACCGCCGATCGGTATCGATCGTTTGTCGCTGCGTCCATCCGGGGCCGGATTGATCGGTCAAGTGAACTCTCCGTGGCCCCAGCCACACGCTCAGGTTGCCCGAGAATCTTGATCATTGCAACTTGCAGGACGAAGTTTCCACCAGAGGTATGAGTCAACGTTTGTCGCGCCGCGCCGCCTTGCGCGGCTTTACCATGTTGCGCTGATCCATACGTAAGTTATCTACGTAGGTCCCGCGGCACGGAGGTGTGACAACGTGGCAAGTCGGCGAGGCAGCCCCACCCTCCGGCGTCGGCAGCTGGGCATGGAATTGCGCCGGCTGCGCGAGAACGCGCACGTGACCATCGACCAGGTGGCCGAACGCCTGGAGTGCTCAGGCTCGAAGATCTCCAGGATCGAGACCGGTCAGACCGGCGTGACCCCGCGCGATGTGCGCGACATGCTGGACATCTACGGCGTGGATCCCGAATATGCCGACCAGCTGCTGACGATCGCGCGCGAGGCGCGGCAGAAGGGCTGGTGGCAGCTGTACGGCGACGTCCTCACGAGCGCCTACGTGGGACTCGAGGCCGCCGCCGATCACATCCGCTCGTACGAGGCACTCGTCGTTCCCGGGCTGCTGCAGACCGAGGAGTACGCCCAGGCGATGATCCACGCCGCCCGCCCCGACATCGGCGCCACAGATGTCGAGAAAAGGGTGCGTGTCCGGATGGGCAGACAGTCGTTACTCACTCAGGATGACCCGCTCGATCTCTGGCTGGTACTGGACGAGGCAGTCCTTCACCGCCCGGTCGGCGGAAGGGCGGTCATGCGGCGCCAGCTCGAGCACCTCAGCCTGGTGGCTACGTGGCCGAACGTGACCTTGCAGGTCCTGCCCTTCTCCGCCGGTGCGCATGCCGGCATGGATGGTGCATTCACGATGTTGCTGTACGACGAGTCTGCCGGGCAGAACTTCGTGTTCGCCTCGAACGCGGCGGGTGGTCTCTTTCTCGAGAAGGACGACGAGCTGCAGCGCTACGGATTCATCTTTGACTACTTGCGCGCCAATGCACTCCGTCCGGACGAGTCGGTGTCGATGTTCGGGAAGCTGACAAAGGAGCTGTAGTGGAGATCGAAACCAAGGGCTTCAGCGTGAACCTCGACGGTGCCGCGTGGCGCAAAAGCACCCGCAGCGGTCCGTACTCGGACAACTGCGTCGAGGTCGCGTTCGTTGGTGGAGCGGTGGCGCTCCGCGACTCGAAGGACAAGGCCGGGGCGGTACTGCTGTTCACCGCGGAGGAATGGCTTGCCTTCGTCGGCGGGACCAAGGACGGGGAATTCGACCTGGCGTGACGCACGCCCCGGCGCTATTCGGCCGGCCCGCTCCCGCGGTGTAACGCCTGCGGGGGCGGGCCGGTCGCTTTTGCAGGCGTTTTGGCGGCTTTGCGTGGCCGGAGCCCGGGGAGCGTCGTTGTAGGTATGAGTGCCGCGAATCGCACCGATTGTGGCGCTTCCCCCCGAGTGAGATAAGGCTTCCTACCGTGAACATTGGCCCCGAAAACTTCGGCAACGGATCGTCGAAGACCGACGACCGTTTCTCCGGGCAACTGGGTAGCTACCGTCCGGGCGGTCGCCGGGACGGCATCGGCGACGGGCCGCTCGACGACCTGTCGCCCCGCAATGGCTCGTCGCTGGACCGGGCGTCCATGCCACTGGACATGACGCCGCCCAAGCTGCCCGAGTCCTCGCTCGTCGCGGACCTCGGCCCGCTGACCGGCGCCTCGCTGAGCGGCGGCTCGCTGAGCAACGGGTCGCTGAGCTCCGGCTCGCTCGGCAGCAGCGCGCTCACGGAGCCGATGTTCGGCCGCGACTCGTGGCTGGACACCCCGAGCGCGTCGATGGCCGACCACCCGCTGCTGCGCGGCCTGCTCATGGAGTTGCCGCCGAAGGGCACGATGCCGCAGCAGGACTGGCTGGACCGCTGGTTCGAGGCGGCCCGCAGCATCCTCGAGCTGATCTACTCCCAGGAGTCCCGGCCGCTCAAGTGACCCCGTCGCGCGCACCTGCCTGTCTATCGACAGGTCGATCCGCACCCTGTAGAAACAGGGAGGACTCGACCTGGGGAGGTCGGACGGGCTCCGGGTGCGCCGATCGCGCGGCCGGAGCCCGTCGATAACAGCCGCCCTCGCCGCGCCGCCCGCCCTGCCGAAACCGAACATCGCCCGACCGGTGCGCGCTCTCCCGCGCCCGTCGCCCCCGCGTGCGCGCATGACCGCGGCCGGCCGCCGCGGTCACCGACCTGCAGCCCTACGTCGCCCCCGCGTGCGCGCATGACCGCGCCCGCCACTTCCACCTCGGCCGAGGCTGCGACCCGACGGCCCCCGAGGCACGGGTGACGCCCGGGAAGAAGGCGGTCATCTCCCTCAAGACGGCCCACGAGCGGCCGATTCGGGGGGTGCCCAAGATCAGGGAAATCGGCCGAATGTCCGATTGGCCGAGCCACGTTCGGCCGAGCGGCATGTCGCAAAGTTGATGGTCGATCTTGAAATGTCCGCTTAGCTTGGTCGGAGTTTGCTGGTGTTAACGGGGAGGCAAGGGTGAGTGACGTGACAGACTTGATCTTCGCTTTCGTGAGCGGCTTCGGCCTCCTGGCCCTGAGTGTCGGCGCTTTCGGCGTCCTGGACGCCTACCACAAGCGCGGGCTCGGCGAGCGGCGGGTCGACTTGTTGATCGGTCTGTACGCGCTCGGCGTCGTGGCGAACATCGTCGCGTACGTGATGGCCGACCGTTGGTACATCGCCGCCCCGCTGGCCCTCATGCTGTGGCCGGCCGAGCGCGCCCTCGACAAGCGCGGCACCTTCAAGCGCCGCACCACCAAGGTCGACGCCATCACGGGCCGCTGAACCCGGGCATTTCCCCCACACGCCGCCGGGTGTGATGTTTCTGGCAATCCCGAATCTTCCCGCGAAAGGTCCGAGCGCGCTGCGTTCGGACCTTTCGCCTGTCGGGGTATAAATCCGATAAGTCGTGGCGCGCCAGCGCCCGACTTATCGGTCCAGCGGCGAGCGTCAGACGGCGAAGGTCTGCAGGGGCTCGGTGGCCGGGGCGGGCGGGGCGGCGCGCCACAGGCGGGTCTTCTGGGCGCCCAGGCGGGCCAGGTAGTTCGGGTTGAGCAGGATGTACCGGCGCCACAGGCGCTTGGGCTCCAAGCCGAGGCGCCACAGCCACTCCAGGGCGTAGCGCTGCATCCAGGGGGGCGGGTTCTTCAGGCCGCCGGCGTGGTAGTCGAAGGCGGCGCCCACGGCCAGCATCGGGGCGTTGACCAGGTGCTTCATCGCGTAGACGAAGACCTCCTGGCGTGGGCAGCCGAGGCCGACCATGACCACCCGGGCGCCGGAGTCGCTGATCCGGGCCGCGATCTGCTCCGGCTCGCCGGGCTGGGCCTGGCGGAACTTGGACGGCTCCATGCCCGCGATCTTCAGCGCGGGGTAGCGCTCGTGCAGCTTCTGCGCGAGGCGGTCCAGGGTTTCCTGGGTGGAGCCGTAGAAGTACACCGGGAGGCCCTCGGCGGCGCTGGCCTCGAGCACCTTGAGGGTCATGTCCGGGCCGTAGACGCGGTCGGCCAGCTGGGCGTGGTGGAGCAGGTTCAGCGCCCACCGCACGGGCTGGCCGTCCGGAGTGACCAGGTCGAACGAGTTGAGCCGCGCGCCGTGGGCCTTGTCCTGGACGCCGGTCATGACGCCGTGGACGGCCAGCGCGGTGACCGCGAGGGGCCGGCCCTCGCGGGCGGCCCGCAGGATCTTGTCGACGGCGCCGTCGTAGTCGACGGCGCTGACCTCGACGCCGAGGACGTTGCGCTTGCCCTGGTCGATCATCGGCTCAGGCTTCCGGGGTCCACTTGCCGACGTTGGCCTCGTAGATCTCCTGGCAGATCATCGGCACGTCGTAGACCTGCTTCCAGTCGGGGTAGTCGAGCTGGAACCGCTCGTTGGAGCCGATCCACCAGATGTGGTCGCCGACGCGGTTGGCCTCGTGGTACTCGGTGATCATCTCGTTGCCGGTGATGCTCTGGGCGAGGGCGAAGGCCTCCAGCATCGAGGTGTTGGAGTGCCGGCCGCCGCCGAGGTTGTAGACCGCGGCGGAGCGGGGGTTACGGAAGA
The DNA here is from genome assembly GCF_039532525.1 of Dactylosporangium salmoneum. Lineage (NCBI taxonomy): Bacteria > Bacillati > Actinomycetota > Actinomycetes > Micromonosporales > Micromonosporaceae > Dactylosporangium > Dactylosporangium salmoneum. The sequence continues at coordinate 103,501 of NZ_BAAARV010000067.1, forward strand.
AGGCCTCGAAGGCGCTGGTCACGTCGTGGCTGTGGATCGCGTCGCGGACCTGCTTGCCCTTGTAGCCGAACATCCGGTAGGTGCGCTGCTCCATGTTGCAGCGCATCACGTACGCCAGGAAGCCGTGCAGCTCGGTGGCGGAGTGGGCCGGGCCGGTGAGGGTGCCGCCGCGGAAGCAGGCGGTCTTCATGTCGAAGTAGCGGCCGTACTCCTGCACCATCACGTCCGCGGCGACCTTGGAGGCGCCGAAGACGCTGTGCAGGCAGGCGTCGATCGACATGTCCTCCTTGATGCCGCCCTCGTACGGATGGCCGGGCTCGATCTCCCAGCGGGTTTCGAGCTCCTGGTACGGCAGGCTGTTGGGCCGGTCGCCGTAGACCTTGTTGGTCGAGCAGTGGATGAACGGGGCGTCGATGCAGTGCTCGCGCACGTTCTGCAGCAGGTTGAGCGTGCCGCCGGCGTTGACGTCGAAGTCGGTGAAGGGGTCGCGGACCGCCCAGTCGTGCGAGGGCTGGGCCGCGGTGTGGATGACGACGGCGATGTCCTTGCCGTAGCGCTTGAAGATCGCGGCGACGGCGTCACGGTCGCGGATGTCGACGTCGTGGTGGGTGTACGAGTCCCCGAGGTCACTCGTCAGGCGCACGACGTTCCACGCGGTGGAGGCCTCGTTGCCGAAGAACCGCTTGCGCATGTCGTTGTCGATGCCGACGACGTCGAGGCCGAGGGAGGCGAAGTGGCGCACCGCCTCGGATCCGATGAGGCCGGCCGAGCCGGTGACGAGTGCGACGCTCACGTTGGCAGTCTCCCTGGAAACGACGGGAACTCGAACGTCCGGAGCATACCGTGGGCCCGCCGACGGCTATTGACACGGCGAACCCGGCAGGGAGGCCCCCCAGGGGCCGACCGGTGTCTGACGGGAGCAACGGTCCGCAAGTGACGCGGCCTGAGTCAAAAATACGACGACCCCGACCACGGACAGTAACCACCGACCGGGGGACCGTAAGCCAACCGCGGACAGCAACCGCGGAAAGGGGGGTCGTTGGGTGGGCGAAGCCCCCCACTTTTAGCGAGCGAAGCGAGCGGGAGGAATCCACCGCAGACAAGGCAAGGGGCCTCCGCCACGAAGCAGGAGACCCCTCTGCGGTGGGGAAGGGGGGAGTTGAACCCCCACGCCCTTTCGGGCACACGGACCTGAACCGTGCGCGTCTGCCATTCCGCCACTTCCCCGCAGGTCACAATGTTGCGTGACCGGCGCTCCAGAGCATACATCGTTCCTACTCGGCGAAATCACCGGGTAGGCACTAGGCTTCCCTGGGCGCCACGGAAGAGTAGCACGGGCCGACCGGTCAGCTTGCATACGGGCGTGCGACGTCCGGATACCATCATGACCTCGGAACCCGAGGAGGAACCGGTGAGTGTGCTGCAGCGCTTCGAGAAGCGCCTAGAGGGCCTGGTTGAGGGGGCCTTCGCCAAGGTCTTCAAGGGGGTCGTCCACCCCGTGGAGATCCTCAACGCCATGCAACGGGAGGCGGAAGCCCACAAGGCGATTCTGGCCGGCGGGCGCACGCTCGTGCCGAATCGCTACGTGATCGACCTGTCGCCCTACGACCACAGCCGGCTGGCCCCGTACGCCGCCGCGCTCGCCCAGGAGCTCGCGCAGTCGCAGGCGGAGTTCATCGGCGAGCAGGGCTGGACCGTCTACGGCGATGTCATCGTCGAGATCGAGCGCGGCGACGGGCTGGACACCGGCATGTTCCGGGTCACCGCGGAGGTCTACACCGGTGGCGACGTTGCGCCCCCGCCGGCCCCGGACCCGTACGGCGGCTACAACCAGGGTGGCGGCGGCTACGGCCCCCCGCCCGGCGGCCCCGGCGGCCCCGCCCGCAACGTCCGACTGGTGTCGGGCGACGGGCGAAGCTACCCTCTGTCGATTGGCTCGACCGTGATCGGCCGGGGCGACCAGGCCAACATGCGGCTCCCCGACGTCGGCATCTCGCGGCGCCACGCGCGACTCGACTTCGACGGGGCCCAGGTCGTGCTGACCGATCTCGGCTCCACGAACGGCACCATGGTCAACGGACAGCGCGTCTCTGCCGTCGCGTTGAACCCGGGTGACATGATCCAGCTCGGCACGACCACGCTGACCTACCGCGTGGATGGATGACCGTACTTCACGTAGGCGGATCTGAATGAGCGCGTCGTAGATGGAATTCGTCATCACGGTTGCCCGGTACGGGCTACTCGTGCTGCTGTGGATCTTCGTATTCACGGTGGTGGGAGTGATCCGCCGGGACCTGTTCGCGGGCTCGCGTTCGAGCCGGATCGTCGCCGCACCCCGGGGGGTTGGTGCGGTGGCGGCCCCCGGCCGTCCGGCGAAGGTCAAGCGCGGCAAGACAGCCAACCAGCTCTTCGTCACCGCCGGCGCGCTGGCGGGCACTCGCATCACACTCGGCGAGGCGCCCATCACCATCGGCCGGGCGGAGGACTCCACGCTGGTGATCACTGACGACTACGCCTCGTCCAAGCACGCTCGCCTCGTACCGCGCGCGGGCCAGTGGTACCTCGAGGATCTCGGTTCGACCAACGGGACGTACCTCGACAAGACCAAGGTCAGCGCGCCTACCCCCGTCCCCCTCGGCGTGCCGATCCGCATCGGCCGCACTTCTCTCGAGTTACGGCCATGACCCTCACCTTGCGCTATGCGGCTCGCAGCGACCGCGGTCTGATCCGGAGCGGAAACCAGGATTCCGTTTACGCCGGTCCGCGGCTGCTTGCCGTTGCCGACGGCATGGGCGGCATGGCCGCCGGTGACGTCGCCAGCAACATCGTCATCGCCACCATGGCGCCACTCGACGAAGACGTGCCCGGTAACGCCATGATCGACACCCTCCGGGGCGCCGTCGACCTGGCGAACCAGCAGATCCGGGACGCCGTCGAGGAGAACCCGGCCATGGAGGGCATGGGCACGACCCTGACCGCCATGCTGTTCTCCGGCTCCAAGATGGGCATGATCCATATCGGCGACTCCCGCGCCTACCTGGTGCGCGACGGGGAGTTCGCCCAGGTGACCAAGGACGACACGTACGTCCAGATGCTCGTCGACGAGGGCCGCATCAGCCTCGAAGAGGCCAACAGCCACCCGCAGCGCTCACTGCTGACCCGGGCGCTGGACGGCCGCGACGCCGACCCCGAGTACTCGGTGCGCCAGGTGAAGCCGGGCGACCGGTACCTGCTGTGCAGCGACGGGCTGTCCGGCGTCGTCAGCGCGGAGACGATCGAGTCCACCCTGCGCGAGTACGTCGACCCCAACCAGTGCGCGAGCCGGCTCATTGAGCTGGCGCTGCGCGGCGGCGGGCCGGACAACATCACCGTGATCGTCGCCGACGTGACCGACGAGGACATCGTCGAGGAGCGGCCGATCGTGGGCGGCGCCGCGGCACAGGACCGGGGCATGGCGACCTCGGCCGACCAGTCGATGTCCTCGGCCCGGGGCGCCGCGCTGGCCGCACCGCGCCCGCCGGTGCCGGACGACGACCCCAGCGGCCGCGGCCCGGCCCCCGCCCATGCCCGCGACGACCAGGAGCCCCGCTCCCGGCGCCACCCCGTGCGCACCACCCTCCTCCTCGTGGTGCTGCTCGGGCTGCTCGGCGGCGGGCTCTGGTACGGCTGGACCGTCACGCAGTCGAAGTACTACGTCGGCGCCACCGATAGCGGCCGGGTCGCGATCTTCAAGGGCGTGCCCGGCAAGGTCGCCTGGCTGAAGCTGTCGTCGGTGTACCAGGAGAGCGACACGCTCACCCTCGACGACCTCAACGAGGTCGCGCAGGGCAATGTCCGGCAGGGCATCCAGGTCGACACACTGCGGCAGGCCCAGGCGAAGATGGCCGAGCTGGAGGACCCGACCAACCTCTCACGCAAACAGGTCTGTCCGTCGGCGCACCCCGCGGAGTCGGAGTCGCCGTCGGCGTCTACGTCCGTGGTGACGTCGCCGGCGTCGCCCGCCAACAACCCGGCCGGCTCAACCGCGCCGAGCGCCGCCGAGACGTCCCTGACCTCCACGCCGACCCCGACTCCCGCGGCCAGCTGCTGACGTGGCCCAGGCCGAACTGACGTGCTGAGGAACAAAGGAAGCCAGTTGTGACCGCCACCGCCATCCCGGCTCCGTCGCCCATGGGCGGCGGAGCGGGCGTTTCCGCGCCCGCCCAGCCGCGCACCCGGCGCAACGTCGAACTGGCGCTGCTGCTGTTCGTCATCGGCATCCTCGCCGTCTTCGCCGCCGTGGTGGAGGGCAACGCCGCCGGCGAGGTCACTTCCCACTTCTGGGTGCAGATCGCGTTGGTCGGGGCCATCTTCGTGGTGGCACACGTCGCGATCCGGATCTTCGCGCCGTACGCCGACCCGGTAATCCTGCCCGCGGTGGCCCTGATCAACGGGCTCGGCGTGGCGTTCCTGCGGCGGCTCGACCTGGCCAACACGAAGGCGGCGCAGCGGGCCGACCTCAGCGTCTTCGGCGGCGACGGCTTCCGCCAGCTGGGCTGGACCGCGGTCGCCGTGGTCGGGGCCGTCGCCCTGCTGATCATCGTGCGCGATCACCGTTCCCTTTCGCGGTACGCGTACACGCTCGGCCTCGCCGGCATCGTGCTCGTGCTGATCCCGGCGGTGCTGCCCTCGCGGTACTCCGCGATCAACGGCGCCAAGCTGTGGATCAAGCTGCCCGGGTTCACGATCCAGCCCGGCGAGTTCGCCAAGATCTGCCTGCTCGTCTTCTTCGCCTACTACCTGGTGCGCAAGCGCGAGGTGCTGTCGCTGGCCAGCAAGCGGTTCCTCGGCATCGACTTCCCGCGCGGCCGCGACCTCGGGCCGGTCGTCGGCGTCTGGCTGATGTCGCTGATGGTCCTCGTGTTCGAGAAGGACCTCGGCACCTCGCTGATGTACTTCGGCCTCTTCGTCGTGACGCTCTACGTCGCCACCGAGCGGGTCAGCTGGCTGATCATCGGCCTGGGGCTGTTCCTCGGCGGTGCGTTCCTGGCGTACTTCCTGGGCAAGACGATCGGCGGGCCCTTCCTCAACTTCTCCGAGCGCGCCACCACCTGGCTGGACCCCTTCGGGGACGCCAACAACAAGGGCTACCAGCTGGTGCAGTCGCTGCTGGGCCTGGGCACCGGCGGCCTCACCGGCACCGGGCCCGGCGCCGGCCAGCCGACCAAGGTGCCCGAGGTGCGCACCGACTTCATCTTCTCCGGCATGGGCGAGGAGATCGGCCTGTTCGGCCTGACCGCCCTGCTCGTCGTATACGTGCTGATCGTCGAGCGGGGCCTGCGCTCCGCGATCAACGTGCGGGACTCCTTCGGCAAGCTGTTCGCCGGCGGCCTCTCGTTCACCATCGGGTTGCAGGTGTTCGTCATCGTGGGTGGGGTCAGCCAGCTCATCCCGCTGACCGGCCAGACCACGCCGTTCCTGTCGGCGGGTGGCTCGTCGCTGGTGGCCAACTGGCTGCTGATCGGCCTGCTGCTGCGGATCTCCGACGCGGGCCGCCGACCGGCCGGCGGGGCACCGTCGATCGGGCTCGGCGGCATCTCCGCCGGCGGAGGCGGCGGCGCGCCGGTGCAGATCAAAGAGATGCCCACGGAGGTTGTGCGATGAACGCCCCGCTGCGCCGGGTCGGGGTCGTGGTTCTGGTCCTGTTCGCCCTGCTGTTCCTGAACCTGAACTACCGCCAGGTGGTCAAGGCCGACGAGTACCGGACCGACGCGCACAACGGGCGCGTGCAGGCGACGGAGTACGAGCACCCGCGCGGCAAGATCGCCGACGCCAAGGGGACCGTGCTCGCCGACGCGCAGCTGACCGGGGACTCGCTGAAGTACCTGCGGACGTACCCGCTCAAGGACGAGTACGCGCACCTGCTGGGCTACAAGCCGGTCAACCTGGCCTCGACGAACCTCGAGAAGCTCAACAACGACTTCCTCACCGGCACCTCGGACAAGCAGGCGGTCGACCGGCTGACCGGCATGTTCACCGGCAAGGAGCCCGCCGGCGGCAACGTGCTGCTGACCATCTCCAAGGCCGCACAGGACACCGCGTACCAGGCGCTGGGCACCAACAAGCTCAAGGTCCCGAGCGGCGCCATCGTGGCGATGGACCCGAACACCGGCGGCCTGCTGGCCGAGGTGTCGCTGCCGAGCTACGACCCCAACCTGCTGAGCACCCACGACACCAACGCGGCGCTGGCCAACTACAAGTCGCTCGCCGCGGACCCGGCCCGGCCGCTGCTGAACCGCGCGGTGCAGGACGTCTATCCGCCGGGCTCGACGTTCAAGGTCATCGTCTCGGCGGCGGCGATGACTGCCGACTCGTCGCTCACCCCGGACTCCGTGGTCCCGGGCGGCGAGTACTACAAGCCGCCGCAGGTGTCGGATTTCCAGATCAAGAACTCGCACACCGGCGTGTGTCCCGACCAGATCACCATGAAGCAGGCGCTGACCGTGTCCTGCAACACGGTGTTCGCCCGCATGGGCGTCGAGCGGGTCGGCGCCGACAAGCTCAAGTCGATGGCCCAGGCCTTCGGCTTCGAGCAGGAGCCCCGCCTCGTCGAGGACCAGGACCGCAACTACTGCGGCATCGTGGCCAGCCACACCGGCTCGATGACCAGCTCGGACGGGCGGGTCGACCCGCCGGCCGTGGCTCAGTCGAGCATCGGACAGCGCGAAGTGAAGATGTCTCCGCTGCAAGGCGCCATGATTGCGGCGACGGTCGCCAACGACGGCAAGCAGATGCGTCCGTACGTCGTCGACCGCCTGCAGAACTCGGACCTGTCCATCGCCGACCACACCGAACCCAAGACGCTGCGTACCCCCATCACCGCCGACGTCGCGCACGAGCTGCAGGACATGATGTTCAGCGTCGTGTCCGCCGACGACGGCACCGGCAAGAGCGCGCGCATCTCGGGTTTGCAGGTCGGTGGTAAGACCGGTACGGCGCAGGACGGTGAGGACGCAGAGGACCACGGCTGGTTCATCGGTTTCGCCCTGAAGGACGGCAAGCCGATCATCTCGGTCGCGGTCTTCCTCCAGAACGCTGGCAAAGGTGGCAGCGCCGAGGCGGCTCGTATCGCCGGCCTGGTCATGAAGGCATACGCGGACGAAAAGGGCATTCGATAATGAGGTGCGCGACATGTTGAGCGCCGGCACCACCCTGGGCGGTCGCTACCGTCTGGACGAACGCATCGCCGGCGGCGGTATGGGTGACGTGTGGCGCGGCACCGACGAGGTGCTCGGCCGCGTGGTCGCGATCAAGGTGCTGCTGCCCGCGCTGCTGGAGGAGCCCGGCTTCGCCGAGCGCTTCCGGGGCGAGGCGCGCACCATGGCGACCATCAACCACCCTGGCGTCGTCGACATCTACGACTACGGCAGCGAGAACGGGACCGCCTTCCTGATCATGGAGTACGTGGAGGGCGACGCGCTCTCCCGCACTCTGTCCCGGGTCGGCCGGCTCACCCCGGCGCGGGCGATGGCCCTCATCGCCCAGGCCGCCGACGCGCTGCACGCCGCGCACGAGAAGGGCATCGTCCACCGCGACGTCAAGCCCGGCAACCTGCTCGTGCGCCCCAACGGCACGCTGGTGCTCACCGACTTCGGCATCGCCCGCTCCGCCGCCGTCGCCCAGCTCACCGCGGCCGGCTCGGTGCTCGGCACCGCCTCCTACATCTCGCCCGAGCAGGCCTCCGGCGCCCAGGCCACCCCGCTGTCCGACGTGTACGCGCTCGGTGTGGTGGCCTACCAGTGCCTGTCCGGCGTGCGGCCGTTCGAAGGCGAGAACCCGCTCGAGATCGCCATGCGGCACGTCCGCGACATGCCGCCGCCGCTGCCGGCCGACATCCCGCCGCCCGTCGCCCAGCTCGTCGAGCGGTCGATGGCCAAGGACCCGGCGGCCCGCTGGCCCAGCGCCGCCGCCCTGGCCCAGGCCGCGCGGCGAGTCTCCGCCCAGCTCTCCGGCGGCAGCACGGCCACCGGCCCGGCGGTCCCGCCGATGGGCGCGCCCATGTCGGGGCCGCCCGTCTCCGGCCCGCCGGTCTCCGGCTCCCCGATCTCCCCCGGCTACGGCGGCGCCCCCATGTCCGGCGCCCCGATGTCCGGCCCGCCGACCTCCGGCGCGGGCGGCACCCGGATCATGCCCGGCGCGATGCCCGCGGCCGCCGGTGGCGTCGCCGCAGGCATGGGCGGTCACCAGGCACGGGGCGCGGCCGGCGTGCCCCCGCCGCCGTCGAACGAGACGGCGACGTTCCTCGGCAACACCGGCGGCTACCAGCCCCCGCCGCCCAACTCGGGCACCGGCTCGCGCTCCGGCGGCGGACGCAACAACCTCGTGCTTGTCGGAATTGCCGCGGTGGTACTGCTGGTGCTCGTCGGCATCGGCGGTATCTACCTGGCGACGAAGAGCGACAACAAGCCCGACAACACCGTGGGCGACAACACCCCGACGGCCGCGCCGACGTCCGCCTCGCCGACCCCGGTCAAGGGCACGGGCAAGCCGGTGAAGGTGGAGTGCAAGCCGTTCACCCCGGTCGACATCTTCCAGAAGGATCTCGAGCGCAAGGGCCTCAGGCCGAACGTCGTCAACCAGCCGACCCGCGGTGTCATTCCCAACGGCGTCGTGAAGGTCGAGCCGTGCGGCGAGGTGAACCAGGGCACCGAGGTCACCATCTACGCCAACCGGGGCGCGATCGACGACAATGGCGACAATGGCGACCAGTCGGCGCCCGCATCCTCCAACCCGAAGTCGTCCACGTCCGCCGGAGCGCCGAACACCGACGCCTCGTGCGCGCCGCCGAACAAGATCCTCGCCGGCATCTGCGTGCCGGGCTGAAATGTCTTCTCGTCGCAAGACGTGGCAAGGTAATAGTCGATGACCGAAGGACGACACGACATGACCGCCCAGCCGCGCCTCCTCGGCGGCCGTTACCAGGTCGGGGAGCTGCTCGGCTATGGCGGTATGGCCGAGGTCCATCGGGGTCGAGACCTGCGGCTGGGTCGCGACGTCGCGATCAAGACGCTGCGCACCGACCTCGCTCGCGACGCGACATTCCAACTGCGGTTCCGCAGGGAGGCCCAGAACGCGGCCTCCCTCAACCACCCCGCGATCGTCGCCGTGTACGACACCGGCGAGGAGCGGGGGCCGGCGGGCGAGGAACTGCCGTACATCGTCATGGAGTTCGTCAACGGCCGCACCCTGAAAGAGGTGCTCGCGGCCGAAGGACGGCTCATGCCCCGGCGTGCCCTGGAGATCACGGCGGACATCTGCGCCGCCCTGGAGTTCAGCCACCGGCACGGGATCATCCACCGCGACATCAAGCCCGGCAACGTCATGCTCACCCAGACCGGCCAGGTCAAGGTGATGGACTTCGGCATCGCCCGGGCGCTGGCCAGCGGCGCGACGACCATGACGCAGACGTCGGCGGTCATCGGCACGGCGCAGTACCTCTCGCCGGAGCAGGCCCGCGGCGAGCCGGTCGACGCCCGAAGCGACGTCTACGCCACCGGCTGCGTGATCTTCGAGCTGCTGTGCGGGCACCCGCCGTTCGTCGGCGACAACCCCGTCTCGGTGGCCTACCAGCACGTCCGGGAGGACCCGCGCCCGCCGAGCTCCAGCAACCGCGACGTCACCCCCGACATCGATGCCGTGGTCCTCAAGGCGCTGGCCAAGAACCCGCTGAACCGCTACCAGAGCGCCGCCGAGATGCGCGCCGACGTGATGCGGGCCGCGGCCGGCCGCCCCGTCTCCGCCCCGCCGGTGATGACCGAGGACGAGATGGCCGCGGTGATGGCCTCCCAGGCCACCGCCTACCGGCCGCCGCCGGCCTCCCGCCAGCCGGCCCGGGCCAACCAGCGCCAGAAGCGCAAGAGCTCGACCGGCGTGGTCGTCGCCCTGACCGTGCTCGGCCTGCTGGCCGTCGCCGCCCTGTCGATCGGCCTGTACCTGGCCAACCAGGACCCGATGGTCCCTGTCCCGAAGCTGACCGGCCGGACCCAGGCCGAGGCCGACGCGGCCCTGCGTCAGTCGGGCCTGTCCGGCGACCCCCGGCAGGACGCCGCCCAGAGCTGCCAGGCCGGGACGGTGCTCACCCAGAGCCCGGAGGCCGGCAAGCAGGTCAAGCAGGGCACGCAGATCGACTACACCTTCTGCGGCACCCCCGCGACGGTGGCGGTGCCGGAGCTTAGACGGCTGAGCAAGGACGAGGCCACGCGGCAGCTGCAGCAGATGAACCTGGTCCCGGTCGTGCAGGACCGCGACGGCACCGAGCCCAAGGACGAGGTCGTCGCCACCGACCCGCCGGCCAACCAGCAGGTCAAGACCGGCTCGTCGGTCACCATCTACGTGTCAAAGTTCAACCAGGCCGTCATGCCGAACGTCATCGACAAGACCCCGGCCCAGGCCGAGGCCACGCTGGAGCAGCTCGGCTTCACGAACGTCACCACCCAGTCCACGACGGTCACCGACGACTCGAAGGTCGGCCTGGTGGTCGGCACGAAGCAGACGATCAACAAGGTCTACTCGAAGACCGAACCGATCGTCCTGCGCATCGGCCAGTCGGACGGCGGCGGCAACCCGACCCCGAACCCGTCGGGCTCGGCAAAGCCCAGCGGCAGCACAACCCCGCCGAACTGACCTCCTCTAGGGGGCTACAGACCGTGCCCTGTGGATAACTGGGTCGTTATCCACAGGGTTGTGCACAGGCAGCCTGCTAGCGCGGTGATGCCGCGGTGACGCTGTGTCGACCGCGATGGATCACCGGGCGTTCGGATTTGTTGGGTTCAGGTAGCGTTAGGTGTAGACCGGCCACCGCACCGACCGACATATCGCCTGCTCTTCCTGACCCGCCACGGCAAGCCTCGCCTTCACGTTGCCGGATTTGGGCTTCGTGGGTTCGACTCGCGCGCGTCACCGAACGCCCGGCGCCTCGCGGGTTGGTTGGGGCCGGCGCGGGCTCTGAGCTTCGGCTGGAGCTCCGGGTGGCGGGCGATATCGGCGGGCGCGCCGCCCGCGGGGTTCGCTGCCGGGTTCGGCAGGCCGTTGGGCCCTGTGAGCGAGGCCGACGCCGCCCGGGGGTCCGGGGGTCCGGGGCGGCGCCTGGCGAGGTCGTGCACTGGGTGCGCCGGCCTCGGCGGTGGTGTGGAACGCGACGCCCGACCGCTGGCTGTGCGCGCACGGCGTCGCCGAGGGTCGTAGTGCGTGGGGCGTTCGGCTGGCGAGGCTGAACGCGGCGCGGGCGCGCGGGATCGGGTGTGCGGGATGGGATGCCGTCTGGCGGGGCTGGCGCGACGTGTAGCCCTCGCCGCTCCGGCCGTCGCGCCGCCTTGACCACCCCTCCGCGGTCTGGATCGTTTTCGTGCCCTAGGCAAGCGCGTGGGCGGCCGGAGCGGGCCTGTGCGAGGTACCGGGGTCCGGTGGTCGGGCGTGAGGCCAGCGCGACGCCTGGCGGCCGTGGCGGCGAAGGCCCAGCGGTGACCACGGAGACCTGGCGAGGAGGGGCCCTACGGCTCCAACCGCGCGCAAGGTTGCAGGAGGCCGGCTAAGCGAAGGCGGCGATTCGGCGGGCCTCTACCTCGGCCACCAGGTCGGGGGCGCGGTCCAGGGCGGCGGGCAGGCCGCACACCGCGAGCCAGTTGGCCAGCATCTGGTGCCCGCCCTGGGTCAGGACCGACTCGGGGTGGAACTGGACGCCCTCGATCGGCAGGTCGCGGTGGCGCATGGCCATGACGACGCCGGACTCCGTGCGGCCGGTTACCTCGATCTCCGGGGGAAGGGTCGACTCGACCACGGCCAGCGAGTGGTAGCGCGTGGCGATGAACGGGTCGGGCAGGCCCGCCAGGACGCCCTTGCCGCTGTGGGTGACCAGGGAGGTCTTGCCGTGCAGGAGTTCAGGGGCGCGGGTCACCGTGGCACCGAACGCGGCGCCGAAGGCCTGGTGGCCTAGGCAGACGCCGAAGATGGGGAGCTTGCCCGCGTACTGCTCGATGACCGCCATGCAGATGCCCGCGCGCTCCGGGGTGCCCGGGCCAGGGGAGAGCAGGATGCCGGCAGGGGCGAGGGCGGCGATCTCGCCGACGGTGATCTCGTCGTTGCGGCGGACGTCGCACTCCACGCCCAGCTGGCCGAGGTACTGGACCAGGTTGAAGACGAACGAGTCGTAGTTGTCGATCACCAGGACGCGCAACTCGGGCACCTAACTCGGCAGGACTTGCTGGGGCGGGGTGGTGGGGTGGGCGGGGGCCGCGGGGTTGCTCGCCGACGGGCGGGCGGCCGGGCTCTCGATCGTCGTGTCGGCGCCCGGGTCGTTGGTCTCGACCTGGACGTCGTCGAAGGGCAGCAGGGGCTCCACGGCGGGGAACACCTGGTACCACAGCAGGGCGCCCGCGGCGGCGACCAGCACCGCGGACACCGCCGCCTTCAGGGGCCACTGCTTGAACGGGATGTGCCGCCAGATCCACGAGTACATGCGGGTCAGCCCTTCAGCTCGGCGGGGTCACCGTCGGCGACGGGCTGGGAGCGGGACAGCTCGGCGTGGACCACTAGGCGCTGGTAGTTGTTGAACTTCGGGTTGCAGGTGGTCATGGTCAGCATGGCTTTTGTGGGAGTCTCGCCCGGTTTGTCCGGCACCGGGGCGACCACTTGGACCGCGGTCGGCAGGACGATCTCGTGGCCGGTGACGAGGTAGACGTACCAGGTGTCGGCGGTCTTGATGACGACCGGGTCGCCGGGCTTGAGCTGGTCGAGGTCCCACCAGATGGCCGGGGTGCGGTGGCCGGCCATGGAGAAGTTGCCGACCTGGCCCGGCAGCGCGGTGTCGGGGTAGTGGCCCGGGGCGTAGCGGATGTCGGCGGGCGTGACGCCCTGCACGATGGCCCACTTCTTGTTCAGGCGCGGAATGTGTACGGAGGCGATGACGGCGCCGTTCGGGGGCTTCACCGGCTGGGTCGCCGCGCTCGGGCCCACCGTCGGCTGCTGGGCCCACTGTTGCTCGAGCTGGTGGTTGAGCTCGTCCTGGTGTGCGTCGACGATCGCGGCCTTGCCCCAGACCTCGTAGCCGGCGAAGAGCAGCACGACCAGGCCGAAGGTGATGAGCAGCTCGCCCGCCGTGCGGCTGACCGCACGGGCGACGCTGCCGAAACTCGTTCTCGTGTACTCCGAATACACGCTGCGGTACCCCTCCTCGGTGCGGACCGGGCGCAACGGCACGACAAGGTCGCCACTGTCGCGTGCGGCCGGTGAGTCCTGAGGGGGTGGTGGAAGTTTCGCGGCCGGCGGCTCGTCAGCACTGAGCTTCGGAATATAGGCCGTTTGATCGGCTTCCGGGGTCAGTTTCGGGATAACCGCGGTCGCGTCGCCCGGATCGGCCGTGTCGAAGCGGGGCATGACCGTCGTGGCGATGTCGTCCTGGTCGAGTGCGCGGTGGCGGGGGTTGTGGTCCATGACGGCCGCGTTCCCGGTCAGGACCCGGACCGGGCCGAGCGCAGCGCGGTCGAGCCGTCGTAGGCGCCGGCCTGCACGTCCGTCTCCACTTTCACCTGGTAGCCGAGCCCGAAGGTGTCGGCGGCCTCGCTGAACAACCGGACCCCCTCGGAGGCGTTGAGCGCGCGCTGCAGTTTTGCCTGGTCACCGATGGCCGCGATCTCGAACGGGGGCGAGTAGACCCGGCCGTCGAGCAGCAGTGTGTTCCCCACGCAGCGTACCGCGCTGGTGGCGATTACCCGGACACCCATCAGCGTCATGGCTTCCGCGCCGCCGGCCCACAGGGCATTGACCACGGCCTGCACGTCCTGCTGGTGAACGACCAGGTCGTCGGCGGTGGCGCCGGCCGGGCGGGTGCCGTCCGGGCGGCGCGGGGCGTCGTCGAGGGCGACCACCAGGCCGGGGCCGTGTACGGCGGTCAGGCCGGCGGCGGCCTGCTCGGCGTCGCCGCGCTGGCGCTGCTCGTCCACCTTGCCATCGGCGCCGGCCTGGCGCTTGCGCTGGGCGTCGATCTCGGCGCGCAGCCGGGTGGCCCGGTCCCGCGAGTCGGTGATCTCCTGGCGCCGCTGGCTGATCAAGTTCGTCAATTCCGGGCGGCGGTCGTCCCGAAGATCCGTGCCCTGGGCCGTGGCGGCGGAGAGGGAGAACAGCATCCCGGCCACCGCGAGCACCACCGGAGTCAGCGCTGACCAGGTCAAACTGCGTCCCTCGCGCCGGCGGGGCAGCATAGCGCGGCCCAGGCGGCGAAGGGCCCGGGTCCAGGAGGAGCCGCCTGATGTGTACTCCACCACGACCCCTCCCCGCGCTCGCGTGCCGACTTGACTACGCTAGTCGCAGAACATTATTCAGGCCGACGCTGGCGGAGGTGGCGGCGTCACGTGGATAGTGTTGGCCAGACGACCCCTCCAGGAGAGCGCCGTGCCGAAGTCGACAGTTCGTAAGAAGAAGGTCTACACCGCCCCGGCGGAGCTGCGCCCCCAGGGGGAGGCGGCAGCGGTCCGGCGGCGGCCGAGCCCGGTCTGGGTGCCGGCGCTTGCCGTGGCCCTGGTCGTGATCGGCATTGCCTGGCTCGTGACGTACTACCTGACGCAGGGCTTCTTCGACGTCGACTGGCTGTCGACGCTGGCCGACATCAGGTACTGGAACCTGGCCATCGGCTTCGGCTTCCTGGTCGCGTCGCTCGCCGTCTTCTCCAAGTGGCGCTGAGCCACACGGGGCAACCGGTGGCGTTGAGCCACAGGGGGCAACCGGTGGCGTTGAGCCACAGGGGGCAACCGGTGGCGTTGAGCCACGCGGCACCGCCAAGCCGCTGAACCGCTGAGTCGCAGTCACTGCAGCCCCTGAGGACGGTCCAACGCCGTCCGAGGGGGCGAATGTGTCACAACTTCCGGTGTAGGCGTGATCCTGCACGTCCGGTGGCCTAGCGTCTGTTGCGACCGACTTCACGTTACCCGCTGGTAACAAGAGGGACTAAGGTCTCCAGTGAAGTGGTGCAGGCCCGGACCGTGGGAGGCTTCCGCATGGGTGCAGTGCAGATCGTCGCGACCGTCGTCGCGGCGGCCATCACCGTAGTCGCGGTGGCGCTCGTCGTGCGGACCGTGCGGCGCATGTTGTCCGTGATCCGGCTCGGCCAGCCCGACCCGACCCGCGGCGACAATCGCGGCCTCCGGCTGCGCAACATGCTCGCCGAGACCCTCGGGCACACCCGGATGCTGCGGTGGACCGTCGTCGGCGCCGCGCACTGGTTCGTGATGATCGCCTTCATCGTGCTCTCGCTGCTGGTGCTCGAGGCGTACTTCGAGGTGGTCAAGCCCGGCAACGGCCTGCCGCTGGTCGGTGCCTGGAACATCTACGGCCTGGTCACCGAGTGGATCGGGGTGCTGGGCTTCATCGGCATCCTGGTGCTCATCGGCATCCGGCTGCGCAACCTGCCGAGCAACCCCAACCGGCGGTCCCGCTTCACCGGCTCGACGATGTGGCAGGCGTACTACGTCGAGTACACGATCCTCGCGGTGCTGATCTGCGGCTTCTTCATCCGCGGCTTCAAGGCCGCCAACGACGAGCTCGAGTGGCCGGTCTGGGCCGCGCCGGTCAGCCACGCGCTGGGCTCCGTCCTGCCGGCCTGGCCCGCCGCGGTCAGCCTGATCGCGATGGTCAAGATCATCGTCTCGATGGCCTGGGTCATCGTCATCGCCAGCAACATCACGATGGGCGTGGCCTGGCACCGCTTCCTGGCCTTCTTCAACATCTTCTTCAAGCGCACGCCGGGCCGGAAGGGCTCGGGCCTCGGCGCGCTGCGGCCGATGACCAGCCAGGGCAAGCCGCTGGACTTCGAGGAGGCCGACCCGGAGAAGGACCAGTTCGGGGTGGCCACCGTCGAGCAGTTCAGCTGGAAGGGCATGCTCGACTTCACCACCTGCACCGAGTGCGGGCGGTGCCAGTCGCAGTGCCCGGCCTGGAACACCGGCAAGCCGCTGTCGCCGAAGCTGCTCATCCTCAACCTGCGCGACCACGCCTACGCCAAGGCCCCGTACCTGCTGGCCGGCGGCGACAACGCCACGCAGGAGGCCCTGGCCAAGGTCGACGTCCTCGCGCTCGCCGAGAAGGACCGGCCGCTCATCGGCGGCGCCGACGAGCACGGCGTCATCGACCCCGACGTGCTGTGGTCGTGCACCACCTGCGGCGCCTGCGTCGAGCAGTGCCCGGTGGACATCGAGCATGTCGACCACATCGTGGACATGCGCCGCTACCAGGTGCTCATCGAGTCGAACTTCCCGACCGAGGCCGGCGTCATGCTGCGCAACCTGGAGAACAAGGGCAACCCGTGGGGCGCCGCCCAGTCCACCCGGGACGACTGGACCAAGGGCCTCGGCTTCGAGGTGCCCAACGTGGCCGAGGTCGAGGAGGGGGACTTCGAGTACCTCTTCTGGGTCGGCTGCGCCGGGGCCTTCGAGGACCGGGCCAAGAAGACCACCCGGGCGGTGGCGACGCTGCTGCACGAGGCCGGCGTCAAGTTCGCCATCCTGGGCCAGGGCGAGACCTGCACCGGCGACCCGGCCCGGCGCATCGGCAACGAGTTCGTCTTCCAGATGCTCGCCCAGCAGAACGTCGAGACCCTCAACGAGGCCGGCGTGAAGAAGATCGTGGCCACCTGCCCGCACTGCTTCAACACGCTGTCGAACGAGTACGGCCAGCTCGGCGGCCACTATGACGTGATTCACCACACCCAGCTGCTGGCCCAGCTCGTGGCGGCCGGCAAGCTCACGCCGGTCCAGCCGCTGGACGGGTCGGTCACCTACCACGACCCCTGCTACCTGGGCCGGCACAACCGGGTCTTCGCCCCGCCGCGCGAGGTGCTCGGTGCGGTCGCCGGGCCGGAGCGCGACGGCGCCGGGCTGGTCGAGATGGACCGGTTCGCCGAGCGCTCCTTCTGCTGCGGGGCCGGTGGCGCCCGCATGTGGATGGAGGAGCGGATCGGCAAGCGGATCAACGTGGAGCGGGTCGAGGAGGCGCTGTCGACGGGGGCCAAGACGGTCGCCGTGGCCTGCCCCTTCTGCCTGACCATGCTCGGCGACGGCGTCACCGGGAAGAAGGCCGCGGGCGCGGCGCCCGAGGAGGTGGAGGTCGTGGACGTGGCCTCGGTCCTGCTGAGGGCCGTCCAGCAGTAGGTTCTTGGCACCGCGGGCCTGGCAGGGAGGGCCGCCAGGCCCGACCGGTCTCTGACGGGAGCAACGGTCGTGCGTTGCACGGACCGGAGCCATGAAACGGCCTTTGAAGATCACCGCTGACCGATGACGTTCATCGCCATCGCGAGCGCGACCAGGACCGCGGCGGCGGTGGCGATGACCCGGAGGCCCTTCAGGTTCTCGGCCCAGGCCGTCTTGCGCGCGCCCGGAATGAGGGACTTCGTGCGCACATAGTCGAGTCTCGCCCGTTTCGCCTTCGCGCCGGCGCTGCCCATGGCAATGCCGGCCGCGAGCGCGATGCCGGCCGCGATCAGTGCCACTCCCATCGAGCCCTCCTCGCCGTCGGTCGTCTGGCAATAGCATCAGTGCTGCTCAGGCCGCCGCAAAGACCCCGAAAGTGGGAGGGTGATCCAGGTATCTCGATCTTCACGTGGCTCGTTATCACCGGGCGCCGTGGGCGCGGCTTGGGTTCACGTGGAACAATCGGGGCACACCTGAAGGGATCGTCGCGCGAACGTGTTGACCACACTGTTGCCCCTGCTGGCGTTCGCGCTGCTCACCGCGGCGAACGCGGCCTTCGTCGCCGCCGAGTTCTCGCTCGTGACGGTCGACCGGGCGGAGATCGAGCAGCGAGCCACAGCGGGTGATCGCAAGGCCCGCACGGTCCGCCAGGCGCTTCGCGAGCTGTCGTTCCAGCTCTCCGGCGCTCAGCTCGGCATCACCCTGGCCGGCCTGCTGACGGGTTACCTCGCCGAGCCCGCGCTGTCGCGCCTTATCGAGCCATTGGTACGCCCCGTGCTCGGTTCGATGACGCAGGGTGCCGCTCACGCGCTCGGCCTCGTCGTGGCGACCCTGCTGTCGATGCTCTTCGGCGAGCTGGTCCCGAAGAACGCGGCCCTGGCCAAGCCGATGCCCCTGGCCCTGGCTACCGCCGGGCCGCAGCGGATGTTCTCGCGCCTCTTCTCGTGGCTGATCACGCTGCTCAACGGCACCGCCAACTGGGTCGTGCGGCGCTTCGGCGTCGAGCCCCAGGAGGAACTGGCCAGCGCGCGGTCGCCGGAGGAGCTGGGCCTGCTGGCGGCGATCTCGGCCCAGGCCGGCGCGCTGCCGAGGGAGACCGCGGTGCTGCTGCAGCGCACCATCCGGTTCGGCGACAAGCGGGCCGCCGAGGCGATGACGCCCCGTGTCGACGTCGTGTCGCTGCGTGCCGACGCCACCGTTGCCGACCTGCTGGCCACCTCGGTGCAGACCGGCTACAGCCGCTTCCCGATCTACGTGCAGACGCTCGACCAGGTCACCGGGGTCGTCACGGTCACCGACGCGCTCAGCGTGCCGCCGGTGCGCCGGCCGACCACGAGGGTGGCCGCCGTCGCCCGGGAGCCGGTGTTCGTGCCGGAGAGCCTCGACCTCGACGGCGTGCTGGAGGCGCTGCGCAAGGGCAACTCCGACGTGGCGATCGTGGTGGACGAGTACGGCGGCACCGACGGCGTCGTGACCGTCGAGGACCTCGTCGAGGAGCTGGTCGGGGAGATCGCCGACGAGCACGACGTCGAGGAGGAGCCGACCACCGCGCACGGCATGCCCGACCTGACCGCCCCCGGCGACGAGCGCACCCTGCTCGTCGACGGCGTGCTGCGCGAGGACGAGCTGGCCGAGGTGACCGGGTTCCACGTGCCGCCGGGGCCGTACGAGACGCTCGCCGGCTTCCTCATGGCCCGCCTGGGGCACATCCCGGCGGTCGGGGAGACCTGGAACGAGGACGGCTGGGAGTTCACCGTGGTCGAGGTCGACCGGCGGCGCATCGAGCAGGTCCGCGTGGTCCGCCCGGAGGTGCCGGCCGAATGATCCAGCTCGTCGTCACCGTCCTGCTGCTGCTCGGCAACGCGTTCTTCGTCGCCGGCGAGTTCTCCCTGATCGCCTCCCGGCACACGGTCATCGAGCCGATGGCGGCCACCTCGCGGCGGGCCCGCACCGCGCTGCGGGCCATGAACGAGATCCCGCTCATGATCGCCGGGGCCCAGCTCGGCGTGACCATCTGCACGCTGGGCCTGGGCGCGCTGGCCGAGCCGGCCCTGGCCCACGGCCTGCAGGTTCCCTTCCACGCGATGCACCTGCCCGAGCGGCTGGTCCACCCGGTCGCCTTCAGCCTGGCCCTGGGCGTGGTCGTGTTCGCGCATACGGTGGTTGGCGAGATGGTGCCGAAGAACCTGACGCTGGCCTCGCCGGAGCGGGCCGTGCTGTGGCTCGGGCCGCCGATGTACGCCTTCTGCACCGCCACCAAGCCCCTGCTCGTGGCCATGAAGTGGGCGTCGCGGACGATCCTGTCGCTGTGGCGGATCGAGGCGACCGGGTCGGTGAAGACGGTGTTCACCGCCGAGGAGCTGGCCGGGCTGGCCGCCCAGGCGACCACCGAGGGGCTCCTCGCGCCCGAGGAGCACGCGCGGATCGCCGGGGCCCTGGCGCTGTCGCAGCGGACCGCGCGCGACGCGCTGCGGCCGTGGGCGGAGATCACCACGGTGGCCGACGACGTGTCGCCGGCGTCGCTGGAGGTGCTGGCCACCCGGACGAACCGGTCGCGGTTCCCGGTCGTGGAGCGGGCCAGCCGCCGGGTGCTCGGGTTCGTGCACGTCAAGGACGTCATCGGGTTCGTCGGGCCGCAGCGGCGGGCGCCCATCCCGGCCGATTTGATCCGGCCGCTGGGGATCGTGCCGCCGACCCGGACCCTCGCGGAGCTGCTGCTCGCCATGCGGCGGGAGCGGCAGCACATCGTGCTGGTCAGCGACGGGCGGGTGCCGCTCGGGGTGGTCACGCTGGACGACGTGCTGACCGCGGTGGTCGGGGAGCCGGTCACGCGGGTGGCGTAATTTCCGGCGTTCTCCACCGCTCGGGGCGCGGCTGGCGGAATATGTCCGGTTATGCGCCGACGCCGATGGTTATGGGCGGTTCTCTGTGCGGTACTTGTTGTGGCCGGGCTCGTGAGCCTGCGGCCCCAGAGCCGCCAGGTGGGCGAGCCCGTACGGCGGCCGCCGTCGCCCGGCCACGCATCGGCCCCCGGTGAGAGCCCGTCACCGTCGCCGTCCCCGAGTCGCGCCCCGATCGCCGTGCGCTACACGTTCGACGGCGGGCTCGGGTCGCTGCATCCCCGGCAGGCCGCGGGCGGGGAACTCGCCATGGTGCCGCACGACGGCGGACTCGCCGTCCGTTTTCCCCCGCGATGTGCGCATTACGGTGCTCCGAGTTGCCCGCGCGCCATCCTGCAGAGCGGGCCCGTCGGGTTCCTCAATCCGGGCCGCGGCGCCTTCACCTATGGGGCCAGCGTGCTCGTCGGGCCCGATGAGACTTCCAAGGGCGCCAATGTCGTGCAGAAAGGGTTCTCGGTCGGTGACAGTCAGTTCAAGCTGCAGGTCGACGGCGAGGCTGGCCGGCCCAGTTGCGTGATTGTCGGCACCGGCTCGGATACCATTTTTGTAGCGCTCGCATCGCGTTCCGTCGCTGACGGACGGTGGCACCGGATCGCGTGTGCGCGCGGTAACGCGCTGCTCACGGTAGCTATGGACGGTGTCGAGGTGGGACGCACCGCAATTCCTTCGTCACTGTCCATTGCGAACGATGATCCGCTGTGTATTGGCGGCAAGGGGACCAGCGCGAACAACGATCAGTTCGTCGGTGTAATCGACGACGTCTACGTCACTCGATTCGCGTGATTTTCGGAACAAATCGGACAGGAATCGTGCACTCCCTTGAACCTGGGAACCCGGCCCCCTTAACGTGAATTCCCGTCGGGGCCGGATGTCCGCGCCAACCAACGGCGCGCCGGCCTGACACCGCCGAGTCGAAGTCGAGCCGGGGACCCACGCGTTCAACCGGGGTGAATCCGCGTCGCGCACCTGAGCGCGCGGTAGGGCGACCTTCCCGCCCGAACCCGTCAGCTAACCCGGTAGGCGGTCAGGGAAGAAGGAGTAGCTCCTCGGTGGAGACCCATCTGAGGTGGACGAAGCGGCCCAATCGCCTGGTACGGCTCCTCGTCGCCACCCTCGGCGGTCTTTCTCTCGCGATCGGCATCACAGGGGGCGCTCACGCGGACCCCACGCCGGGCGAGATCGAAAAGCAGATCGACGACAAGTGGAACCAGATCGAGCCGGTCATCGAGCAGCACAACCAGCTCAAGATCGAGCTCGCCGCCAACCAGACCAAGCAGAAGCAGCTCGAGGCGCAGATCGCGCCGCTGCGGGCCCAGGTCGACGCGGCCTTCGACAAGGTCAGCGCGTTTGCGGTCCTGCAGTACAAGAACGGGCGCTTCTCCAAGCTCGACGCGATGCTTACCACCGGCTCACCGGACACGTTCATCGACCAGATGACGATGCTCAACATGGTGGCCAAGGACGAGCAGGACAAGATCAAGGACGTGCTCGTCGCCAAGCAGCAGTACGACGCCCAGAAGGGCCCGCTCGACGAGCTGGTCGCCAAGCAGGCCGAGCAAGAGGCCGCGATGGCGCAGCAGGAAACCCAGATCAACGCCGACATCAAGAACCTCAACGACATGCGGATCAAGGCCTACGGGTCGTCGGGCGGCACGGGGAACCTGCGGCCGGTCGCCTGCCCGTTCGAGTACACCGGCGGACCGGGCGCCAAGGCGGCCCAGGTGGCGTGCTCGGAGATCGGCAAGAGGTACGTGTGGGCCACCGAGGGCCCGAACACGTTCGACTGCTCGGGGTTGACGCTGTACGCCTGGAAGCAGGCCGGGTACACGCTGCGGCACTACACGCAGTGGCAGTACGACGACACCGCCCGTGTCTCGCGAGCCAACCTGAAGGCCGGCGACCTCGTCTTCTTCTACAAGGACAACCACCACGTCGGGCTCTACGTCGGCGGCGGCTGGATGGTCCACGCACCGAATCCCAGCCAACCGGTGCAGATGAAAAAGATCGATTCAGAGCCGATTTCTGGGTACGGCAGAGTCGCTTAGCGATGGGGCGGGTCCTTCGGGACCCGCCCCTTTCACTGTGCCGGCGCTACTGCGTAGGCCAGGTCTTCCAGTTCTGCCACGAGCGGCTCGGCGTCGGCCCGCGCTGCCCCTGGTACCGCGAGCCGTAGACCGCCGAGCCGTACGGGTGCTCCGACGGCGAGGACAGCCGGAAGATGCACAGCTGGCCGATCTTCATCCCCGGCCACAGGCGGATCGGCAGGTTCGCCACGTTGGACAGCTCCAGCGTCACGTGCCCGGAGAACCCCGGATCGATGAAGCCCGCCGTGGAGTGCGTCAGCAGCCCGAGCCGCCCGAGGCTGGACTTGCCCTCCAGCCGCCCGGCGAGCTGGTCGCCGAGCGTGATCACCTCGAGCGTGGAGGCCAGCACGAACTCGCCGGGGTGCAGCACGAATGGCTCGCCGCCGCCCACCTCGACCATCGAGGTCAGCTCGTCCTGCTGCACGGCGGGGTCGATGTGGGTGTACAGGTGGTTGTTGAAGACCCGGAACCACCGATCGAGCCGCACGTCGATGCTGGACGGCTGCACCAGCGCTTCATCGAACGGGTCGAGGCGAAGCTGGCCGCCCTCGAGCTCCTTGTACAGGTCACGGTCGGATAGCAGCACCCTCTGAGGTTAACGGTGCCGCTTCGTCGGCCGCTTGTGTGGTGGCTTGTAGCGCTTTCTTCAGGACATCTGCCGCTATGTCCAGTTCTTCCCGGGTGTACTGCGAAAAAGCCGCCCGCAGGTGTGCCCCCAGCGGCGCGAAGAACGCGTGCGCCAGCTCCTGCGCAGATGGCCGCATGTGCAGCACGATCCGTCTCCGGTCCGCGGGGTCGGGCCGGCGCTCGATGTGCCCGGCCCGCTCGAGCCGCGCCAGGAGCGCCGTGGTGGCCGCCGGCGAGAGGGACAGCCGCCGGGCCAGCTCCCCGGCCGTGAGCGGCTCGCGCTCCTCCGCCGCCCGCCAGACATGCGCCACGGCGTTCATGTCGGTGCGATGCAGCCCGTGCGCCCGCACGAACACGTCCACGAACCGATCGCCCTCGACGTTGAACTGCCGCAGCAGGACGATCAGCTCTTCGGCTCCGCTCACCGCTTCAGTTTGCCTCTTTCGGGAAATCTGGCAATTCTCGTACACGTGTTCGAGTAGCGTTGACTGCATGGCATCCTGGGCTGACTTCGCCGAGGCCGAGCCGGACCTGGCCGCGGCCATCCACAAGCTCGTCTGCCAGTACGGCCCGGGCCTGGCCTACCTGGCCACGGTCCGCCCGGACGGCGGCCCGCGCATCCACCCCGTGTCCCCGGTCATCACCTCCGCCGGCCTGTTCTGCTTCGTCGTGCCATCCCCGAAACGCCACGACCTGGACCGCGACGGCCGCTACTGCCTGCACAGCTTCCCGCCCGAGGACACCGACGACGAGGCCTACCTCTCGGGCCGCGCCACCCCCGTCTCCGACCTGGAGCTGATGAGCAACCTCGCCACCACGATGCGCGCCGCCCCGCGGGTGGACTGGCGGCTGTACGAGCTCTCGGTGGACGTCGCCCTCCTGGTCCACCACGACACCCCGACCACCGCGACGCACACCGTCTGGAAGGCCAGAACCCGGCGCCCCCCGAAACCTCGCCAGAATGGTCCGTGCACGAAGCCCTTGGATTCGGTACAGTAGGCGTCGCTCGCGGGTGTAGTTCAATGGCAGAACATCAGCTTCCCAAGCTGACAGTGAGGGTTCGATTCCCTTCACCCGCTCGGACCTAGGGACCCTCTGTCCACGGAAAGCGTGGACCGGGGGTCCTCGCCTTTCTCCTGGGGCCCGAGCCCCAGACCCCACGATCTGTGGTGCTCGCGGTCGTGGTTGCTACGCACCAAGCACCTTCACTTTCCTGCCGGCTGACGCCTGGCGCGTCTGGGTGCCGTCGCAATCCTTCGTGACGGTCACCCGTGGCCGGGTCCAGGGCCTCGGCGTGGGGCGACGGCGTGCCGTGGGTGCGGACTGGTGGGTCGCTCTGACGGGTCCACGCAGATCGGTGAGGCGTGCGGCCAGCGGAATCGCGTCGCTGGCCGTGGCTGGGTTCCTGGCGGCACGGTCTTCTACGAAGGGCACGGCAAACCTCTTCGAGAACGCCGCTTCGCGTACCAGCCGGTCGGGCCGACTGCGGAGTCGAACACGGGGTCGTTCGAGGGCCCAGGTTCCGATCGCTCGGCGGCGGTTGGTACCGATGGACCGCGAGCTGGTAGCCGTGGGTGGTCCGGGCTACTTGGCGTACTTCCAGATGGTGTAGTCCTTGGCGCCGGGGCAGATGAGGCTGGTCGAGGTCCACCCGCAGCCGGCCGAGCGGATCGTCGGGGTGCCGAGGCTGGTCCGGAGTTTGTTGTCGAGGTCCAGGCCGTGGAGGGTAACCGGCGCGGGTTTCGTGCCCAGGGTGCCGGTGAAGACGAAGGCGCGGTTCGTGTCGATGCCGACCAGGGCGCCCTCGTGGCTGGCCACGGTGGTGCCGCGGGTGTCGTAGACGGTGCCGCCCTTGGTGGTGTTGACGATCAGGTAGCGGTCGTCGTAGTCGCCGCCCAGGGACTGTAGGGGGCGGCGGAGATCTACGTCGGGGGCGGGGACGCGCCAGATCTGCTCGGCGGTGGAGCCGGAGCGGTAGCGGGCGAACTCGCGGGTGGACTCGTCGGTGCCGACCTGGTCGATGACGCACAGGTCGCTGCCTTTGGAGCAGCCGCCGATCCAGACCGGGGAGCGGTTGGCCGGGCCGCGGAAGCCGGGCTGTGGGTTGCTGTTCGAGGCGGTGACGGTGCTGACCTGATACTCGGTCTGCTGGCTGGCGTACACGAGGCCGTCGAAGCCGACCCGGCCGACCGGGGCGGTGTCGGGGATGTCGGCGACCTTCTTGGGTTCCTTGGCGCCGATGTCCCAGACGGCGCCGCCAGCGGCCACCAGGACAACGTTCGTGGTGGTGTTGGTGGGGCCGAGCAGCCGCCAGCCAGTGGGGAGGCCGATCGTTGTGGTGCCAAGGCCGGAGGCGACCTTGCCGGTGACCGAGGAGATTCGCGACATCTGATTGGTCTTGCGGTCCAGCCACAGCAGGGGTAGGGCACTGCCGGTCGACGGGTGGGCGTCGCCGGCCATCAGGATGCCGTCGGTGTCCACGGCGGACGTCCACTCGGTGCCGTCGATGTTGTTGACGCCGACGAGTTGGCGCTTGCCGTTCTCGGGCTCGGCCAGTGCCACGATGTAGTCGCCGATCATCAGCGCCTGGCTCCACTTGGCCGCGTCGCCGACCTTCTTGCGCTTGATGGTCGAGGTGCTCAAGTCCAGGGTCGCCACATCGACCGCGCGGCCGATCTGGGTGACCGTGTGGGCCTTCTTCTCGGTGAGGAACGCGGTGGCGAAGTCCGTCTCGGTCATGCCCTCGACCTGGATCGAGGCCGTCTGGGACAGCGTCTGGAAGGTGGGCTTCGGCTTGATCACCTGCCAGAGCCCGTAGACGGCGCCGCCCATGCATCCGAAGACGAGAGTGAGGATCAGCAGGACGCGCAGCGCCGTCTTGCCGCCGCTGCGCCGGCGCGGTGGTGGCGGCGGCACTGGCATTGGGCGCTGATAAGGAAACGCGGGCGGCGGCATGACCGGCACGGGCCGCGGCGACACCGGCGATACCGGCGTAGCGGAGACCGGCGCCGGCGCGGGATAGGCGGACACCGGCATGACCGGCATCGGTGGGCGTTGCAGCGGTACCTGATGCGGCACGCCCGACGTTGAGATGCCGGTACGAGTATCGAACATGCCCGTGGTCGGCGCCGGGGCAGGCGGCTGCCGGGGCGGTCGCGGTTGCTGCGGCGCGGTCTGGGCGATCAGATCGGCGAGCGCCCCCTCCGCGACCGGCAGCTCCGGCTGCTCCAGCATCGTCGGCGCCACCCCGAGTTCGGTGTGCAGGGTGTGCGCGACCAGCGGGATCCGGCTTGCTCCGCCGACCAGGAACACCACCGACAGGTCGGCCGGGGTCAACCGGCTGCGCTCGGCGGTGGCGATCAGTTCGGCCACGCCGCGGCGTACCAGCGGCCGGGCCAGCGTCTCGAGCTCGTCGCGGGTCACGTGCAACGAGCCGCTCACCCCGGGCACCGCAACCGACGCCGTGGTCGCGCGGGACAGCATCTCCTTGGCGGACCGGACCTCGTCCCAGAACTGCCGCCTGTGCCGCCGGTCGAGTTCGGTGGTCGGCTGCGAGATCGGCAGCCAGACCGCCGGTTCGGTGCGCTCGAGCTGCTGCCCGAGGTACGCGACGAGCGCCGCGTCGATGTCCAGTCCGCCCAGGTCCTCCACACCGCCCCAGCCCAGGACGGTGAACCCGGTCGCCTCCCGGCGCACCATCGCCACGTCGAGCGTGCCGCCGCCGAAGTCGAACACCGCGATGGTCCCGCCCGACGGAACCGGCCGACGCATGACGTCGGTGAAGTACCGCGCCGCCGCGACCGGCTCCGGCATCAGCCTGACCTGCGGCCAGCCGGCTCGGGTGGCCGCGTCCTGCAGCGTCTGCCGGCGCAGGCTGCCCCACGCGGCCGGGTAGGTGAGCACCGCCGGCGGCAGGAACCCGACCGCCTCGCCAGCCGCCCCGGCTACCGCGCGCAGGACCGCGGCGAGCAGGTCCACGACCGGCACCTCCCGCCCGGCCAGCAGTACCGCACCGTCGTCGATGCGTTGTTTGGGGTTGGGCTCGTATCCGCCCGGATCGACCTGCGCCATCCGCTCGGCGTCCCGGCCGGCGTGGATGGCGCCGGTGCTGTCCACGTAGACCCCGGATGGCAGCACGGGCCGTCCGTCCACGAGCAGCGGCCGGGTCCGGCCGTCCGGCCAGCGGAGGATCGCCACGGTATTCGAAGTCCCGAGGTCGATGCCGATCGCATGCCCCGACCCCGCCAACGGAGCTGTCACGGCCAGGATCGTACGCGGCGCGGCCCCCGCCGGGCGGCCCGTGAGTTCCGGAGCGGTTACCCTGTGCGCCTGGGCACGACCGGCTGCGGGCTCAGCGGGCCGGGGCGAGCAGCCGGTCGCGGATGAGGGTGCCCGGCTCGTCGAACCACTCGTCATGTCGCCGTGGGCGGGCAGGTAGGCGCAGCTGACGCCGGGCCCGCCGCCGGTGCGGTGCCCGACGACCCGCCACCGGACCGCGCGGTGTCCCTCGAACACGGGGAACGTGACCGGCACCGCGATGGCGCCGGCGGCCGAGACGCGCCGGGCCATTAGCCCAGGCGAAGGCTGGCCGCTCCAGGCCGCTCGCTGCTCGCGTGACCTGCTAGTTCACGGAGTTGGCGGCGGTGACCTGTCCGGTTCCAAGCTGACAGTGAGGGTTCGATTCCCTTCACCCGCTCGGACCTAGGGGCCCTCTGTCCACGGAAAGCGTGGACCGGGGGTCCTCGCCTTTTCTCCTGGGGCCCGAGCCCCAGACCCCGCGGTGGGTGGTCACCCCACGGTGGGTGGTCATCCCACGGTGGGTGGTCGCTCTTCGCTCGCCACCTCCGGTGCCGTCGTCGGCTGCCTTGGAGCTATCGGCATACTCACCCACCATGAGTAAGGCGTTCGTGCTGGGACACGCCGATGCCAAGCGGTGGGTGGTTCATCCGCCACAGGATCCGTACGGGGACGGCTATGTCTACACGATCGTCACGCAACTGTTCGACGACGGCATGATTGCTTCCACGAGCGCCAAGATGGATGGTGTCTTCGCCGGTTCCCAGGCCACCACTCTGTCCGCCTTCGTCCAGACGCTGGCGGACGACTGGCGCGGCTGGGACGGCATCCGTACCTGGAGGGCATTGGATCACGAGCTCGCCCTGGATGCTCGACATGATGGGCGGGGTCACGTCTCGCTCGGTGTGACTCTGCGGGCGTCCGTTCCCAGTTGGGACGACACCGCCTGGTCGGCCCGGGTGGTTTTCGTCGTGGAGGCCGGGGAGGAGATGACCCGCTTGGCCGTAGACCTCAGGCAGGCGCTGCGGCCGTAGATCGAGTCGGCAGTCGCCATCCACCGTCCATGGGCACGCGGACTGCCCGACCGGAACACGGGAACCTATGGGTGGACACTCGGACAAGGGCCTGATGCTGAGGAGATCGGGAGCGACTTCTGTCTGGGCCGCGTTGACGTATTGTATACGCTGATGTATACGGCAGTGTAACCATGTGGATATACTCGGGTCATGGGTAGCGTGATGATCCGCGTGGACGAGTCCACCCGCGACGACCTGACTCGCGTCGCCAGCGAGGATCTCGGTGGCGCGTCGGCGGATGAGGCGATTCGTCGGCTGTTGGCCGAGCACTGGCAGATGAAGGCCATCGCTGCTTTGGACGCATACCGGGCAACCGATCCGGACGGTTGGGCCGAGTATGTAGCCGAGGCCGACCGGGAAGACCGCGCCTCAGCGCCGACGGCCGACGTGTGGGACGAGGCTGCGTGACGATCATCCAGCCGTGGCAGGTCTGGTGGGCCGACCTCGACCCTACCGAAGGCCGCGAGCAGGCAGGCCGCCGTCCGGTACTCGTGGTCTCTAGCGTGTTCCACCTGCGACTGACGGGGGAGGCTCTGGTCACCGTGCTCCCGGTGACGACGCGGGAGCGCTCCGGCTGGCTGCACCGCGTTCCAGTGCACCCCGCTGGCCATCCGGTTGGGTTCGTCATCACTGAGCAGGTCCGGACTGTCGCCCGGGCACGGCTGCAGGGACAGCGGCCAGCGTGGGTGCTCACCGGCGATGAGATATCAGCCGTGAAGACGGTGCTAAAACAGATGATCGATGTGTAGCCGGTCGAGAGAGCCATCGAGATCACCCGCTGACCGTTAGCTTGTCTTGGTGGTGGCGATTGTCGGTCCCGAGGCGCATCCGGGCCATTAGTGGGCCATTAACCCAGGTGTTAGCTGGCCGCTCCAGGCCGCTTGCTGCAGGCGCGATCTGGAGGTTCATGCGTCTGGGGAGGGTCACCTGTACGGTTCCCAAGCTGACAGTGAGGGTTTCGATTCCCTTCACCCGCTCCACGACGAAGGCCCTGGCCAGGACAGATGCCCCGCCAGGGCCGTTCGCATGTCAGGGCACTCGAAGCCGCCCACGGGCCATTAGCGTGCCATAGGCAACTGCCAGCTGCCTGCGTGTGGCACCTGCTGAGCATCGTCGGAGACGTGACGATCAATGCTTGCGCCGGGTGGGCCAAGGTGGGCCGTGCTCGGGGAGCATCCGTTGGGACGATGACTCAGCCTGCCGATGGGCGGACGTGTCGGACTCAGGTGGCCGTTTGGTCTTCGGCTATGACCTGTGACGTGGAGTCGCCGGATCCGCATCGTCTGTGCTCACGAGTTCGAACAGGCCGTCGCGAAAGATGCGGGCGGCCTCCACCAGGAAGCGCTGCCGGAGCTCCGCAGACGTGAACCGGAATTTCACCTGGTTGTCGTTCTTCTCCCACACATCGCCGGTAGTCCCGCCCGAGGCGATCTGGGGATGGGCGGCAGTTTCCACTTCGAAGGACAGCCCGCGCAGCGCGCCTAGAACGGGCTTGTCTACTGCCTTGATCGTGGCGCTGTAGTGGTAAAGCGGGTGGTGGACCGACACGGGGCTTCTTCCTGTCTACCTGGCGGCCTTCTCCGGGGCACAACGCTGCGCGATCCGGCGCCGAGTGCTTCAGGCTGCGGCGTCGCGGTGGGGTTTGAAGGTGATGTCGAGCTCCGCGTCGAGCGCAGCTGCGAGTCTGGCCAGCAGCGGCACGGTGGGTGTAGCGCCGCCTGATTCCAGGCGTGACAGTTGTGGTTGGGTCATGCCGGCGCGTTCGGCGAGTTCGCCCTGTGTGAGCCCGACTGCGGTGCGACGGTCGTGGACCATCTGGCCGAGCAGGAGCGCGGCCCGGGCCTCCTCGTAGGCGGCGTTGTGCTGCTCGGCGCCGGTGCGTTCCCAGCGAGAGTGACGTGCCGTCATGACCCTTCCGCCTTTCGGTTGTGCCTCATTGCCATTTTCGCTCGAAGGTCTCGGTTGCCGGCGCGTGTTCCTCGTGGCCCAGTTCGCATGTCTGCTGGGCCGCGATAGCCCGCATGACCTCGGCGCGTTCGACCTGGCGGGTCTTACGGAACACGGTCAGCAGCACCACCCGGGTCTGAGGCGCGAGCCAGTAGCTGATGCGGACGGCTGACCGGTCCAGATAGAACCGCAGCTCACGGGTCTTACCGCCGAGATGGCGCGAGTAGGGTTCGCCGAGCGTCTCGGCATGCTCGGCAAGGATGTCAGCCATCGCTTCGACCTTGGCGTACTCCGTGAGACGTAAGGTTTCGAGCCAGTCCCGCACTTCTGGCTCCAACTCGATGACGTAGCGTCCCACCCTCGAACGATATACCGTTCTTGGTATGTCGACAAACGGTGTACTGAGCCATTAGCGGGCCATTAGTCCAGGCGAAGGCTGGCCGGTCCAGGCCGCTCGCCGCCCGTCCGACCTGGAGATTCACGTACCTGGCCGGGTCGACCTGTACGGGTCCCAAGCTGACAGTGAGGGTTCGATTCCCTTCACCCGCTCGGACCTAGGGGCCCTCTGTCCGCGGAAAGTGCGGACCGGTGGTCCTCGCGATTCTCCTGGGCCCGAGCCGGTGGGGCGCTCGCTCTTGCTCCGCTCGGCTGCATATCGGTCGACTTCACAGCGTCTTGCTCGCTGGTCAATCATGGACTGATGGACTCATCGGACTGGGCGAAGGTACCGGTTTGGCCGACCTGGCGCCATGATCTTGGTTGTCTGTTGGTTGTGGTTGCGATCGCCGCGCCGGTCCTGGTGACCGCCTATGCCGCCATAGTCTCCTTCCCGATGCAGGACGCCACCGCCGCCGACCTCACGACGCAAGCCGCAGAGAGTGAGGCGGCGACAACCTTGGTCTGGTTCGGCCTTGCGGGCAGCCCATTCATGCTCGTCGCCGGTGTCTGTCTGCTGGTCCGGCACTACCGGGTCGCGGTCCGACGCCCGTAGGAAACCCGCTGAGCTGACACGTGAACGTGTCACGCGCGCCAAGGAAAGTTCGCCTGGACCTCGTTGGACGACCCGTTGGGGCCGACATGCCGATTGCCGCCGATGCGCGACCCGTCCGCGGCGCTGACCTCCTCGTAATCGGACGACGCGCTCGCCGCCGGCAAGGGCTTGGCGACGACCTCGTGCAGGCCCGGGAGCGCGTCTACGCCCGGCTGTCGCGGATCGGCTTCGCGGGCCCAGTACCGCCGGGACATCGCCGCGACCGTCACCTCGGTCAACCCCGTGCCCGGCATGTACCTCTACCGGCTCGACAAGGGCAACGGCACCGCCACCAACGACCTCCTCTACCGGGCGCCGGACGGCGACTGGCAGAAGAACACGACCGTCAAGGGCCCGACCGTCCAGCCGCCGAACGGCCCGCCACTGCTGGCAATGTCGCCCGACCACCAGCACATCGCCTGGGTGCTCGACGGCAAGCTGCAGGTCAGTGCCCTGGATGGTAGCCACATCAAGACCGTGGTCGCCGCCACTGGAACGCTCACGTGCCCGGGAGTCACGTGGTCAGCTGACTCCCGTCATCTGCTGTTCCAAACGGTCTCTTCGGGCGGCAAGGGCAACACGCTCGAGACCGTCAACATCGACGGCACCGGACGGAAGGCGCTCGGCACCTCCGCCGAGGGCTTTGGATGCAGCCCCGGCTCCGTCGACGGAGCGACCGCGTACGTGGTGTCGCGTTCGGGAACCAAGCACCACCTGGTGGCTGTCGATGGCGGCGCCAACCCCCGCACCGTCACGGCAAGCTGGCCCTCCGGCCGGCAGCCCAATGAGGTCGTCGCCGCCCAGAACGGGTCGACCCGCCTGCTGGTGGCCACTGTGGCCGACTCCGCATCGTGCGGCTGCTCACCGCCGCAGCAGTACGTCATCCTGGACACCGCTACCGGCCAGGTGACCAGCCTCGACAACGCGCAGGACAAGGCGGGCAGCTCGCCGATCTCCGGGGCGTTCACCGCGGACGGCCGGGTGGTGCTCATCGCCGACCGGAACCGGGGCAACGGCAGCTCAGTGGACCCGTTCCTGACCGTGTTCAGCGCTGACGGCGCAGTCCTGGCCAGCGTTCGGCTGCCGGACATGGAACTCGGCTACCTGGCGGGCTTCGACGCGTAGCCACGCAACCAACGCACAGGCGGGCGGGGACAGGCTCCCCGCCCGCCATCGTCTGCGGAGGGAGCAACGGTCCGGTACCTACGGGGGAGCCCTTTGCTGACCGGCATGGCCGCGGCGTTGCGGGCGTGCGGCCGGTAGCGAGGCCCAGCACGCCCGACCTGCGGATCAGCCGGCGGTGATGGGGCGGACGTCCCAGAGCCAGACGCCGTCGACGATTCGGCCGGGGGCCACCTCCGGGGCGACCAGCTTGTCGATGGTCTCGCGGATGACCCGCTCGTCGCGCCAGCCGACCGGGAAGACGATGGTCGTGGCCTTCCAGAACTTCAGGTCCTCGCGCATGTCCTCGCGCTGGGCCGGGGTGACGGTCGGGGACACCAGCTGGGTGCGGACCCACAGGAAGTAGCTCGTGGTGTTGCGCCAGCCCGGGCCGAAGTGGGCGTTCTTGTCGGTCGGGTCGGTGTCGTTGGGGCCCAGGAAGTAGCCGGCGACGAACTTCACCTCGAAGCGGGTGTCCGTCGACCAGCGCATGATGTTGAAGTTCTCGTTCCAGCCGTTGGGCAGGGTGACGACGACCGGGTTGGGCGGCAGGTCCTTGCGCCAGTTGGCGTCGGCGAAGATGGCGGGCAGGGCGGGGCGCTCGGCGGCCGGCTGGGGCAGCGGAATGAGCGGGACCAGGGCGATGACCAGGGCCAGGGCCCACACCAGGGCGGAGATCGGGGGGCCGTTCGGCAGGCTCACCGGCGGGGCGGGAGAGACCGGCGGCGGGGTGGCCGGGGTGTGGAAGACGGACACCGCGGTCGGGGCGGAGCCGACCAGCGCGGGGACGTGGTCGAGGTCCGAGATGTCGTCCAGCTCCGGGATGTCGGAGAAGTCCTCCAGCTCCTCGAACTCCTCGATGACGAAGGCCAGGCGAAGACGCTCCACCACCAGGACGTCGATGAGCAGCGCGACCTGCACGCCGACGGCGACGGTGACGATCAGGCCCAGACGGGTCGGCACGATCGAGTCGAACAGGGGGAGGGTGGCGATCCAGTGCCACGGGCCGTGGGCGTCGTGGTAGTCGATGCCGTTGTAGCGCAGCACGTCGCCGAACGAGCAGATCATGAAGACGAAGCCGGTGACGAACAGGGCGCGGGACAGCCGGCTGCGCCACAGGGTCACGGAGCCGGCCAGCAGCAGGATGATGAGCGGCAGGCCGAAGAAGCTGTTCTCCTCCGAGGCGCCGTCGCGGTTGAGGCGGGCGGCCTCGGCGACGTCGCCGGCGAGCGAGTAACGGCCGAAGTTGAAGTACGACAGGATGTCGAGGTTGATCGCCCGCACGCCGCTGTCGAGGCCGCGGTACGTCTGCGGCCCCCAGAACTGGAAGTACAGCGGGTAGGCCAGCACCGCGACGGCGGCGAGGACGGCGACGCCCAGCTTCGGCAGGGCGGCCCGGGTGAGGGACGGCAGCTGGCGCGGCGGGATGTAGGCGAGCAGGAACACGGCCAGCCCGAGCGCCGTGAAGAACAGCATCTCCTCGTTGATGCCGGCCTGCAGGACGACCAGGGCGGCCAGCCACAGGCCGCGGCGCCACACCCGGCCCGGGTGCCGTAATCGCAGTACCGCCGCGACGATGAGCGGGATGAGGCCCTGGCCGGCGATGTTGGGGTGGCCGGCGGCCTGCGAGATGATCGCCGGGGCGAAGCCGAGGAAGGCGCCGGCCACGCCCGCGGCGATGCGGGAGCGGCCGAACTCGCGGCTCAGCACCCAGTACCAGCCGGCCGCGGTGCCGGCGATCGCCAGCGTCGAGATGATCGCGAAGGTGACGCCCACGCCGAGCCAGAGGGTGACGGGGGTCAGCGGCAGGGCCACCGTCAGGATCGACGTGTTGGCCATCAGGTTGACGCCCATCGGGTAGTTCACGTCGTCGGAGAAGAACGGCGAGTGGCCGTGCGTGAACAGCTCGGTGGCGTGGGTCAGGAACCACTCGAAGGTGAAGTGGTCCTGGAAGTTGAGTGCCAGGTAGCGGCCGTTGGGGTCGGCCCACAGATGCTGCAGGACGTACACGGCGCTGAGGACGTAGCCCAGCATCACCAGCGGGTCGATGGCCCTGACCAGCACGTGTCGCCTGAGGATCACGCGCTGGAGTCTAGGGGAGCCGGGCCAGCGTCGGCGACGGCCGAGGTCAGCACGCCGCGCGGTAGGCGTCCAGGGCCATGCGCTTGCGCACGTTCGAGAAGCGCAGCCCGGACGGGGTCGGGCACTGGGCGGCGCCGTACTCCACGTGGAAGACGGGCTTCTTCGCGCTCGTGAAAGGAGCCAGAAGACCGCATTCCCGGTACTTCACGCACTGCTCGTTGACGGCGAAGTCGAAGTACGGCTGCAGCGCCGAGACCTGCTCGAGGTCGTTCTTCAGGCCGGCGGCCAGGCCCAGGGAGTGCGCCAGGGCGGCCACCCGCTGGTTGAAGGCGAGCTGGTCGGCGGCGGTGAGCGGGAAGCCCGAGTCGTTGGCGTAGCCGTCCATGTTGTCCGGGTCGACCGCGTCGAAGCCCTTCGCCTTGCAGTCGGCGAAGCGGGCGGCGAGGATCGGGCCCAGCGCGTCCCAGCGGCGCACGTCCAGCCACTGCTCGCCGGCCCAGCCGTCCATCGCCTTGCCGCGCACGTCGGCCGGGAACTTCGCGGCGTCGGCGCGCCAGTCCTCGTACGAGCCGGCGTCCACGTAGCAGATGACCTTCCGGCCGGCCTTGTGCAGGGCGGCGACCTGCGCCTTGGTCGAGTCGGCGCCGTCGATGTCGTACACGGCGGCGGCCACCGAGGTGTCGAGCTTGCCGCTGAACTGGATCTGCCAGCTCAGACCGACGGCGGGATGCCACCAGGCGGGGGTGGCGGCCCGTGCCGGTACCGCTGAGGCCAGCACGGCGACGAAGACCAGGACGACGGCGAGGGTGCGACGCATGGCCCCGACATCGGCCGGGGGCGCCCGCGCGACGGGTGGAAACCGGGTGCGGCCGCAGTGCGATGACGGATCGCACGGGAAAGGTGTACCGGCGGAAACCCCCGAGACTGCAAATCGGCTTGTTCGGTATCGTCCAATCTGACGGAAACGGCCTTGAGAAGGTGGACGCAATGGTCCTGAAGATGTCCTCGCTGTTCCTCCGGACGCTGCGCGAGGATCCTGCCGACGCCGAGGTGACCAGCCATCGGCTGCTCGTGCGCGCCGGATACGTGCGCCGCGTGGCGCCGGGCATCTTCACCATGCTGCCGATGGGCCTGCGCGTGCTGCGCAACATCGAGCGCGTGATCCGCGAGGAGATGGACGCGATCGGCGGGCAGGAGCTCACGTTCCCCGCCCTGCTGCCGCGGGAGCCCTACGAGGCGACGGGGCGCTGGACGGAGTACGGCGCCAACCTCTTCCGCCTCAAGGACCGCCGCCAGGGCGACTACCTGCTCGGCCCCACCCACGAGGAGATGTTCACGCTCGCCGTGAAGGACATGTGCTCCTCGTACAAGGACCTGCCCCTCACGCTGTACCAGATCCAGTCGAAGTTCCGCGACGAGGCCCGTCCGCGGGCCGGCATCCTGCGCGGGCGCGAGTTCGTCATGAAGGACTCCTACTCCTTCGACGTCGACGACGACGGCCTGCGCGACGCCTACGCCCGCCACCGCGTGGCCTACATCAACATCTTCGACCGGCTGGGCCTGGACTACGTGATCTGCTCGGCGATGAGCGGCGCGATGGGCGGCAGCGCCTCGGAGGAGTTCCTCGCGCTGTGCGATATCGGCGAGGACACGTTCGTGCGCTGCGCCAACGGCGACTACGCGGCCAACGTCGAGGCGGTCACCACGCCCGCGCCGGCCGCGCGGTCCTTCGACGGGCTGCCCGCCGCCCAGGTCGTCGACACGCCGGACACGCCGACGATCGAGACCCTCGTCGGGCTGTTCAACGCCCGCGACGACCTGCGCAAGGCCGACGGCGAGTGGGCGGCCGGCGACACGCTGAAGAACGTCATGCTCATGCTGACCATGCCCGACGGCAAGCGCGAGCCGCTCGCGATCGGCGTGCCCGGCGACCGCGAGGTCGACCTGCGCCGGGTGGAGGCCAACGTGGCCCCGGCCGAGGTGGCCCCGATGACCGAGGCCGAGTTCGCGCAGCACCCCGCGCTGGTCAAGGGCTACATCGGCCCCGGCGTGCTGGGGGAGAAGAACAGTTCCGGGATCCGGTACCTCGTCGACCCCCGCGTCGTGGAGGGCACCGCCTGGATCACCGGGGCCGACGAGCCCGGCAAGCACGTGGTGCACCTCGTCGCCGGCCGCGACTTCACCGCCGACGGCACGATCGAGGCGGTCCGCATCCAGGACGGCGACGTCTGCCCCGTCGACGGCGGCCGGCTCGAGCAGGCCCGCGGCATCGAGATCGGGCACATCTTCCAGCTCGGTCGCAAGTACGCGAAGGCCCTCGGCCTGTCGGTGCTCGACCAGAACGGCAAGGCCCAGGTCGTCACCATGGGCTCCTACGGCGTCGGCGTGACCCGCGCGGTCGCCGTCGTCGCCGAGCAGACCGCCGACGAGCGCGGCCTGTGCTGGCCCCGCGAGCTGGCCCCGGCCGACGTGCACGTGGTGGCGGCCGGCAAGACCGAGGAGATCCGCGACGGCGCCGAGCGGCTCGCCGCCGACCTCGAGGCGGCCGGCCTGACGGTGCTGCTGGACGACCGCAAGGACGTCTCGCCGGGCGTGAAGTTCAACGACTCCGAGCTGATCGGCGTGCCGACCATCGTGGTGGTGGGCAAGCGGCTGGCCGACGGCGTGGTGGAGATCCGCGACCGCAAGACCGGCACGAAGGAAGAGGTCGCCGCGGACGGCGCCGTCGCCGCGGTCAAGGCCGCGATCGCCTGACCCTCACGGGCTCGGCCGAACGGCTCCTAGGCGAATCAGCCGTTCGGCCGGACCTATGCGGGCAAATCGGGACATGAGCCACGCTTTGGTTTGACGGCTGTCCAGGACCGGCCGATACCGTCGGTCACGGCCTTGCTGTCGACGAAGGGTGCTGACGTTGTCCGGCCGACACTCAGTCGCGCGTCCCCGTCACCTCGTCCCGTTGATCGCCGGCCTCGGTGCCGCGGTCGTCCTGGTGGGCGGCGCGGTGGCCACCATCAACCTCAGCGCCGACTCCAAGCCCGCCGCCTCGGCGGTCACGGACGCGGCGCGCAGCCCGCAGGAGCGCGCCGACCGCGGCTCCCGCCCGAGCGCCTCCTCCGAGGCGCCGGCGGTCGAGTCCCTCGCGTCGGCGCAGGTCACGGCCCCGTCGTCGGCCGCGCCGACGAGCTCCAAGCCCAAGCCCACGAAGACCGCCACGCCGACCCCGGCGGGCGTCTCGCTGAGCGGTACGTGCAAGGTTTCGTACTACTCCGACGGCCAGAACACGGCCAGCGGCGAGCCGTTCAACCCGAACGCGATGACCGCCGCGAACAAGGAGTGGAAGTTCGGCACACAGGTGCGGGTCACCAACCTGGCCAACGGCAA
The DNA here is from genome assembly GCF_039532525.1 of Dactylosporangium salmoneum. Lineage (NCBI taxonomy): Bacteria > Bacillati > Actinomycetota > Actinomycetes > Micromonosporales > Micromonosporaceae > Dactylosporangium > Dactylosporangium salmoneum. The sequence continues at coordinate 141,298 of NZ_BAAARV010000067.1, forward strand.
TCAGGTGGTGGTCACGATCAACGATCGTGGACCGTACGTGTCCGGGCGCTGCATCGATCTGTCCCGGGCGGCGTTCCAGAAGATCGCCTCGCTCGGCGCCGGTGTCATCACGGCGAAGTATGAGGTACTCAAGTAAGGCACTCCCGGCCGTTTGATGGAGCGGTCCGGGCGTCAGTAGGTGGCATGCTGTTGGCCGGACCTATGAAACGTCAGCTGCTTCCCGAGGCCCGCGCCGGAGTCGGCGCGGCCTTCGTGCTGCTCGCCCTCGTGCTCGTGGCCGAGGTCGCCGACGGCGTGCGGGCCGACTACGTCGGTCTGCTGGCCGCGGCGCCCTTCCTGGCCGCCGCGTTCGCGTCCTGGCCGGAGGTGCTCGCCGTCGGCAGCGCCTCCACGCTGCTGGCCTTCTTCTTCTGCTCGGTCGAGCTCATGCACAGCCGCGACCGGCTGCTCGTGCTGATGCTGAACCTGGGCGGCGTGATCGTAGCCAGCGGGATCGCCTCCGCCGTGGGCGCGATCCGGCAGCGGCAGATCGCGCGGTACGCCGAACTGTCCCGCCTCGCCTCGGTGGCCCAGGGCGCGGTGCTGCGGCCGCTCGGCCCGCAGGTCGGGCCGCTCACGGTCGCGGCCCGGTACATCTCGGCCAGCGCCGCCGCGGACATCGGCGGCGACCTCTACGAGGCGCTGGACACCCCGTACGGCGTACGCATGATCATCGGTGACGTGCGGGGCAAGGGGCTGGACGCGGTCCGCCTGGCCAGCATCGTCCTGGGGTCGTACCGCCACGTCGCCTTCGAGCGCGCCGACCTGCGCGCGATCGTGGCCGACCTGGACCGCGCGGTGGCCCGGTCGCTGGGCGACGAGGACTTCGTGACGGCGGCGCTGATCGAGGAGCGCGGCGGGACCCTGACGATCGTCAACTGCGGGCACCCGGCGCCGCTGCTGCTGCGGCGCGGGAAGGTGATACCGCTCGACCCGCCGTCCAACGCGCCGCCGCTGGGCTTCATGCCGGTGGTCAAGCCGCGGGTGGAGCGGCTGGAGCCCGGGGACCGGCTGCTGTTCTTCACCGACGGGCTGGCCGAGGCGCGCCGGGACGGGCAGTTCTTCCCGACGGCGGAGCGGGCGCAGCGACTGCTCGGGCACGGCACGGTGGCCGACGGGCTCAAGTCGCTGGAGAGTGCGCTGCTGGAGTGGGTGCGCGGGCGCCTGGACGACGACATCGCGCTGGTGCTCGTGGAGTATCAGGGCGTGAAGCCGGCTCCGTCGGTGCCCAGCTGGGAGATCGGCGGGGCCGGCGTCACGTCGTCCTGAGGGTGTCGGTGCGGTCTTGGCACAGCGGAGCTGGCAGGGAGGCCCCTGGGCCGACCGGTGCAACGCCCAGTCTGGCTCGATAGAGCTTCGCCGGATCGACCCAGACTAGGCGCCGACGGGAACAACGGTCTGTAACTGAAGCGGACATTTGGTCCTATAAGGTTATGCGGCTTCGAGAGGCCTCTGCCGCGGGATGAGTCGGCGCATCGGGGCGCGGTGGCGACCCGTGTAGAAGCGCGGGTACTTGGGGGCGAAGAGCGATCCCATGAAACGGACGATCATCGCGCGGCCCTCCTTCTGACTGCGAGTAACCGCTCAACGACCACGTCACCCGGCGGTGACGGCGTGTCCGCCCCCCAATCGCAACATTTCGGCACCCATCGGACACCCCTGTGGCCTGGTTCACTCGCCTGTGCCGCTTGTTGACGTTACTAGCCGGTAATAAGATGGCTGTTACCGACTGGTAACCCACGTCGGTCATGCTCGACACCGATCAGCAGCGACCCAGAGACGGGGGCCTCTCCGCGATGACCCATTACAAGAGCAATCTGCGGGACCTCGAGTTCAACCTCTTCGAGGTCTTCGGTGTCGACCAGGTCCTCGGCCAGGGCCCGTACGGTGACATCGACGTCGACACCGCCCGCAGCATCCTGGGCGAGGTCGACCGCCTGGCCCGCGAGGACCTCGCGGCCAGCTACACCGACGGCGACCGCAACCCGCCCGTCTTCGATCCGGCCACGCACTCGGTGCGGATGCCCGAGGCCTTCAAGCAGTCGTACCGCGCGTTCATGAACGCCGAGTTCTGGCGCCTGGACCTGCCGGCCGAGCTCGACGGCACCGCGGCCCCGCGCGCCCTGTGGTGGTCCATCGCCGAGCTGGTGCTGGGCTCCAACGCGCCGATCTGGATGTACGCCTCCGGCCCCTCGTTCGCCAACACGCTGCGCATCGAGGGCACCGAGGAGCAGAAGAAGTGGGCCAAGCTCTTCGTCGACAAGCAGTGGGGCTCCACGATGGTGCTGACCGAGCCGGACGCCGGCTCCGACGTCGGCGCGGGCCGCACCAAGGCGATCCCGCAGGCCGACGGGTCCTGGCACATCGAGGGCGTCAAGCGCTTCATCACCAGCGGTGAGCACGACCTGGCCGAGAACATCGTCCACTACGTGCTGGCCCGCCCGGTCGACACGCCCGGCGCCGGCGGCCCGGGCACCAAGGGCCTCTCGCTCTTCGTCGTGCCGAAGTTCCACTTCGACGCCGACACGGGCGAGCTCAAGGACCGCAACGGCGCCTTCGTGACCAACGTCGAGCACAAGATGGGCCTCAAGGTGTCCACGACGTGCGAGGTCACCTTCGGCGGGCACGGCGTGCCGGCCAAGGGCTGGCTGCTCGGCGACGTCCACGAGGGCATCCGGCAGATGTTCCTCATCATCGAGTACGCCCGCATGATGGTCGGCACGAAGGCCATCGCCACGCTGTCCACCGGCTACCTCAACGCGCTCGACTACGCCAAGAGCCGGGTGCAGGGCGCCGACCTGGCCTCCACCGACAAGGCCGCGCCGCGGGTGACGATCATCAACCACCCCGACGTGCGCCGTTCGCTGTTGCTGCAGAAGTCGTACGCCGAGGGCCTGCGCGCCCTCGTCTGCTACACGGCGTCGTGGCAGGACAAGGTGGCCCTGGCCGAGGCGGCGGGCGCCGAGAAGGCCGCCAAGATCGCCAAGCGGGTGAACGACCTCCTGCTGCCCCTGGTCAAGGGCGTCGGCTCCGAGCGCGCGTACGAGCTGCTGGGCCACGAGTCGCTGCAGACCTTCGGCGGCTCCGGCTTCCTGCAGGACTACCCGCTCGAGCAGTACATCCGCGACTCGAAGATCGACACGCTGTACGAGGGCACGACCGCGATCCAGAGCCTCGACCTCGTCTTCCGCAAGATCGTCAAGGACCAGGGCAAGGCGCTGCTCACCGTGGCCGCCGAGATCCAGGCGTTCCTCGAGGCCGAGGGCGGCAACGGGCAGCTCAAGGTCGAGCGGGTGGCGCTGGGCAAGGCCCTCGCCGAGGTGCAGCAGATGCTGGGCATCTTCACCGGCTGGCTCGGCGAGGCCCAGGCCGGCGACGCGCAGGCCGTCTACAAGGTCGGCCTGAACTCGCGGCGCTTCCTGCTGGCGCTGGGCGACATCGTGGTCGGCTGGCTGCTGCAGCGGCAGGCCGAGGTCGCGCTCAAGGCCCTCGCCGGCGAGGTGTCAGCCGCGGACAAGGCCTTCTACGAGGGCAAGGTGGCGGCGGCGAAGTTCTTCGCGCACGAGGTGCTGCCGCGGGTCGGCGCCGACCGCCGCGTGATCGAGTCGACGAACCTCGACGCCATGGAGCTGGACGAGGCCGCCTTCTAGGGGTCTCGCACCGAGCTGAGGGGGAGGGCAATGGCGCCCTCCCCCTTTGTCTTGTCTCGGCTAGCCCCGGGCGGTGTGCTGGGCCGTGAGGGGGGCGGCCTCGAGGTCCTTCCAGGTGCCCTCGAAGCGGTGGATCGCGATTCCGGACGTGGCCAGCCCGCGGTCGAGCGCCCGCGGGGCCAGGGAGTCGGACAGGTCCGAAATGGTGGGGTTGTGGCCGACCAGCAGCAGCGTCTGCACGCTCGCGTCCGACTGCTGCACCAGCTCCAGAGTGTCCATCGCCGGGCCGACGTAGATGCGGTGCTCGTAGATCACCGGGACGTCCTGGAGGGCGAGCTCGTCGAGCGTCTCCCGGGTGCGGACCGAGGTGGAGCACAGCGCGGCGTCGGGTTGCAGGCCGGCCTCGCGTAGCCAGGCCCCGGCCGCCGCGGCGTCGCGGTGCCCGCGCGCGGTGAGCGGCCGCTCGAGGTCGGTGGCGTAGTCGTCCGGGTCGGCCGCCTTGGCGTGCCGGAGCAGGATGAGCGTGCGCACGGTCATGCTGACAAGCCTGCCCGATTGAAGCGAGACGCGCGTGGGTAACCCTCCCACAGACAGTTACCCCATAGACGCCTCGGGAGGCCTTCGATGGGTATCGGCGGAAGTATTCTTCTGATCGTCGTCGGCGCCATTATGACGTTCGGCCTCGACAACAAGGACCTCGGGCCGTTCAACCTCGACACGATCGGCTGGATCCTCCAGATCGCCGGGCTCGTCGGCCTGGTTCTCACCCTGTACTTCTGGAACTCGCGCCGTCGCACCGTCGTGGTGCCGCCGCCTGCCGGCAACACCGCGATCCCCCCGACCACCGACGAGGTCGTCGAGGAGCGCCGGATGCGCCGCTACTGAGCCGCTTCCTTCGAAGTCCGGGTGCCCTCGGGTGCCCGGGCTTCGCGGCTTTAGTGGGCGTACAGCTTTAGTGGGCGTACAGCTTTAGTGGGCGTACAGCGCGAAATAGATCGCGATGTGGTGACAGATCGCCGCCACCAGGGTGCACGCGTGGAAGAACTCGTGGTGCCCGAAGACCGTCGGCCACGGGTTGGGCCGGCGAAGGGCGTAGAACACGGCGCCGACGGTGTAGAACGCCCCGCCGGCCAGCGTGAGCACCAGCGCCGTCACGCCGCCTGAGTGCAGGATGTCGGGGAGCACGGCGACCGCGACCCAGCCCAGCGCGATGTACAGCGGGGCCGACAGCCAGCGCCGCTTGCTCATCGCCGCGGCGCCGAGCTTCATGCCCACCCCGAGCACCGCGCCACCCCAGACCGTGGCCAGGATCGCCACCCGGGTGTTGCCGCTGAGCAGCAGCACGCTGAACGGCGTGTAGGTGCCGGCGATGAACACGAAGATCATGGAGTGGTCGAGCCGCCGCATGATCTTGTAGCCCTTCTCCGACCACACCCGCCGGTGGTACAGCGCGCTGGTGCCGAAGAGCGCGACGACCGTGAGGCTGTACACCGCGCAGCTGATGAAGGGTCCCCACCCCGGCCGCGCGGCCGCGAGCGAGCACAGCACGATCCCGCAGACGACGGCCACCCCGGCCGCGTACGCGTGCAGCCATCCGCGCATGCGCGGTTTGCCGAGGTCAACCGGGCGCAGCCGGGTTTCGGTCTTCACGGTCACGTCCTCCAGGTTACGGTACCGTAGGTTACTCGCAAGTATCGCCGGGACGTCTATCGTGACGAGCGTGCAGCTTCGCCCTGTCGGCGCCGACGCGCTCCTGCTGGAGGTCGACACCCCGCTGGACTGGTTCGCCGCGCTCGACGCCGAGCGAGAGGCCGGCCGACTATCGGTCGTGGATATCGTCCCCGGCGCGCGTACGGTCCTGCTGGACGGGGTCCCCGATCCGGCCGCCCTGGCCGCCCGACTGCGCGACTGGGAGATCGACTCCGCCCCGGTACCGCAGGAGCCCCCCATCGTCGTCGACGTCCATTTTGATGGCGTCGACCTGCCGTTCGTGGCCGCCCACACCGGCCTGACCCCCGACGCGGTCGTTGACGTGCTGACCGGCACCGACCTGACCGTCGCGTTCTGCGGCTTCGCGCCGGGCTTCGCCTACCTGAGCGGCCTGCCCTGGAACGTGCCGCGCCTGCAGACCCCGCGCACCCGCGTCCCGGCCGGCTCGGTCGCCCTGGCCGCCGAGTTCACCGGCGTCTACCCGACCCCGTCCCCGGGCGGCTGGCGCATCGTCGGCCACAGCTCGGCCGAGCTGTTCTCGGTCGATCGCGAGCCGCCCGCCCTGCTCGGCCCCGGCCGCACCGTCCGGTTCCGCGCCGCGTGACCCCCGCCGAGCTGCTGGTCGAGGTGGCCGGCCCGCTGACCACCGTGCAGGACCTGGGCCGGCCCGGCTACGCGCACCTGGGCGTTCCCCGCTCGGGGGCGCTGGACCCTCCGGCGCTGATGCTGGGCAATCGCCTGGTCGGCAACCCGCCCTCCGCCGCCGGCCTCGAGATCACGCTGGGGCCGTTCCACGCGGTTGCCACCCACCCGGGCACGATCGCGCTGACCGGTGCGGCGGCCCCGCTGCGGGTGGGCGGCCGGCCGGCGCCGATCAACGCCCCGGTGGCGGTGCGGGCCGGCGATCGGATCGAGGTGGGGCGGGCGGTGTCGGGTTTGCGGCCGTACCTGGCCGTCGCCGGTGGCCTGACGCCGCCCGCGGTCCTTGCCAGTCGCTCGACGGACGTGTTGTCCCAGCTCGGGCCGCCGGTGATCCGTCCGGGCGACCGGCTGCCGGTGGGGCCGTTCTCTTCTGCGCCGGCCGCCGTCGACCTCGCACCGCGCCCTGCCCTTGGCGGCCCGCTCTCGCTGCGCATCTCCTGGGGGCCGCGGGCCGATTGGTTCGCTTCTGCCGGGGTGTTGACCTCGGCGGAGTACCGGATCACGAGCGAGAGCAACCGCGTGGGGGCGCGGCTGTCGGGGCCTCGGTTGAGCCGCTCGGACGCCGCCGCCGAGCTGCCGAGCGAGGGGATCGTGCTGGGCGCGATCCAGGTCCCCGCCGATGGCCAGCCGTTGATCTTCTTGGCCGACCACCCGACGACGGGCGGCTACCCCGTCATCGCCGTGGTCGCCGCGACCGACTTACCCCAACTCGCCCAGGCCCGCCCAGGCGAAGCTGTGACCTTTCTGGCCTAATTCGGACAAATTGTCGCCCGTTATGCGCCAATTTGTGCCCAATTCGGCACGCATGTGGCTCGTCCGCTGTCTCGGCTCGGCCGGGCAGGCGGCTATCGTCCGATCCCGTGGTAGACCTCAACAGCGACCTTGGCGAGGGCTTCGGCGTATGGAGCCTCGGCGACGACGACGCCCTGCTGGCCATCGTGACCAGCGCGAACGTGGCCTGCGGCTTCCACGCCGGCGACCCGACCACCATGCGCCGCGTGAGCGACCGGGCCGCCACCCTGGGCGTGCGCGTAGGCGCCCAGGTCAGCTACCGCGACCTGGCCGGCTTCGGCCGCCGCCGCATCGACGTCCCGGCGGACGAGCTGGCCGACGAGCTGCGCTACCAGATCGGCGCGCTGGCCGCGTTCGCCCCGGTCGCCTACGTCAAGCCGCACGGCGCCCTCTACAACACCGCCGCCGTAGACCCCGCCCACGCCAGCGCGGTGGTCGCCGCCGCGCGCGCCGCCGGGGCTGCCTCGCTCGTCACGCTACCGCCGGGCCCCGAAGCGTCCGTCGCCGACCAGCCCCAAGCCGCCAGCCCGGCTGCCTCGCCCGCGGACGGCCGCGAAGCGTCCGTCGCCGACCAACCCCAAGCCGGCAGCAGCAGCCCCGGCGAGCGGCAAGGCGCCGGGCTCCCAGTGCTCTGCCAGCCCGGCTCGGTGCTGGCCCGGCTCGCGGCCGAGGCCGGGCTCCGGGTCGTGGCCGAGGGCTTCGCCGACCGCGGGTACCTCCCCGACGGTCGCCTGGTTCCCCGCGGCTCGGCCGGCGCGCTCGTCACCGACGTCGCCGCGGTCACCGCCCAGGCCGTCCGCATGGCCGTCGAGGGCGTGGTCGAGGCGGTCGACGGGACCGTGATCCCGATGCCGATCGAGTCGCTGTGCGTCCACGGCGACACGCCCGGCGCGGTCGACATGGCCGGCGCGGTGCGGGCCGCGCTGCTGGCGGCCGGAGTGACGGTCGAGCCGTTCGTCTAGCGGAGACGCACGGACCTCGGCGGCGGCGGTGGTGCCACGCTGTTCTCTTTCACCGTAACCAATGCCACCAAACCCGCGATCTCCGAGCCGCTCGATCATGAGCGCAGCGTGGAACCCGTGATTGCGCTACGTGTCCATGCCCCGCAGGATCAGCGGCAGGCGAGCGGCGCCGTCCGCCGACACGCGGATCGGGACGCCCCAGTCCTGCCTGGTCAGGTGGCAGGCGGGGAACTCGGCGTCGATGTCGCAGGTGGCGGCCTGGGCCACGACCTGCAGCACGCCCTCGGGGACGTCCCCGGACAGGACCAACCGGCGGCGCAGGTCGGTCGTCACGCCGGCGCCCTCGACGAGCAGCTCCGGCGGGGAGGCGGACACCTCCAGCCGGGTCGACGGGCCGAACGACTCGTCGAGCTTCTGGCCGGGGGCCGGCTCGAAGATGAGGTCCAGCTCGACCGGCCCGGGCGAGAGGAGGGTCGGCGGGCGCTCGGTGCGGTGGCGCACGCCGTTGACATCAATACCGAGAGCGGACAGGGTGCCGGCGGCCAGGCGGACCAGGCGGTGGGCGCCGGACTCGACCACCACGATGTCGCCGTCCGCGGACTGTACGAGGTCGCTGGGTTCCTGCAGGCCGTCGAGGACCGTGGTGACCTGGGCGTCGGCGATGCGGCGCACGGCGCCGTTGTACGTGTCGGCCACCAGGACGCTGCCGTCGGGCAGGGCCAGCACGCCCAGCGGGTGCTGGAGCAGTGCCTGGGACGCCGGGCCGTCGACGTGGCCGAAGTCGAACAGGCCCTGGCCGGCGGCGGTGTGCATCTCGCCGTCCTCGATCCAGCGAACCGCGGACGACTCGCTGTCGGCGATCCACAGCCGGCGGCCGTCGGGGGAGGCGGACAGGCCGGACGGCTGGGCCATCCAGACCTCGTGCAGCGGGCCGTCCTTCAGCGCCTCGACGGTCGTGCCGGCGTACATGCCGGCGGTCCGCTTCACCGGGTCGAACCACCACAGCTGGTGGATGCCGGCCATCGCGATGATGACCTTGCCGTCGTACCACGCCAGATCCCACGGCGAGGACAGGTCCACGGCCAGCGAGTCGTGCGCGTCGAAGTCGACGGTGCCGCGCCACTGGCGGCCGGTGCCGGCCACGGTCGTGACCTCGCCGGTCGACAGTTTGAGGCCGCGCAGCAGGTGGTTGACCGTGTCGGCGACCACGACGTCGTACCCGGCGATCTCGGCGGCGTGCGGCGGCAGCAGGCACAGGCCGCCGGGCTCGGAGAACTCGGGCTCGGTGCCGTCCTTGCGGCCCCGCTGACCGGTGCCGATGCGCCGCACGAGCGTCTCGTTGTCGGCGGCGAGCTCGACGAGGGACTGGTGCGTGCTGTCGGCCACGAGAAAATGGCCGGACGGCAGCGCCAGCGCCTTGCCGGGAAAGCGCAAGAGCGACAGATCCGGATTCGGTACGGCATGAGCCGAGTCGCCCCGCCGCAGCGTCCCGCGGGCCTCGTGCAGCGCGACGAGCTCCTCGACGAGCCGGACGAGCCCTTCGGCGTGGCCCTCGCCGGCCATGTTGGCCACGACGTAGCCCTCGGGGTCGATCACCGTCAGGGTCGGCCACGCCTTCGCGGCGTACTGCTGCCACATCCCCAGCTCGGGGTCGTCCAGCACCGGATGGTCCACGCCGTAGCGCTCGACCGCCGCCGCCAGCGCCGCCGCGTCCTTCTCGTGCTCGAACTTGGGGCTGTGCACGCCGATCGTGACCAGGACGTCGGCGAAGCGCTCCTCCAGGGGCCGCAGCTCGCCCAGCACGTGCAGGCAGTTGATGCAGCAGAAGGTCCAGAAGTCGAGCAGCACGATCTTGCCGCGCAGGTCCGCCAGGCGCAGGTCCTCGCCGCCCGTGTTGAGCCACCCGCGCCCGCGCAGCCCGGGCGCCCGCACCCGGACCTTGAGCAGCGGCGAGTCGGCGCTCACTTCTGGCTCGCCGGCCGGAGGCACAGCACCTGCTCGGGCTCGCCCTTGTGCTGCAGCACGATGTACGGCTGACTCGCGTCCGAGCAGCTCTCCGGCTTGTCCACCTTGGAGACGATCCGGAACGCGTCCTTGTCCGAGCAGTCGGTCCCCTTGGCCCCGTCCCCGGACTGCTTGACGCACGAGTTGACCGCGTAGCTGGTCCCGCCGGCGTTGCTGAGCTTGACCACGATCGCCGTCCCGGCCACGGCGAGCAGGAAGATCGCCACCACGATGGCCAGCCCGGCCAGCAGCCCCCGCCGGCTCTTGACCGGCGGCTCGGGCGTGGGCGGCACGTCCCCCTCGACCGCGGGCATGGCCGGCGCGGCCTCCCCGGGCATGGTGACGAGGTCGCTGTATCGCGGCCCGCCGGACACCGGCCCGGCCGCCGGCGTCTGATACGTCCCCGGCCCGGAAGGCTGATACACCCCGGCCTCGCTGGCCGGCGCCGCACCGAACGATGCCCCGGTGCCGGGCGGACCCCCATAGGTCCCGCCGCCCTGGGGCGCCCCGTACGGTGCCCCACCGGCCGGCGCCCCGAACGGCGACCCACTCCCCGGCGGCGCCCCGAACGGCGACCCGCCGTCGGGCTCCGACTCCCCGCCCCGCGCCCCGTACTGCGGCTCCCCACCGGGCGCCCCGTACGGCGGCGCGCTGGAGGGCGAGGCCGTGCCGTGGTACGCCCCGGCCGCCGGGTACACCCCAGCACTTCCTGCCGCGGGCGGCGGCGAAGACGGATAAACCCCCGCAGATCCGGACCCAGGCGGCGGGTAGACCCCCGCGGACCCCGAGGCGGGCGGTGCGGAGGACGGGTAGACCCCAGCAGATCCGGAGGCGGGCGGCGCGGAGGACGGGTAGATGCCGGCGGACCCGGAGGCGGGCGGCGGGGACGACGGGTAGACCCCCGCTGACCCCGAGGCAGGGGGTGCGGACGAGGGGTAGACGCCAGCGGAGCCCGAGGAGGCAGGGGAGCTGCCGACCGTTCCGGGCGGTGCAGATGTGGGCGCTCCGGGGGCCGGGCCGCCGGAGACGGGCGGGACCGAGACCTGGGCGCGGGCCTGGTACGTGCGGGGACCCGGGCCGGCGTCCGTCGGGATCTGGCCGAGGTTCACCGGGGCGGGCACCTCGGGCGTCGCCGGGGCGGGCACCTGGGCACTGCCCGTCGGAACCTGCGCGCTCCCGGAGGGGACCTGGGCGCTGCCGGACGGTACGCGGGCGCTGCCGGTCGGCACCTGGGCATAGCCGCCGGAGACCGGGGTGCCGCTCGTCGGTACCTGGGCGCTGCCGGTGGGTACGCGAGCGCTGCCCGTCGGGACCTGGGCGGATCCGGTGGGTGGCGTGTGCCCGCCGGCGGGGACCTGTGCGCTGCCGGGCGGCGTCGGTACCTGGGCGCTGCCCATGGGTACGCGGGCGCTGCCGGTGGGTACCTGGGCGGATCCGGTGGGCGGTGTCTGCCCGCCAGCCGTGCCCATGGGCACGCGGGCGCTACCCGTCGGGACCTGGGCGGAGCCGCCCGGCGTCGGGGCGCCGCTCGTCGGGACCTGGGCCGATCCGGTGGGGACGCGGGCGCTGCCCGAGATCGGGGCGCCCGGGGGCGGGGCGGCCGGCGGGACGGCCCACGGGCTCGCCTCGGCGGCTCCGCCCGAAGCGGCCGGGGGAGGCGGGGCGGCCCAGGAGCTCGGCTCCGGGGCGGGCGGGGCAGGGTTGGCCGGGGTGAAGCCGGGGAAGCTGCCGGCCGGGCCGGCGGGTGGGGGCGGGAACTGGCCCGGCACCGAGGCCTTGCCCGAGGCGCCGCCGCCGCTCGACGGGGCGACGCCCGGAGGGACCTGTGGCACGCGGGGCGGGAGGGGGCCGGCCGGCGGGAACGGGCCGGGGCGCTCGGCGGGCTGGGGGCCGTCCTCGTCGGAGATCGGCGGCGTGAACTGGGGCGGCGCCGGGTACGAAGCGGCCGCCGGCGGGGCGCCGAAAGACGCGGGGTCGTCGTACGGGTTCGGGTCTGCGGAGGGGGCGGGCGAGGACGGGACCGGCACCGACGCCGTGGCGCGTACGGCCGGGGCGCGGCCGGTCGGCGGCGCGCTCGCCGCAGCCTCGTCCGGCTCGTCGGACGGGTGCTGCTGGTCGGACGTCATGCTTGCCTCCTGTTGGTCAAGACCCTTGCGACCGTAGTCGACCGGGGACAGCCATGGCAGAGCCGGTGCCGAGGTTCGTTGGTAGGGGCTAGCAAATCAGTTGGGGGTAAGACAACGAAAACCGCCCCGGTCCGGGGAGGCGCGGACCGGGGCGGTTTGGGCGGATATGCCTAACTGCGGTTGATCATGGCGTGGAGTTCGTCGCGGAGGGCTGCGGACGGGTTCTTGGCGAGCGCGCGCTCGATGGCGTCCATGCGGCGGGCGGCGGTGCGGCGGGCCTTGTAGCGCTCGAAGAAGGTGCTCATGGCGGGGCTCCCGGGGTCGTGTAAGGAGGTCTTGGTTTCACATCCATTACACGTCCGCCAAAAGATCCATAGCCAGCGAATATGAGGTGATGCGGGCCACCAGCCGACGAATCGTAGGTGAGTGACCTGGTGAAAGCCCTGTTCGTCGGCCATATGACAGTGGCCCCGCGCGTGAGCGCGGGGCCACCGTGGGCGGATTGGCCTGCTCGGCGAGCGCGAGCGGGCCGGTTGGTACCTCAGCCCCAGGCGAGCAGGGCCGCCTCCGGGTCCTCCAGGAACGCGCCGAGGTCGCGCAGGAACTTCGAGCCGAGCTCGCCGTCGATGATGCGGTGGTCGAAGGACAGGCCCAGGGTGGTCACCTGGCGCACCTTGACCTTGCCCTTGTGGACCCACGGCTGCTCGCGGACGGCGCCGAAGCACAGGATCGCCGACTCGCCCGGGGGCAGGATCGGGGTGCCGGTGTCGACGCCGAAGACGCCGACGCTGGTGATCGTGAACGTGCCGCCGGCCATGTCCGACGGAGGCGTCTTGCCCTCGCGGGCGGTGCCGACCAGCGCGTTGAGCGCGTCGGCCAGCTCCCGGGTGGACAGGTCCTGGGCGTCCTTGATGTTCGGCACGATCAGGCCGCGCTGGGTGGCCGCCGCGATGCCGAGGTTGACGTAGTGCTTGACGACGATCTCGTCGCCCGCCCAGGTCGAGTTGACCATCGGGTGCCGGCGCAGCGCGACCAGCGCCGCCTTGGCCACGATGAGCAGCGGGGAGACGCGCACGTCCCGCCAGTCGCGGTTGGCCTTGAGCCGCTCCAGCGCCCTCATCGACCGGGTCACGTCGACCGTGAGGAACTCGGTCACGTGCGGGGCGGCGAACGCGCTGGCCACCATGTTCTCGGCGGTCAGCTTGCGCACGCCCTTGACCGGGACGCGCTCCTCCCGCTCGCCGGCGGCCCGGGCCGGGCGGGCGGCGGTCACGGCGGCCGGAGCGGCGGCCGGGGCCGACTGCGCCGAGAGCACGTCGTCGCGGGAGATCGAGCCGTTGGGGCCGGTGCCCACGATGCCGACGAGGTCGACGCCGAGGTCCCGGGCCAGCTTGCGCACGGGCGGCTTGGCCAGCACGGCCCCGTTGGGCCGCGCGGCGGTGACCGGCTCGGGGGCGGGCTTCGGCGGCGGCGTGGGCTCCTGCGGTACCGCGGCAGGCTCTTGAACCGGCGCGGAGTCCGAAGCCCGCGGGCGGCGCTTGGCCACGGTGGTGCGGGGCCCGTAACCCACGAGCACGGCGGTGCGGCCCCCGGGAGCGGGACCACCGATGAGGCCGGGCTCGACCGGTGCGTCGCCCGCCACCTCGACGGCGGCCAGCGACGCGGCCGAGGGTGCGGGCAGATCGCCGGCGCCCGGGTCGGTGTCGATCGAGATGATCGGCTGGCCGACCTCCACCGTGGAGCCCTCGGGGTGGAAGATCTTGGTGACCTTGCCGGCCCACTTCGCCGGGATCTCGACCGCCGCCTTCGCGGTCTCGACCTCGACGATCGGCTGGTTGAGCGCGATCGTGTCGCCCTCGTGCACGAGCCACTTGAGGATCTCGCCCTCGGTGAGGCCCTCGCCGAGGTCGGGCAGGTTGAACTCCTTGACCCTGGTCATGAACGTGGCCCCCTAGAACCCGAACGAGCGGTCGACGGCGTCGAGCACCCGGTCCAGGTCCGGCAGGTACTCCTCCTCGAGGCGGGCGGCCGGGTACGGCGTGTCGAAGCCGGTGACCCGCAGGACCGGGGCCTCCAGGGAGTAGAAGCACTCCTCGGTGATCCGGGCCGCGAGCTCGGCGCCGAGGCCGAGGTTGCCGGGGGCCTCGTGGACGACGACCGCGCGGCCGGTGCGCCGGACCGACTCGTACACCGGGCGCATGTCCAGCGGGGAGAGCGTGCGCAGGTCGATGACCTCCAGCGAGCGCCCGTCCTCCTCGGCCGCGGTGGCGGCGTCCAGGGCGGTGCGCACCATGGGGCCGTAGGCCAGCACGGTCACGTCGGTGCCGGGGCGGGCGACCCGCGAGGCGTGCAGCGGCAGGCTCGCCGAGTCGACGTTGACCTGGCCCTTCTCCCAGTAGCGGCGCTTGGGCTCCAGGAAGATGACCGGGTCGTCCGACTCGATCGACTGCTGGATCATCCAGTACGCGTCGTCGGGGTTCGAGCACGAGACGACCTTGAGGCCGGCCGTGTGGGCGAAGTAGGCCTCCGGCGACTCGGAGTGGTGCTCGACCGCGCCGATGCCGCCGCCGAACGGGATGCGGATGACGAGCGGCAGGCTGACCTTGCCCTGCGAGCGGTAGTGCAGCTTGGCCACCTGCGACACGATCTGGTCGTAGGCCGGGTAGACGAAGCCGTCGAACTGGATCTCGCAGACCGGGCGGTAGCCGCGGATGGCGAGGCCGACCGCGGTGCCGACGATGCCGGACTCGGCCAGGGGGGTGTCGATGACCCGCTCGTCGCCGAAGTCCTTCTGCAGGCCGTCGGTGATGCGGAAGACGCCGCCGAGCTTGCCGACGTCCTCGCCCATGATCAGGACCTTGGGGTCGCGCTCCATGGCCCGGCGCAGGCCGGTGTTGAGCGCCTTGCCGAGCGTGAGGTTCTCCGCGGCGGCCATCAGTGCCCACTCCCCTCGAAGGACGCAAGGTACTTGGCGAACTGTTCCTTCTGCTGCGCCAGCTCGGGTGAGCCGTGCGGGTACACGTGGTCGAACAGCGTCAGGGGGTCGGGGTTGGGCATGTTGAGCACCCGCTCGCGCAGGTCGACGGCGGCCACCCGGGCCTCCTCGTCGACGGCGGCGAAGTAGTCGTCCTTGGCCATACCCTGCTTGGTGAGGAAGGTGCGCAGCCGCAGGATCGGGTCCTTGGCCTGCCACGCCTCGACCTCGCTGGCGATCCGGTAGCGGGTCGGGTCGTCGGACGTCGTGTGCGCGCCCATGCGGTAGGTGTAGGCCTCGATGAGCGACGGGCCCTGGCCGTGCCGGGCGTCGTCGAGCGCCTTGCGGGTCACCGCGTAGCAGGCGAGCACGTCGTTGCCGTCCACCCGAAGGCCGGGGAAGCCGAAGCCGCTGGCCCGGTGGTACAGCGGCACGCGGGTCTGGCGCTCCAGCGGCTCGGAGATCGCGTACTGGTTGTTCTGGCAGAAGAACACCAGGGGCGCGTTGAAGACCGACGCCCAGATGAACGCCTCGTTGACGTCGCCCTGGCTGGTGGCGCCGTCGCCGAAGTACGCGATGACCGCCTCGCCGTCGTCCGAGCCGACCTTGCCGTCCTTGACCACGCCCATGGCGTAGCCGGTCGCGTGCAGCGTCTGGGCGCCGATGACGATCGTGTACATGTTGAACTTGAACTCGTTGGGGTCCCAGGCGCCCTGGTCGACCCCGCGGAACAGGCTCAGCGGCATGATCGGGTCGATGCCGCGGGTGTAGAGAACGCCGTGTTCGCGGTACGTCGGGAAGGCCATGTCCTGCGCCCGCAGTGCCCGGCCCGAGCCGACCTGAGCCGCCTCCTGGCCCAGCAGGCTCGCCCAGATGCCCAGCTCGCCCTGGCGCTGCAGGGCGGTCGCCTCCGCGTCGAGCTTCCGGACCACCACGAGGTCGTGGTAGAGCGAGCGGTACTCCTCGTCGGTGAAGTCGACCGTGTAGCCGGGGTGCTCGACCCGTTCGCCATCGGGGGTCAGTAGCTGCACGAACGCGGGTTCAGGCGCGGCCCGCGTCCCTGTGGTGCGGGCCTTTGCTTCGCCCTTCGCCATCCGTTTCTCCCTGTCGTCTCTCGCGTCGGCAGCGGGGGTGACCCTGCCGCGCAGCGGGGGTGGCTGCTACGCGGCGACCCGGTGGGGTCGGCGCGTCGCGGTTTGGGCATGACGGTTGATCATGCCCGGGAGCCGGCCCCGGGCTCTGCCTCGCAGGGTATGCGGAGGCTACGGCCCCGTTGCCGGTGTGTGTCCAGCATCGCAGAACCGGTGTCGATCGACACACCGGAGTCTCGCTCCACGGCCGGGTTGATCCCGGAAAATAACCCCATGTCGGGCACTGCCTTCGGGGTTACGTCGCGTTAGTCCGGTTGTAACCGACGTTTGGAGCCCACTTGCAGTCCGACGTGCGCCACCACCGCCTGTTCTCCCCGAACCGGCGGCCGCTGCTGATCTCCGCGCTGCTGGTGCTGCTCACCTCGGTGCCGACGATGATCGTCGTGGCGGCCGGCAGCGCGACCCTGGACACCGCGCCGGTCACCCGCTCGCCCGTCGTCGCCGACCCGCAGCCGGGGCCGGTCGTGGTGGGCTCGGGCCCGACGCCCGGCCTGCACCCGTCGCGGGACGTGCCGACGCCGCCGGTCGCGCCTTCGGAGCGGCAGAACTCGGCACCGACCAAGGGCGGCGGCTCGGGTGGCGGCACGGAGGCCCGGCGCTCGCACGGCACGCCGGCCCGGACCTCCGGCGCGTCGCCGGGCACGTCCTCGACGTCGGAGGAGGAGACGATGCCGCCGATCCAGGACCGGGCCTGGCTCGGCTGGGACGACGGGATAAAAGGCCACCGGGAATCGATACCGGTCGCCTGGCGACAGCGGTATCCATCGGGGTCGGTCGATCGGTCACTTCCGGTCGGCCGATTCGGCGTTTCTGGGCTATCGCCCGGCGCGCGTGTTGGAGTTGCGCGTGACAATCGCCCACGCCGTCGCGAACGGCTTGCATGGCCACTGGGCGCAGCCGGCGGTGCAGCCCCGGCCGGACCGGCCGCGGACCGGTTGGTGCCGCTCGACGCACCGGCGCGCATCCGTCACCGCGTGGTCGTAGATCACCGCCATTGATGCTCCTCAGACCCCCTGGGCCGCGGGCGCGGTCCAGAGCAGGCGGGCGTGGTACAGCTGCTGCGCCGCGGCCAGCGCGGCCTCGGCCGAGCGGAACACGGCGACCTCGGACTTGCCGTTGCCGAGGCGCCAGGTGAGCACCGCCTGGTCGGGCAGCTCGTGCCCCCAGGCGACGACTTGGGGATGATCGTCGTCGAGTGGATCGGCGACAATGCCGAAGAGTCGTGGTGCGCCCTCGAGCAGGATCGTGTCGTCCTCGAACACCACTTGGTCTCCCTCCGGCCGGGGAGCGATCTGACCCACCCAGAATGCACGTGCAGGTTTCGGGCGGCAATACGTCGGGTCGAAGTTGAGTAGAGCAAGCCAATCGCTCAGACGCGGAGGCGCTTGCGCACGCCCCGGGTAACGGACACACTCGTCCTGAGTAATGGAGGTGAGCGGTGTCCAGCGCCCACAGCCCCACGTTCCCCAGATTCCAGTTGGGCAAGCAGCTGCGTGAGTTGCGCGAGCGCGCCCGTCTCACCACCGAGGACGTCGGCCTGCAACTGGACTGCTCGCCCAGCACCATCAGCCGGATGGAGGGCGGCAAGGTCGGAATCCGACGCAGCGCGCTGGAGAAGCTGCTGGAGATTTACGACGTACAAGATCAGGAACTGATCGACACATTGGTCGTCCTCGCGAAGGAAGGCAAGACCCGCGGCTGGTTCGCGCGCTACGGTGACCTTCCGGCGAGCTACACGCGGTACATCGGGCTGGAGTCCAGCGCCATCGAGATGCGCGACTACGAGGCGCTCGTGGTGCCGGGCATGCTGCAGACCGAGGAGTACACGCGGGCCCTGCTCGCCGCCTCGCCGGGCGAGTCGGACGACGCGGTCGAGGCGCACGTCAAGGCCCGCCGCGACCGGCAGCTCCTGATCACCCGTGCCGAACAGCCATTGCAACTCATCGCGGTCCTCGACGAAAGCGTCATCCGGCGCAGCATCGGTGGACCGGACGTCATGCGGTCGCAGCTCAAGCACCTGGCCGACATGGGCCGGGCGAGGAACGTGACGATCCAGATCCTGCCCTTCTCCGGAGGGGCATATGCCGGCATGGCTGGCTCGTTCGCGATTCTCAAGTTCCAAGGTGCACCAAGCGTCGTGTATGCCGAGGCCATGACCGGTGATATCTATCCGGCCGCCGACGACGTGCAGCGGTACCACGACGTGTTCGAGAACCTGCGAGCTGCCGCGCTCAGCCCGCTCGAATCAGTCAAATTGATCGACGACGCGACCGACTGAGCCTGGCCCAGACCCGAAGGAGTGCGCAGATGGCTGCGCTGAACGAGCGGTGGCACAAGCCCACCAGGAGCGGCAACAACGGACAGTGCGTCGAAGCGCGGTTCGTCGACGGCGTCGTCGAGGTCCGCAACTCCAACGCACCGGCGGCGGGACTCGTGCGCTTCACCCGCGAGGAATGGGAGACCTTCATCGCGGCGGTCGACGTGGACGGCGAATTCCGCCTTCCGTAGTTTCTGTCGCCATCACGGACTAACAGCGAAGGGACGGCCCCGACCGGCCGTCCCTTCGTCGTAGCTGCGAGCCGTTTTGGATGTTACGACGTCGCGGTACCGGCCGGTACTGCGAGGCCTTGAGTAGTGCGTTGCCGCAAAAAGTCGCGAATCGGGCCCGGTAGCAATCCTGCGATGTGGGTGTCGGGGCCCGCTCCGGCGGAGTAACTATGAGTTATGACCACCCAGGTGTCGCCGGCCCCGCAGGTGTCGGCCCTCACGATCCGGGCATACCGCCCGACGGACCATCGAGAGTGCCGCCTGCTGTGGGCGGAGCTGACCGCGGCCGATGCCGGGCTCTACGGCACGACGACCGAGGACGACTCGGGGGCGGCTTTCGAGGAGTACCTCACCCGCCTCGACCTGTCCGGGATGTGGGTCGCCTCAGACGCGGGCGGCGCGGTGGTCGGCATGGTCGGGCTGCTGCTGGACGGCCGCGGCGGGCAGGTGGAGCCGCTGGTGGTGGCGTCCGCGCGGCGGGGTGAGGGCATCGGGCGAGCGCTGCTGTCACACGTCGCCGACCAGGCCCGGCGGCGGGGCCTCGGGCAGCTGAGCATCTCGCCGTCCGCGCGCAACCTGGATGCCATCCGATGCCTGCACGCGGCGGGGTACGACGCGCTGGCCCGGGTGACCCTGGCGATCGACCTCGGCCGCAAGGCCTCCGTCTGGGAAGACGGCATCGACCTGCACGATCTGCGATTCCGCCGCTGAGAGTTATCCACAGGCAACCGGCTTATCCACAGCCGAAAACCGCTAGTCCATGGCGGGCCCGGCGGGGCCCAGGCTCGATGCATGGCTTCCCGACTCCGTCCGCGCGGGCCGGCCGAACTGCTCTCGGCCATGCCCTACATGCTCGGCTTCCACCCGACCGACAGCCTCGTGGCGCTGGGGCTGCGCGGTGCCTCGCTGCACCTGCTGCTGCGCTGTGACCTGCCCGCCTCCTCCGGCGACGGCGACGTCCTGGCCGACCAGTACGCCCACATGTTCCGGCGCAACGCGCTCGACGGGGCCCTGCTGATCGGGTACGGCCCGCCGGCCCGGGCCGAGCCCTTCCTGCGCACCGTGGCCGACGCGCTGACCGGCTGCGGGATCCCGCTGCTGGACGTGCTGCGCACGCACGAGGGGCGCTTCTGGTCGCTGGCCTGCGAGCGGCCCGGTTGCTGCCCGCCGGAGGGCCGGCCCTTCGACCCCACGACGTCGGTCATCGCGGCGGAGGCGACGCTCGCCGGGCTGGTGGCGCTGCCGGATCGCTCGGCGGTGGAGGCCGGGTTCGCCGGCCCCTCGGGACCCGCGCTGGCCGCGATGGAGGAGGCCGGCAACCGGGCCAATCTTCGCGTACTGCGCCTGGTCACCGGCCGCGAACCGGCCGCGGTTCGCTCGCTGCTCCTCGGGGCGGGGCGGGCGGCGCTGGAGGGGGCGCTCGGGCAGTACGAGGCGGGTCGGCGGCTCACCGACGACGAGGTGGCCTGGATGCAGGTCCTGCTGCACATCGTGGCGTTCCGGGACCGGGCATGGCGGCGCCTGGATCGCGACCTGCGGCGGGGCGGCCCGGCCGCGCAGGCGCACCGGCAGCTGTGGACGGACCTGGTGCGCCGGTGCGAGCCGGGCGCGGCGGCACCGGCGGCGACGATGCTGGCGTACCTCTCGTGGCGCGACGGGGACGGGCTGCGGGCGACGCTGGCGTTGGACCGGGCCCTCGATGCGGATCCGGGGTACTCGGCGGCCGGCCTCATGTCGCAGATCCTGGGGCGGGGGCTGTCGCCCGAGCAGTTGCCGGCGCTTCCGCGGGTCGGTCGCCGCCGTCGGCGGCCGCCGGGTAAGGCGCTGCGCGCGGCCGGGCGGCCGGGGCGCCGCGAGGCCTCGAACCGTCCGGCACCCGCGCCCGGCCCCGGTGCATCGGAGCAGGCCAGTGCCGAGCGTCCGGGAGCCGCTGGCCGCGCCGAGCGCCGCCGGAGGCGGTGAGCGTAGGTCCGACGGCGGGTGGTGCGGCCGGGAGATCCCGGTCGCGCCCAGCGTGCCAGCCACGGTGAGCGCGCAGGGCCGACGCGGTCGGGGCGGCTGGTGCGGCCGGGAGCTTCCCGCCGCGCCGGGCGCCGGCCGTGGCGGTGAAGCCGGGCGCCGGCCGGGGCGGTGAACGGGTCGGGCCGGGCGGTCAGTCGGCGGGGGTGGTGGCGGTGGGGATGCCCTGGACGCGGTGGGGGCCGGCGTAGACGTTGAAGGTCGGGCCGCGCAGGAAGCCGACCAGCGTGAGCCCTGCCTCGGTGGCCAGGTCGACGGCGAGCGTGCTCGGCGCCGACACGGCCGCGAGGATCGGCAGCCCCGCCATCCACGCCTTCTGACAGAGCTCGAAGCTGGCCCGGCCGCTGACCATGAGTACGTGGCCGGCCAGCGGAAGGCGCCGCTCGCGCACGGCCCAGCCGACGACCTTGTCGACCGCGTTGTGCCGGCCGACGTCCTCGCGCAGGCAGACCAGCTCCCCGTCGGCGGTGAACAGCCCGGCCGCGTGCAGGCCACCGGTGACGTCGAAGGCCCGCTGCCGCCGCCGGAGGGCGTCGGGCAGGCCGGCCAGCACGGCGGGCGCGACGGTGACCGGGTCGGTGGCGACGTCGAAGGCCGATCGGGTGCGTACGGCGTCGATGCTCGCCTTGCCGCACACGCCGCACGAGGAGGTGGTGTAGAAGTTCCGGGCCGCCACGCTGACCTCGGGCGCGGGCACGGCGGGGTCGAGCCGGACGTCGGCCACGTTGTACGAGTTGGGCTCCTCGTCGCCGGAGCACAGCTTCGCCGTGCGCACGTCGTCGGCGCCCCGGATGATGCCCTCGGTGAGCAGGAACCCCACGGCGAGGTCGAGGTCGTCGCCGGGGGTGCGCATGGTGACCGCGAGCGGGCCGCCCCCGACGCGGATCTCGAGCGGCTCCTCGGCGGCGAGGGTGTCGGGGCCGATCCGCGCCTCGACCTCAGGCGCACCGCTCGGGGCCGGGCGCGCGACGGGCCGGACGTCCACGGCGGCCGCGTTCCCGCCGCCGGCCTGCCCGCCGTTGGCGCCTGCCTGCGCGCGGGGCGGCTGCGATGGCGAGGTGGCGTCGCCCCCGACGGCCGCGTTTACCTGGGCGCCGGGCGGCTGGGATGGCGTGGCGTTGCCCCCGGAGGCCGCGATTGCCTGCGCGGGCGCTTGTGATGGCGAGGTGGGGTTGCTCCCGGCGGCTGCGATTGCCTGAGCGCCGGGCGGCTGGGAAGGCGAGGCCGCGCTGAGTGGTGCCGAACCGTTCGCGGCGTCGGACCGGGCCGGTGAGGGCGACGGTTCTGGGTGCCCCGCGCCCATGCCGGATATTTCGGACTTATCGGAATCCGGCGGGCGGACGGCGACGCGGACGATTGTGCGGCGCTGCGTGACGCGGCCCATGTGGGCGCCCTTCTGCCGGAGCGTTTCCTGGTTCTCGGTTGACGGTAGGTTCTGAATGTGGGCGACGGCCACCTGGAACCGGGACTGGCGGCGGTGATTCTCGCGGGCGGGCGGGCTACTCGCCTCGGCGGGCGGGACAAGCCGATGGTCAGCGTGGGCGGGGTACCGATGCTGCAGCGGGTGCTCGCCGCCGTCGCCGAGGCCGGGGCCGCCCCTATCGTCGTGGTCGGGCCGGACCGGGAGGGACTGCCGGGCCACGTTCTGGTCGCGCGGGAGGAGCCGCCCGGAGGCGGGCCGGTGGCAGCCGTCGCGGCCGGCCTGGCGGCGCTGCGAAACCCAAGGCAGCAGCCAGAGCCGCAGCAGGAGAAGAAGCCCCAGCCAGAGCCGGAGAAGAGGCCGGAGATCGTGGCACTCCTGGCCGCCGACCTGCCGCTGATCACCGGGGAGGCCGTCTCGGCGCTGACCCGCGCGGTGGGGGACAAGGACGGCGCCGTGTTCGTCGACGAGGACGGACACCGGCAGCTGCTGTGCGGTGCGTGGCGGATCGAGGCGTTGACCAGGGCCGTTCGCGGGATCGGGGAGCCGGCCGGAGGGTCGGTCCGCCGGCTCGTCGCCGGGCTCGACGTGCGGGAAGTGCGGTGGGAGCGGGATCGGCCGCCCTACTTCGACTGTGATACCGAGGAGGACCTGCGGGCCGTGAACGAGGACGTGTTGGGGCAGTGGCTCGCCGAGGCGGCCGCGGCGCTCGAGGTGGAGGCGCCCAGCCGCGAGGAGCGGGCGGCGGTGCTCGACCTGGCCCGCGACGTGGCGCACAACGTGGCCCGGCCAGGGGCGCCGTTGACCGCCTTTCTGCTGGGCGTGGCCGTCGGGCGCGGGGCCGATGCCCAGGTGGCCGCGCAGCTGCTGAGCCGGCTCGCCACGCGGGCGGAGTGACGCCGGCGGAGGAGGCCGTCTGTAAGAAGCCAGCCACCCGGTCCGAGTGAGCGATCCCCTCTGGATAGGGTGAGGGCCGGGGGGATAGGGAGGCGATCATGGCTGGTGACCGGGACGACGCCGCGTCGTTTGAGAGCGCGCTGTTCGACGACGAGGACCCCGTGGGCGGCAACCTGAAGGAAAAGGTCGCCGAGGCGTGGCGGGACTTCGCGCGGCACCTCGTCGAGGCGCTGCGGGATCTCGGCAACGGCACGACGCTCGACCTGACGCTCGACCCGACGGCTTCGGGGACCGGCGACGCCGTGTACTCGATCCAGGTCACCGGCGAGGACGGCGACCAGCTGGCGGCCACGGCGGTGAGCAACGCCGACCTGCCGGCCGCGTATCGGCTCGACCGGACCGTCATCGCGGAGATCGTGGCGCTCGGATGGGCGCCGCCCGGGGTGGTGGCCGGGTCCGGGGAGTCCTTCGGCCTGCGGGTCGGCAAGAACGAGTCCCCGCAGCTGAGCCGGCTGATCATGCGGACGCTCCGGGACATCTACGGTGCGCCGCACCCGGCCTTCCTGACGTACCTCGCGCATGACGCCGAGGGTCGGGTCGCGCCCGTGCCGGCGCTGGGGGTGGCGCGCTCGCTCGCGTCGATCGTGGACGCCGACGGCGACGGGGTCGTCGACGTGGTGCGGACCGGGGGCGCCGGGAGCCTGACCGAGCTGGCCGAGCAGACCGAGGACCTGGCGCTGTACGACAAGGTGACGACGGTCGTGGCGCGGCTCATGAAGACCACGCCCGAGGAGCTGCCGATCGACCCCGACGGGGACATCGGCATCCGGTCCGGCTCGGCGATGGTGTTCGTGCGGGTGCGCGACAACCCGCCGCTCGTCGACGTGTTCTCGCCGATCCTCACCGAGGTGGAGCCGACCGAGCGGCTGTACGTCAAGCTGTCCGAGCTCACCAACCGGATGCCGATCGGGCGCCTGTACTGCACCAACGACACCGTCTGGGCCAGCGTCCCGGTGTTCGGCCGTGACTTCCAAGCCACCCACCTGATGCTCGCCGTGCAGGTGATGACCGGGCTCGCCGACGAGCTCGACGACCGCCTCCACGGGGAGTTCGGCGGCAAGCGGTTCTTCGGCGAGGGCGACAAGCCCAAGCCGGCGATCGCCGGCGAGAGCGAGCGCACCGGGATGTACCTCTAAGGCCTAGAACGGCAGGTAGGCCTGCACGGCCAGCGTCGACGCGTCGTTGGCCTGCAGGCCCTCGGCCGACTGCGTCCAGAGCGTGTCGCCGATGATGAGCGAGCGCTCGATCGGCGCCGGCTGTTTGATCGCGCCGGTCTGCGTGACCGCCTTGTCCCGCACCGACAGGACGAGGGCCGACGATCCGTCCTGATGCTGCATCGGTACCACGAGCAGCCCCGACTTCGCCCAGAAGAGGAACGCGTGCGGGTCGAACTCGGCCGGTGACGACGCGCCCGGGACCTGGAACTGGGCGAGGCGGGCCGGGCTGGCCATGTCGTGTACGTCGAAGAGCGACACCTGCAGGCCCTGGACCCGGCCCTGCGTGTTGGCCTCCTGCCCGATGCCGATGAGGCGGCCGTCCCCGGCGGGGTGCAGGTACGCGGAGTAGCCGGTGATCTTCAGCTCGCCCACGGCCCGCGGGGCCGACGGGTTCGACAGGTCCAGGGTGTACAGCGGGTCGGTCTGGCGGAACGTGACGACGTAGCCGGCGCTGCCGATGAACCGCACCGAGTAGATCCGCTCGCCCTTGCCCAGGCCGCCGACCTTGCCGGCCTCGGCCAGCGCGCCGCCGCGCTGCTCCAGGACGTACACGGTGCTCGACGCGTTCGACTCGGTCGTGGCCACCCGCAGGCGGCCGTCCCACTCCGACAGGGAGTACTGGTTGAGCAGCCAGCCCGGCACCTCGCCGGCGGCGACGTAACGCGGCTTCGCGGCGCCGGCCAGCGTGAACTTGAACAGCTGGGTGCGCTGCGCCACGGCCGGGCCGCCGGCCCGCTTGGCCAGCGGGGTGACCGTGCGCCAGCGCTGGTCGTTGCCGACGTACAGGCTCGGGCCGTTGGCGTAGACGATGTCGCCGTCGGCCGCGATCGTGACGGGGTCGCCGGAGCCGAGCGCCGGGGCGGCCAGGTCGAAGGTGGCGATCGTGAGCAGGGACGTGCCCGAGTACGTGTCCGGCAGGCTCACCGAGCCGCAGTCGACCCGGCCCTCGGTGCTCTTGCCGGCCGCGTCGACCGACGTCCACCGCGGCAGCCAGGCGGAGATCGGGGCGGCGGCGACGGCCGCGCGGTTGGCGGTCAGCCGCTGGTCCTCGTCGCGGGTCTGGGCCGCCGCCGGGTCGGGGAACGCGACGCGCGGGGCCGAGCGCACGACGACCCGGGCCACGCTGCCGATCTGGCGGGCGTCCACCAGGGCGCCGTCCATGTGGTACCGCCCCGCGACCTTCGGCGTGCCCGCGAGGTCGACGAGGGTGAGCATCGGGCCGCCGCGCTGCGGGTCGGAGTAGTCGTAGCCGAGCACCAGCGCGCGGTCGCCGGACAGCAGCAGCTCGGTGGCCGAGATCCCGCGCCGGCCGGTGTCGGCGACGACCAGCGCGCCGGTCACCTTGCGCGACGCGGCGTCGACCACGGTGAGCGCGCCGGCCGGGGAGAGCGCCACGATCCGCTTGCCGTCGGTCTTGACCTGGTCGGGCTCGTCGACGCCGGCCTCGTGGGTGTTCGTCCCGCTGTACTGCGTCTGCGTCGACTCCTGCGCGGCGGCCCCGGCCGCCTCGACCTCGGGGCCGCCTCCCCTGGCGGTGGCGCCGCTGTTGAGGGTGCGGATGCCGCCGGGCAGGTTGTCCAGGCCCCACGGGGTGACCGCCTCCTGCGTGGCCTTGCGCAGGCCGGTGAGCAGGTCGTCGCACGAGTCGTACGCGGCCAGGCGCAGCGCCGGGGCCGGCAAGTCCGACGGGGACGGCTCGGTGTGGTGCGGCTTCTGCGCCGTACAGGCGGAAAGGAACAGGCAGGCGGCACTCAGGGTGACGGCGGCTCGGCGCATGTCATTGGGACGACGGCGGCGCCGGAGTGGTTCCCGAATCTTCCATGATCTTCGGCGCGAGCGTCTCCACCAGCCGCGACAGTACGATCATGCTGCGCGTCGAGGTGACGAAGGGCTCGGCCCGCAGCCGCTCCAGGGCCTCCTCCAGGCCGGCCATGTCCATCGCGCGCAGGTGCACGAGGGCGTCGGCCTCGCCGGAGATCGTGTACGCGCCGACGACGGCCGGGTGGCGCTTGGCCGCGGCCCGGATCTGCTGCGGCGAGGTGCGGCCCGTGCAGAACAGTTCGACGAACGCCTCTGTGGTCCAGCCGACCGCGCCCGGGTCGATGAGGGCCGTGTAGCCGCGGATGACCCCGCTGGATCGAAGCCGGTCCACGCGTCGCTTGACCGCCGGGGCCGACAGTGCCACCCGCTCGCCGATGTCCGCGTACGACGAACGGGCGTCCTCCTGCAGCAACGCAATGATTCGCTGGTCGATCGGGTCGAGCCGCAACGATTCCCTCCCGGAAAGCAAGCTTTCTCGCTGTTTTGTGTACCACACGCTCTCTACCGTTTGATCTCGTGACCCGGTCGTACCTCATGTCGCCGCCCGAGCATTTCGTGGTGGAGTACGCGATCAATCCCTGGATGGACACCAGCGCCCCGGTGGACACCGAGCTGGCGGTGAAGCAGTGGGAGGGCCTGCGCGAGACGCTGGTCCGCCTCGGTCACGAGGTCCACGTGCTCCCGCCGGAGATCGGGCTGCCCGACATGGTCTACGCGGCCAACGGCGCGTTCTCGGTGGACGGCGTCGTCTACGGCGCGCGGTTCAAGTACCCGCAGCGCTCGGCCGAGGCCGCGGCGCACCGGCGGTTCTACGACAATCTCGGGTGGCGGTACGTCCTGCCGTCGCAGACCAACGAGGGCGAGGGCGACTTCACCTACCTGCCCGAGGCCCACGGCGGCCTGATCCTGGCCGGGCACGGCTTCCGGACCGAGACGGCGGCGCACGCCGAGGCGCAGGAGGCGCTGGGCCGGCCGGTGGTGTCGCTGCGGCTCGTCGACGCGCGCATGTACCACCTCGACGTGGCGCTGCAGCCGATCAGCGACGACAACGTCGTGTACTACCCAGGTGCGTTCTCGGAGGCCTCCCAGCAGGTGCTGCGGCAGCTCTTCCCGGCGGCGATCCTGGCGACGGAGGAGGACGCGCTCGCGTTCGGGCTCAACCTGGTGTCCGACGGGCGCAACGTGGTGCTCAGCTCGGAGGCGACCGGGCTGGCGGCCCGGCTGCGGGAGGCCGGGTACGTGCCGGTGCCCGTCGAGCTCATGGAGCTCAAGAAGGGCGGCGGCAGCGTGAAGTGCTGCATCGCCGAGTTGCGCGCCTGAAGAGCCGTTCCACGTGGAACACGAATGATGTCCGATAAGTCCGGCTCAAGAGGTGCCGGACTTATCGCGTTTCGTCAGGAAGGCTGGTTCATCGGGGTCGCGGACGACTGGACCACGACCCACTTGGCCGTGAACGTGCCGTTGGCCGTGCCGGGCGACGCGTTCGTGGCCGGAGCGGTGCCCGCAACGGTCACCTGGGCCCCCGCCTTCAGGGCGTTGGGCTGCAGGGTGTGCCGCTGGTCGTAGACCCGCACGTTGTTGTCCAGGGTCCACGACCGACTGTAGCCGTCGGACGACTGTACGGTCAGCGACGTCGGCGTCAGCTTGGTCGCCGCGCCCCGCTGCAGCGCGACCCGGATGGGGCCCTTGGTCGTCTGCACGAGCCCCTCGCCGTGCAGCACGCCCGAGAGCATGTCATGCCCCTGACCCTGGCCCGGGGACGCGGTCATCCCGGGAGCCGGTGCGTTGGGTTGGGGGCTGGGCTGGGCATTCGCGGCCAACGGGGGTAGGCCACCGGCGACCACGAGGGCCGCCGTACTGCAGATCAAGCCTATTCGCGAGCGTCTCATAGGGGTACCTCCTCGCCAATCGGGCCAAACCGCCGACTACCTCGGATCCCGCACCGCAAACTTGACAAATGGGGCGCCCAGCGCGCGGAAGCCGTCGCCGGGGCGCTCGTGGCCGTCGGTCGAGTGGCCCAGGGCGTCGGCCGGGTCCTGGCACATGAGCACGTGCGAGGCCTGGGCGCCCAGCGCCACGACCGGCCAGAAGAGCAGGTGGACCAGCAGGCTCAGCAGCTTGATGGCCAGCACGTCGCCGACGCCGCGACCGGTGTACTCGTGGCGGTACCAACTGAGCACGAGGCGCCAGTAGGGCTGCTCGTCGACGCGGACGCCGTCGCGGTCGACGACCGGGCCGCGCTGGTAGCCGATCCGGCGCACGATCACCGAGATGGCCTTGAGGTTGAGCATGCGGCGCACCGGGACGGACAGCACGGTGACCACGCCGCCGATCCACCAGCCGGGCTGGTCGAGCCGCGTCAGCAGCAGGAACAGCGCGATGTGCAGGACCGCCAGCGGCAGCGCGACCCAGCGCAGCGCCACGCCCGTGGTGAGGATGCCGACAGGGTCCTCATCGACCCGGCGCAGCCGTCGCCAGAAGAGCACCTGCATCAGCAGGATGCCCAGCGCCGCGCCGGCGCCGGCCAGCCCGAGGACGACCCACCAGGTATGCATAGACAAGCATCATGACACGGTCCGCAGCGGGAAGGTCACCGTGAATCGCGCCCCGCCCTCGGGGGCGTGGCCCGCCTCGATGCGCGCGCCCAGCCGGCGCGACAGCCGGGCCGCCAGCGCCAGCCCGAGGCCGCTGCCGACCTTGCGCACGCCCTGGTAGCGCCGCGACAACGCGCCCCGCTCGAAGGCCACGGCGAGGTCCTCGTCGGTGAAGCCGGGCCCGCCGTCGCGCACCTCGAGACGGGCCTCCGGCGCGTTCACGTGCAGCGCCAGGACCAGCGGCGCGCCGGACGGCACGACTCGCAGCGCGTTCTCCAGCAGCCCGTCGATGATCTGGCGGATCCGGCCCGGGTCGGTGACCACGGGCACGGCGAAGGGTGGCAGCTCGGTGCGCAGCACCAGCCCGGCCGCGGCCACCCGCCCGCCCCACGCCTCCGCGGTCTTGGCCAGCAGCTGCGTCAGGTCCACGTCGAGCATCTCGATCGGCAGGTCGGCCGCCTCCAGCCGGGCCAGCACCAGCAGGTCGGCGATGAGCCGGTCGAGCCGTCCGGCCTCGTCGAGCACCGTCTGGCCGGCCCGCTGCGCGCCCTCCTCGCCGACCACCCCGTCGGCGAGGGCCTCGGCGTAGCCGCGGATCGTGGTCAGCGGGGTGCGCAGCTCGTGCGAGACCGACAGCAGGAACTCCCGCTCCCGCCCCTCGCTGGTGGCCAGCGCCGCGGTGAGCCCGTTGACCGCGTGCGCGAGCTCGGCGACCTCCGCCGGCCCGTCCGGCGACAGCGTGATGCTCCGGTCCCCGGCGCCGAGCCGCTTGGCCGCCGCGGCGACGTCGCGGATCGGCCGGGAGATGCGCCGCGCCAGCAGCGGCCCGGCGATCAGCCCGGCGGCCAGGCCGGCGAGCAGCGCCACCCAGAGCTGGCCGAAGAAGCGCGCGAAGGTACCGCTCGGGGGCGGCTCGGTCACCACGAACCCGTTGCCGTCCTTGCCGATCGCCCGCCCGACGAGCATCCGCACGTCGCCGGCGACCATGCGGCGGCTCGCCTTGACGTTCTGCCCGCCGGCGATGGTCTTCACGACCAGGGGCGGCAGCCCGGGGCGGTCGGGCTGGCCGGCCCGGATGAGGTACACGTCGATGTTGCGGGCCGCGAGGCGCTTGGCGACGACCTCCTCGTCGGCCGGGTTGCGGGTCGTGTTGAGCTTCGGCCGCAGCAGCTCGGTCAGCAGCGTGGCGTCGTCCTCCAGCCGCTGCTGGGCGGCCTTGTTGTCGCGGGTCAGGGTGAGCGGCGCGCCGACCGCGGCGGTGACGACGACCGCCACGATCGCCACGACGCAGGTGACGAGCGCGGTGCGGGCGGCGAGGGACCTAAGCATCGGCGGTGTACCCGACGCCGCGCACGGTCCGGATCACCGCGGCGGCGTCGCCGAGCTTGCCGCGCACCTGGGCGACGTGCACGTCGACGGTGCGGGTGCCGCTGTGCGCGGCGTACCCCCAGACCGAACCCAGCAGCTCCTCCCGCGTGAACACCCGGCCGGGCCGCCCCATGAGGTGGGCCAGCAGGGAGAACTCGGTCGAGGTCAGGCTGACCGGGCTGCCGGCGACCCGGCACTCGCGCCGCGCGGGGTCCAGCGTGATCGGCCCGACCGTGCGCACCTGGTCGACGTCGGGCGGGCCCTGGGTGCGCCGCAGCACCGCCTTGACCCGGGAGACCAGCTCGCGCGGGCTGAAGGGCTTGGTGACGTAGTCGTCGCCGCCCATCTCGAGCCCGAGGATCCGGTCGACCTCGTCGTCGCGGGCGGTCAGGAACAGCACCGGCGTCCAGTCGCCGGCCTCGCGCAGCCGCCGGCAGATCTCGGTGCCGTCGATCCCGGGCAGCGCGATGTCGAGCACGCAGGCGACGGGCCGCAGCTTGCGGGCGGCGGCGAGCCCGGCGGCGCCGTCGTGCTCGACGTGCACGCCGAAGCCGTCGCGGGCGAGGTACATGCGCAGCAGGTCGGCGATCGGCTTCTCGTCCTCGACGACGAGCACCAGCCCTTTGCCCTGATCCACCACCGTCCCATTCTCGCCGTCCGGGAGCGATGCCGGTGTTCGGAGGATGTTTGGGAATCGCACATAGCGGAAATCCAGATGGTGATCGGCCCACCCGCCGCGGCAGCCAGCGCCCGCGTGAGGATGGGCCGATCACGGTGCGCCGGCAGGTCCGGCGACTCGAGGCTCAGGCGAGGCGCAGCTCGGCAAGCGCGGCGACCGGGGCCGGCCGGGCGATGGGGCGGGCCGGCTCGATGACCCCCCACGGAGTGCGGAACGCCTGCTTGAGGGCCTCGTCGAGGCGCCACATCTCGGCGGTACTGCCGAGGCGCACCCAGAAGTTCTCCCGTACCCCGTCGATCGCGGTCAGCCCGAGCTGGATGCCGGCGCGGTCGGGCTCGGGCGTCCAGGTGACGTCGGCGACCTGGTGCAGTTCGGCGTTGAGGTGCAGGCCCACGCGGCGCAGCAGCCCGGTCTCGGTGGTCACCACCAGCCGGCTGCGGGTCAGCATCAGCACGCTGCGCCGCCCGCACCGCGCGAGCACGGCGACCGCGCCGCGGTCCCCGGCGCAGCGGCGCAGCACCCCGACGTGGCGCGCGATCGTCCCGCGCGACAGCTTCGCCAGCGCCGTGGCCGGCAGGAACGTCCGGGAGAAGGTGTCCAGCGCTTCCATACCGTGGGCAACGACCCGCCCCGCGCAGCGACACGCGATTCTGGCGCCGATCTCGCGGCCGCGGCGTCCGAACACTCCCACAATGTCCGGATGTGCCGGGTTGCGACCGCAAGATCGGCGCACAGGGGGTGCGACGCCGACGCACCCAGGAATGAAGCCTGCCACGCGGTCGGCGCCGCGGCGGTGCCGGATGGCCCGCCCGGGCGGGCGCCGGGCGCAGTGACCCGCCGGACTCGACCGGCGGATCCGGCGTCCGCCCGGGCGGGAGCCGTGCCCGGGGGCCCGTGGAGAGGCCGGGCCCCCGGAGTTCAGAAGAGATTCGTCAGCTGGCCGACGGGCGCGGGCTCGGCTTCAGCGGGGCGCAGGCCTGTTCCGCCGCCGCCACCTTCGCGTCCTTGGTGTCCAGCTGGTCGATCGGGCCGGTGATCGTGAGGCCGTGCTCGGTCAGGCAGTTGCGGTACGCCGCGTCGCGTCCGCCGCCACCGCCGTTGCCGTTCCCGCCGCCGGGGAAGCCGGTCGGGCGCAGCGACTCGCACGCCTTCTGCGCCTTCTCCCAGGTCTGCTGGTCGACGCCGCTCGGGGCCACCGAGCCGAAGAAGCCACCGCCGCCCGGGCCGCCGCCGCGGAAGCCGCCGCTGCCCGAGGGGCGGGGATCGCCGGACGGGCGCGGCTCGCCCGACGGGCGGGCGAAGCCGGAGGGGCGCGCGGTCGGGCGGTTCGACGCGTTGAACTGCGGCAGGTCGACGCCGTTGTTGCGCAGGCACGACGCGTAGTCGGTGCCGCCGGATGCGGCCGCGGCGGCCGGGGCCTTGTCGTCGGAGGAGCCGCAGGCGGCGGCGAAGAAGGCCACCGCGGCGAGCGCGAGCGCGGCGCCGCCGATCCGCTTGTTCATCACTCGTGTGATGGAACGGCGCGAACCTCGACGCTTGGTCGACCGAACCTCAAAATTGCGTCACAACCGCGCGGGGGCTTCGCCACGGTATGCGGAGATTTGCCGGGCACCCCGGCTCTCAGGGAACTTTGAGGTCCGGCCTAGGTAGCCGGGAGGAGAAGCGGCTGAACTACTGACCATGAAGGTCTGGTGGCTGGCGGGAGGCGCCGCCGTGCTCGTCGCGGCCGCGGCCGTGACCGCGGTCGTGCTGACCGGCGACAACAAGCCGGCTCCGGTGAAGGTCTCCACCGTGAAGGTGGCCCGCGGCGAGGTGAGCACCACGGTGTCCGCCTCCGGCACGATACAGGCGCAGGCGAGCCGTAGCCTCGGGTTCAGCACCTCGGGCACGCTCACCGAGCTCGACGTCAAGCCCGGCGACATGGTCCAGCCGGGGGCGGTGCTGGCCAAGATCGACGCGTCGTCCGCGCAGGACTCGGTCGACCAGGCCTCCGAGAACGTCTCCAACGCCCAGGACGCGCTGAGCAAGGCCGAGGACGCCCACGACGCGGCGCTGGCCACCCCGACCGCGAACCCGACCCCGACGACCGCCACCACGCACGCCGCGACGACCGGCGGCACGACCGGTGGCACGACGGGTGGCACGACCGGCGGGGGATCGACCAGCGGCGGCACGACGGGCGGTGGCACGACGGGCGGTGGCACGACGGGCGGTGGCACGACGGGCGGTGGCACGACCGGCGGTGGCACGACCGGCGGTGGCACCCAGGGCGGCCAGGGCACCCAGGGTGGGCAGAGCGGCACCCAGAACCGGGCCAACCAGATCCAGCAGACCAGCGACAACCTGATGAACGCCCAGCAGCGGCTCAACAACGCCAAGCTCAGCCTCACCCAGGCCCAGAGCAAGCTGGCCGGGACGGTCATCACGGCGCCGGTCGGCGGCAAGATCCTCGCGGTCACGGGCACGGTCGGCAGCCAGGCCGGCTCCGGCGTCATCACGCTGGCCGGCACCGGCGACGTGGTGGTCAAGGCGCAGTTCACCGAGGCCGAGGTGGCCCACCTCAAGGTCGGCCAGGCCACGAAGATCACGATGTCGGACAGCGCCAGCACGAAGTACGACGGCAAGGTCATGCAGATCGATCCGGCCGGCACGGTGTCGAACCGCCTGGTGCGCTACGCCGCCCTGATCTCCTTCGACAAGGTTCCCGATACCCTCTTGTACGGCCAGAGCGCTACTGTCGCGGTAGTCACCGCGTCCGTGGACAGCGTCCTGTCGGTGCCCTCCACCGCCGTGCACGACGGCACGGTGACGGTCCGGCTCAACGGCAAGGACGAGCAGCGGACGGTCGAGATCGGCCTGCGCGGCGACGTCAACACCGAGATCAAGAGCGGACTTGCCGAAGGCGACGAGATCGTGACGGCGGGTCAGTGACGATGGAGCCGATGCCCGTAACCGCCTCGCAGGCGACCGAACGCCAGCCCAAGGTCCTCGTCGTCGACGACGAGGCGAGCATCCGCGCGCTGCTGTCGGCCACGCTGCGGCTGACCGGCTTCGAGGTGCGGGTGGCCACGGGCGGCCGGGAGGCGCTGGCCGCCGCCGCGGAGTACGGCCCGGACCTCGTCGTGCTCGACGTGATGATGCCCGACCTGGACGGCTTCGAGGTGGCCCAGCGGCTGCGCACGAGCGGCCGGCCGGTGCCGGTGCTGTTCCTCACCGCGCGGGACTCGGTGGAGGACCGCATCTCCGGGCTGACCGTCGGGGCCGACGACTACGTGGCCAAGCCGTTCAGCCTCGAGGAGGTCGTGCTGCGGATTCGCGCGATCCTGCGCCGCAGCCTGGGCGAGCAGCAGCAACTGGTCGACGGCGGCGTGCTGCGCTACGCCGACCTGGAGATGGACGAGGACGCCCACGAGGTGCGCCGGGGCGGCGTCCGGGTGGACCTCTCGCCGACCGAGTTCAACCTGCTGCGCTACCTGCTGACCAACGCCGGCCGGGTGGTGAGCAAGGCGCAGATCCTCGACCGGGTGTGGAACTACGACTTCGGCGGGGACGGGCGGATCGTCGAGTCCTACGTCTACTACCTGCGCCGCAAGATCGACAAGTGGGACCCGCCGCTCATCCACACGGTGCGCGGGGTCGGCTACGCGTTGCGATTGCCGAGAACCGAGGGGTGAGACCGCGGCCCTGGAGACACTGGACGGTCCGCACGCGGATCGTCGTCTCCGTCGTGTCGATCGCCGGGGTGGCCCTCGTCGCCGCGAACCTCATCGGGGTGCTGCTGCTCGACTCGTACCTCAGCGACCGCGTCAACGAGCAGCTGCGCGGCGGCCCGCGGCCCCCCTCGTCGAGCGCGTCCGCGTTCCAGCAGCGGCCGCGCGAGGGCGAGTTCAACCCCGGACCCCAGCACGACGTGTACGTCCTCGACGCCGCCGGCACCGTGGTCTCCGACTACCCGCCGGTGGTCGACCCGAAGCTGCTCGGCGACGTCAAGCAGCACGCGGCCGACGGCGAGCCCTTCACCGTCAAGGGCCCGAAGGACGAGTGGCGGGTGCGGATCTTCTCCGTCAGCTACCAGAACAACCAGCGCTACGTGGTGCGCGTGATCTCCCTCGCCGACGTCAACGCCACCCGCGACCAGATGATCCAGTACAGCTCCGGCGTCAGCCTGGCCCTGCTCATCCTGGTCGGCATCGCGACCGCGACGCTGGTGCGGGTCGGGCTGGCCCCGCTGACGCGCATGGAGGAGGCCGCGGCCGACATCGCCGGCGGCAACCTCTCCCGGCGGATCGACGACGCCGACCCGCACACCGAGTCGGGGCGCCTCGGCATCGCGCTCAACACGATGATGACCCGCATCGAGGGGGCGGTCGACGAGAGCGCCGCCTCGCAGCGCCGGCTGCGGCAGTTCCTCGCCGACGCCGCCCACGAGCTGCGGACCCCGCTCACGAGCGTCCAGGGCTTTGCCGAGTTGTACCGCAGGGGAATGGCCCCGCCCGGTCCGGCCCTCGACGAGGCGATGGAGTGCATCGACGCCGAGGTCAGCCGCATGCGCCTGCTCGTCAACGACCTGCTCACCCTGGCCCGCCTCGACGAGGAGCGCCCGCTGCAGCAGGGCCCGGTCGACCTGCTGGCCGTGGCCGCCGACGCGGTGCGCGACGCGCACGTGCGGGTGCCGACCCGGTTCGTGCAGCTGGCCGCGCTGGACGAGCGGTCGTCCACCTTCGAGCCGGTCACCGTCGAGGGCGACGAGGCCCGGCTGCGCCAGGTGGTGGCCAACCTGGTGAGCAAC
Source organism: Dactylosporangium salmoneum (assembly GCF_039532525.1). Classification (NCBI taxonomy): domain Bacteria; kingdom Bacillati; phylum Actinomycetota; class Actinomycetes; order Micromonosporales; family Micromonosporaceae; genus Dactylosporangium; species Dactylosporangium salmoneum. The sequence continues at coordinate 176,819 of NZ_BAAARV010000067.1, forward strand.
GCGCTGCAGCACACGTCGGAGGACACCCAGGTCGTGGTCCGGGTCGGCCGGGCCGGCCCGCCGAAGATGCTGCCGATCGCCACCGTCGGCGCGGCGCTGCCCGAGGGCGTCCCGCTGGGCGCCATCGAGGTGAGCGACACCGGGGCCGGCATGCAGCCGGAGGACGCGGCGCGGGTCTTCGAGCGGCTCTTCCGGGCCGAGGGCTCCCGCTCCCGCAAGACCGGCGGCGCGGGCCTGGGCCTGTCCATCGTCGCCTCGATCGTGCAGGCCCACGGGGGCAGGGTCGAGCTGTGGACGGCCCCCGGCCAGGGCGCGACGTTCCGCGTGCTGCTGCCCGCGCTGGAGATGCCCGACTTCGGGGAGGCCGACGACGAGGCCGACATCGACCTCGGCGAGATCCCGGATGAAACCGATGAAATGTGGGCAACCGGATTCCGAGGGAACTCCGAGGTTCGCTGAGGGTCGCTCCGAGCGACGCCCTCCACGATTCCCTTCATGCGTTTGTCGCTGCCGTCGCTGGGCCGGCCCCGGCTCAACTCCGTGACCCTCGTGAACTCCGCGCTCGTGCTGGCCGCGGCCGGGGGGGCCTTCTGGGCGTACCAGATCATCAGCGGGCCGGCCGCGAGCGCCGAGGCCGGGACGACCACCACGCGCACCCGCACGGTGCAGGTCGCCCAGGGCACGGTCTCCCAGACCGTCTCGGCGTCGGGCTCGGTGGCGAGCGCCTCGACCGCGAACGCCAACTTCACCACCTCGGGCACCGTGATCGAGCTCGACGTGAAGGTCGGCGACGTCGTCACCAAGGGCCAGGTGCTGGCCAAGGTCGACCCGACCGCCGCGCAGGCCTCGCTGGACACCGCGAAGGCCAACCTCACCGCCGCGAAGGCGGCGCTGACCCGGGACGAGAACAACAACGCCGACGACGCCACCATCGCCTCGGCCGAGGCGCAGGTCGCCACGGCACAGAGCAACGTCACCTCGGCCACCGCGACCGTGAACGGCACGGTGCTGACCGCCCCGATCGCGGGTACGGTCACCGCGGTCAACGGCGCGGTGGGCTCCTCCTCGTCCGGCTCCTCCTCCAGCGGTGGCGGCGGGAGCAGCGCGACCGGCGCCTCCAGCTCCAGCTCGAGCTCCGGCAGCGGCTTCGTCCAGCTCGCCGACCTGTCGAAGCTGCAGATCAACGCGAGCTTTGCCGAGGCCGACGCGACCAAGCTCAAGGCCGGCCAGACGGCCAACATCACGTGGAGCGCGCTGAGCGGCACGCGGGCCACCGGCAAGGTCAGCACGATCTCGCCGACGGCCACGACCAGCAACAACGTGAACTCCTACGCCGCGGTGATCACGCTGGACTCGCTTCCCGAGGGCGTACGGCTGGGGCAGAGCACGACCGCCGTGGTCACCGTCGCCGAGGCGCAGGACGTCCTGCGTATCCCGAGCACCGCGCTGCGCACGGCCGGCGGCCAGCGCACCGTCACGGTGCAGGTCAACGGCCAGAACGAGGAGCGGCAGGTCGAGGTCGGCATCACCGGCGGCGGCTTCGTCGAGGTCAAGTCCGGGCTGCAGGCCGGCGAGACGGTCGTGATCACCACGACGACGACCAACTCCACCAGCGGCACGAACAACCAGCAACAGTTCCCGGGCGGCGGCGCCGGCTTCCCAGGCGGGGGCGGCGGCTTCACCGGGGGCGGCGGCGGCTTCACCGGGCGGGGCGGCAACTGACATGAGCGTGCAGATGACGGCCGAGGCGGCCACGGGGGCGGTGCCGGGCGTGCACCCGGTGCTCGACATCCAGAACGTCAAGAAGATCTACGGGCAGGGCGAGACCGAGGTCCACGCGCTGCGGGGCGTGACGCTCACCGTCGAGCGCGGCGACTACGTCGCGATCATGGGCTCGTCCGGCTCGGGCAAGTCGACCCTCATGAACATCGTGGGCTGCCTGGACATCCCGAGCTCCGGGAGGTACCTCCTGGACGGCGTCGACGTCAGCCGGCTCAACGACCGCCAGCTTGCCCTCGTGCGCAACCGGCGGATCGGGTTCGTCTTCCAGGCGTTCAACCTCATCGCCCGCACCACGGCGCTGGCCAACGTCGAGCTGCCGCTGGCCTACGCGGGGGTCAAGGCGGCCGAGCGGCGCCGCCGGGCCCGGGCCGCGCTCAACATGGTGGGCCTGGCCGAGCGCGAGGACCACGAGCCCAACCAGCTGTCCGGCGGCCAGCAGCAGCGGGTCGCGGTCGCCCGCGCGCTGGTCACCGCGCCGGCCCTGCTGCTCGCCGACGAGCCCACCGGCAACCTCGACACCCAGTCCACCAACGACGTGCTGGCCGTCTTCGACCGGCTCAGCCGCTCGGGCCGGACCATCGTGCTGATCACCCACGAGCCGGACGTCGCGGAGCGCGCGAAGCGACTGATCCGGCTGGTCGACGGACGCATCGTCCAGGATGAGCGGCTGAAGTGAACATCTTCGAGACCATCCGCTTCGCGCTGCGCGCGATCACCGCCAACAAGCTGCGCTCCAGCCTCACCGTGCTGGGCATCCTCATCGGCGTCGCGGCCGTCATCCTGCTCGTCGCGGTCGGCAACGGCTCCGCGCAGGCGGTGCAGAAGCAGATCGAGTCGCTCGGCACCAACACGCTGACGGTGACCGCCGGCGCCGGCGGCGGGGCCCGCGGGGCCGCCTCCACCCAGAACACCGCGCTGAACATGGACCTCGTGCCGGCGCTGGAGAACAAGGACGACGCGCCGCACGTCAAGAGCGTCTCGCCGGTGGTGACCGGCTCGCAGTCGGCCACCTACGAGGGCACCGACCACACCATCGCGCAGTTCGTCGGCACCTACCCCGGCTACGTCGGCGCCTCCAACTTCAAGATCTCCAAGGGCGCGCTGTTCACCGACGACGACGTCAAGGACTCGCGCAAGGTCGTGGTCATCGGCTCGACCGTCGCCGAGGAACTCTTCGGCAACGTCGACCCGCTGTCCAAGCAGATCACCGTCTCCGGCAAGCTCTTCACCGTCGTCGGCGTGCTCGCCGAGAAGGGCGGCAGCGGGTTCAACGACCCCAACGACGTCGCCATGGCGCCGGTGAGCGCGGTGCAGGAGTCGCTGACCGGGTACGGCTCGCTCAACCAGCTCCTCGTGCAGGCCACCTCGCCCGACGCGGTCAGCGACGCGCAGTCCGAGATCACCGCGATCCTCAACGAGAAGCTCAACATCAGCGGATCGTCGACGACCTCGGCGTACCGAATCCTCAACCAGTCGCAGCTGCTGGAAACGCGGGCCAACACCGCGCAGACGTTCACGCTCCTGCTCGGGGCCGTGGCCGGCATCAGCCTCCTGGTCGGCGGGATTGGCATCACCAACATCATGATGGTGACCGTCACCGAGCGGACCCGCGAGATCGGCATCCGCAAGGCCCTTGGCGCGCCCAAGCGCACGATCCTCACCCAGTTCCTGGTCGAGGCGACGGTGCTGTCGCTCATCGGCGGGCTGCTCGGCGTGGCCGCCGCGGTCATCGGCAGCCAGTTCACGATCGTCAGCATCAAGCCGGTCATCGTGCCCAGCTCGGTCGCCCTCGCGCTGGGCTTCTCGGTCGCGATCGGCCTGTTCTTCGGCAGCTACCCGGCCAGCCGCGCGGCCGGCCTCAGGCCCATCGAGGCCCTTCGCTATGAGTGATCCCAGCCTCCGCGCGGGCGGGTCCTGGTTGCGCCGCCCGACCCCCCGCGGGCGCCGCAACCCGGTCCCACCCGCACGGCAGTCGACGAGGAGTGTCCCGTGACCCACGCCGCTTCGCCCTTCCGCCGTCCGGACGCCGAGCCGTCCGGCTCGCCGTACAGCCGCTCGTACTCCCCGGTGGACCCCACGCTGGACGACGCCACCGTGGAGGCCCAGGCGTACGGCCACGCGCTCGCCGACCTGCCGACGGTGGAGGTCGTGCGTGAGCCGATCGAGCTCGACGACGAGCCGGACCTGCTCGCGGAGCCGCCGCTGGACGACGACCTCAACGAGCGGATCGCCAAGTCCGCGCCCCGGCGGCTGGCCAACCGGGCGACCTACGTCCTGGCCGGCCTCGCCCTGCTGGTCGTCGGCTTCGTCGGGGGCGCCCAGGTGCAGAAGAACTACGGCACCGCCCCGGCGGCCTCGGGCCCGGGCGGCGTCAACCCGGCCGCGCTGGCCAGCGCCTTCGCCGGCCGCGGGGGCGGCCAGGGCTTCCCGGGCGCGGCCGGCGGCACGGGCCAGGGCGGCACCGGCCAGGGCGGCACGGGCACCGGCGGGCGCGGCGGCATCACCGGCACGGTCAAGCTGGTCGACGGCACCACGGTCTACGTCGAGTCGGCCGACGGCACGACGTACATCGTCAAGACCAGCGACAAGACCACGGTCTCGGCCCCGGGCGCGCTGAAGGACCTGACCGCCGGCTCCACCGTCACCGTGCAGGGCCAGAACGCCGACGGCACCGTCACCGCGACCGCGATCACGAAGTCGAAGTAGCGGCCCGTAGCTATCTTGGCGGCGTGCGCCGCTTCGACCTACGAGACCGCGTCGCCGGCCTCGACCCGGTGCGCGACCACGCCGAGATCGTCCGCCTGCTCATGTTCCACGAGTTCCCGTGGGACGTGCGCATGGCCGGACGCCTGATGATCTGGCACCTGTACGCCAACCCGCCCGTCGCCGCCGCGGTGGGCCACACCGACGCGCTGCTGGAGCGGGCCGAGATCACGTCGCTGACCTTCGGCGACCTCGTCGAGCACGGCCTGGACTCCCCGCGCGGCCGGGCGATCCTGCGGTGGGTCAACCGCAGCCACCGCGGCACCCCGGTGACCGCCGAGCACAACGCCTTCGCCCTGGCCGCCCTGGCCGTGACGCTGACCCGCTGGCTGGACCGCTTCGGCTGGCGGCCGCTCACCCCGGGCGAGCGCACCGCGCTGGCCGTGTTCTACGCGGAGCTCGGCCGGCGGATGGGCGTGCGCGCCCTGCCCCGCTCCCCGGACGAGCTGGCCCGCGAGCTGGAGCGGGCCGAGGCCGGCTTCTCCTTCACCGAGGCCGGGCGGCAATGCAGCGAACGCACGCTGGCGATGGCGAGGGCCCGGGTCCGGCCGTGGCTACGCCCGCTGGTCCGCCCGGTCGTGGCGGCCCTGCTGGCCCCGGGCACCCGAGCCGCCGTCGGCCTGCGCCCGGCGCCCCGGCTCGTGCGCGCCGCGGTGCACGCGGCCCTGCTCGCCCGCCGCCGGGTGGTGCGCCTTCTCCCGCCCCGGGCGGCGCCTACCACCCCGCGGACCCGGCGCCGCCTCGCCGATCAGACGCCGGCGTAGGAGTGCAGGCCGTTGGCGACCAGGTTGACGCCGAAGAGGTTGACCATCATGGTGACCCAGCCGACCACCGCGATCCAGGAGGTCACGCGGCGGTTCACGCTCGGGGTCGAGCGGGCGTGCAGGTAGCCGGCGTAGACGACCCAGGCGATGAAGGACCAGACCTCCTTCGGGTCCCAGTTCCAGTACCGGCCCCAGGCTGCCTCGGCCCAGATGGCGCCGGCGATGACGCCGAAGGTCCAGATCGGGAACCCGAAGGCGTGTACGCGGAAGGTGACCCGCTCGAGGGTGGCGGCCTGCGGGAGGCGCTCGCCGAGGGAGTACGGGAAGCGGGTCTTGCCGGCGTCGTAGCCCGAGCGGATCAGGTGCATCGCGGCGGCGACGAAGCCGACCAGGAAGACGCCCGACGCGGTCGAGGCGGCGCCGACGTGGATGACCAGCCAGTACGAGTGCAGGGCCGGGACCAGCGGGCCGACCGGCACGTAGAGGGTCATGCCGGCGATGGAGAGCAGGACGGCGGCGACCAGCGCGACGAAGAGGCCGAGGTGGCGCAGGCCGGTCCAGCGGGTCAGCACGACGAGCCAGGCCGTCATGCCGACCAGGGTGGCGGTGATGACGAACTCGTACATGTTGCCCCACGGGGCCCGGTCGGCCGCGATGCCGCGGGTGACCAGCGCGCCGATGTGAGCCGCATAGCCGAGGACCGTCAGGACGACGGCGGTGATGCCGGCCCGGCGGGCACCCACGCCCTCGGGCTGGTCCGACGATTCGGGCATCTCCGGAATTCCGGCGAGAGTCCCGCCACCGGCCATGGCGGCGACCGGGACGCGGACGGCCGCGCGGGCGACCAGACTGCGGCCGCCGAAGGCGTACTCGATCGCATACGCCATCATCGCCAGCACATAGCTGAAGATCGTGACGACCAACAGATGGTTCGAAATCCCGCCCATCACACAACCTCCTCGACCGTGTCAGTCTGCGCCACTTGCTCCGGCACGCTCGCGGCAGGGGCGGCCGCGCGGACGATCTCGTCGAACTCGTCGGCGAAGCCGGGGTAGTCGCTGCGCGGCAGACCGCCGGCGGTGATGCCGCCGGGCCCGACGCGGAAGAAGACCCGGCGGCGCTTGCCGGTGAGCGAGCCGAGCAGGCCGGCCAGCAGCGCGACCGCCCCGCCGAGCACGATCGGCTGGCCCGGGTCGTGGCGGATGGACAGGCTGACCCACTGCTGGGTGCCGACGAACTGGACGGTGGTGCCGTCCGGCAGCGTGCCCGTGCCGCCCGGCTTGAGCATCATCGGCTCGCCGAACTTGGTCAGCCGCCCGGCCTGGATCTGCCGGTCGTCCAGCGTGTACACGGACAGCGGCGCGCCGGCGTCGAAGCCGAGCACCCCGCGGTACGCCTGCAGCATGAGCCTGGGATCGCGCTCGCCCGGGAAGGCCGATGAGTTCACCGAGGGGTCGGACGGGACCGTAGGCAGGTAGATGCCGGAGAACCCGATCTGCGCCTTGTCGTCGCGCGACTTGGTCTGCGGGTTGATGTTCACGTCCGGGAACGTGGCCACGCCCTGGCTGGTCAGCAGCGTGTCGGACGGCAGGAAGGCGGCGACGTTGGTCGAGACCTTGCCGTACTTGTCGGTGTACTTGAGCACCGGCGCGTAGCCGTGCCCGAGCAGCGACACGTTGGCCCCGTCCAGCCGCAGCGGGCTGTTTACCTCGAGGAGTCGTTCGGAGGACTTTCCGTGCTCGGTGACTCCTACCCGGGCCTGATAAGTGACCGGCTGCCCGCTGTCCAGGTACGTCGCGTTGAACTTGTCCAGCCGCAGGCAGAAGCGGGGCAGGTCGTTCTCGCCGACCTGGGCGCCCAGGGCGTGCTCGTCGTAGTTCAGCAGCGTGTTGCAGAAGGCGAAGTCGTCGCCCTGCACCAGCAGGCGGTTGCCGTGCCAGCCGAACCAGGAGCCGAACGCCACACCGAAGAGCAGCGACAGCAGCGCGAAGTGGAAGACCAGGTTGCCGGTCTCCTTGAGGTAGCCCTTCTCGGCGGAGATCTCGACGACGTCGCCGTCCTCGCGCACGGCCGTGCGGAACCGCCGCTTGCGCAGCACCTGGCGGATCCGCTCGGCGTCGCCCGCCGCGGCGGACGCGGACACGGTGGCGTGCGCCGGCAGCCGGTCGAAATGCTTCGGAGCCTTTGGCGGTACCTTCACCAGCGCCGCGATGTGCCCGCGGAACCGGGGCACGAGGCAGCCGACCAGCGAGACGAAGAGCAGCAGGTAGATCGCGGAGAACCAGGGCGATCCGTAGACGTCGAAGAAGAAGAGCCGGTCGAGTGTCGGCCCCCACTGCCGGTGCGTGTCCAGGTAGGTGCGGACCTTCTCCGGCGAGACGTTGCGCTGGGGCAGCACCGAGCCGGGGATGGCGGCCACGGCGAGCAGGAACAGCAGCACCAGGGCGGTGCGCATGCTGGTGAGCTGGCGCCAGGCGCGGCGGCCCACTGCCACGGCGGTGTGGTAGAGCCAGCGCATCAGATCGGCACCGATCCGGGCCCGATGTTCGACTGCAGGGCGATCATGAGGGTACTCCAGAAGCCGGTGACCAGGGCGAGCCCGACCAGCACGAGCAGCGCGCCGCCGATGCGGGTCACCCAGCGGCTGTTGCGGCGGATGAACTTGATGACCCCGATGAGCCGCTGGAAGCCCAGGCCGACCGCGATGAACGGCAGGCCGATGCCCAGCGAGTACGCGATGGCGAGGGTGACCGCGCGGGCCTGGGAGCCGCTGGTCGAGCCGAGCGCGATCACCGCACCGAGGGTCGGGCCGGTGCAGGGCGCCCACGACAGCGCGAACACCATGCCGAAGACGGGCGCGCCGACGAGCCCGGCGGCGGGCAGCCGCTGGATCCGCCACTGCCGCTCCAGGCCGGGCACCACGCCCATGAAGGCCAGCCCCAGCACGATCACGGCGATCCCGGCGATCACCTCGATCAGCCGGCGGTGCAGCATCATCGTCATCGCGGCCCGGGTGGCCAGCACGATCAGGCCGATGAACACCGCGGCGAAGCCGGCGATGAACAGCCCGACCCCGGCGAGCACCCGGCCGCGGCGCTGCCCCGAGTCGAGGTCGGCGCCGGCCAGGCCGGTGACGTAGGAGAGGTACCCGGGCACGAGCGGCAGGATGCACGGCGACAGGAAGCTCGCCAGTCCGGCCAGCACGGCCACCGCGACGGCCGCCAGCAGCGGCCCGGTCGCGGCGATGCTCCCGGCGTCCATGTGGCCCGCCCTACGCCTGCTCGGCCAGCAGGTCGCGCACGACCGGCTCGAGCAGTGCCTGGTCGACCTCGGAGCGCAGCACGGCCGCGATCCGGCCGCTCCTGTCGATGACCAGCGTGGCCGGGATCGAGTTGGGCGGCACGTCGAACTCCAGGGCGAGCGCCGCCGAGGGGTCGAAGATGCTGCCGTACGACGGCTTGATGTCCGCCAGGTAGGCGTTGGCCGGGTCGCGCTGGTCGTGGACGTTCACGCCGATGAACGTGACGCCCTGCGCCTTGGTGGCGGACAGGACCTTCTCCAGCTCCGGCGCCTCAGTGCGGCAGGGCGCGCAGTACGACGCCCAGAAGTTGACCACCACGACCTGGCCCTTGTGCTGGGCGAGCTCGAACTTGCCGGAGCCGTCCATGAGATCGCCGCTGATCGCGGGCGCGGCGACCCGGTCGGCCGCCGCGATCTTGCGGCTGCCGAGCGCGTTCTTGGGCGCACTGCTGGTGCAGGCTGTTGTTGTGAACAGGGTCAGCGCCAGGAGCAGGGCCGCCACGAGTTTCACCCGGCGCATGGTCACGCCCCCTTGGCCTGGCGGGCCGAGGCGGACATCGCGACGAGGTGGGCGGCCGGCTCGGAGTACGCGATGCCGACGATCTTGGTGTCCTCGAAGTGGAAGCTCGTGAAGCTGGCCAGCGAGCACTCGCGGCGCCGCGGGTCGTGCCACAGCCGCTTCTTCTCCACGTGCCGGCGCAGCGTCCAGATGGGCAGCTGGTGCGAGACGCAGACCGCCTCGTGACCCTCGGCCGCCTCGCGCGCCGCCATCAGCGCGGCGAACATGCGGGCCGCGATGGCGCTGTAGGCCTCGCCCCAGGACGGGGTCACCGGGTCGCGCAGCACCCACCAGTTGCGCGGGTCGCGCAGCGCGCCGTCGCCCACGCCGACCCGCTTGCCCTCGAAGAAGTTGGCGCTCTCGATCAGCCGGTCGTCGACCGCGATCGGCAGGCCGAGCTCCTCGGCGAACGGCGCCGCGGTCTGCTGGGCCCGTTCCAGGGGGCTCGCGACCAGGTGCGTGATGTCCCGGCCGGCCATCGCCTCGGCGGCCGCCTTCGCCATCTGCACGCCCAGCTCCGACAGGCGGTAGCCGGGCAGGCGGCCGTAGAGCACCTTTTCCGGGTTGTAGACCTCGCCGTGGCGCAGCACGTGGACGATCGTCTTCACGCCACGCTCCCCGCTCCGGCGGCGGCCGCGGCCCGGGCGGCGTGGGGCAGGGCCGCCTCCAGCACCGCCAGCGCCTCGTCGTCGATCGCCGTGGAGACGAACCACGACTCGTAGGCGCTCGGCGGCAGGTACACGCCGCGGTCCAGCATCGCGTGGAAGAAGGCCCGGAACGCGGCCACGTTCTGCGTCTGCGCGTCGGCGAACGAGTGCACCGGCCGGTCCGTGAAGAAGATCGAGAACATGTTGCCGGCCGTGGAGAGCAGGTGCGGTACACCGGCGGCGGAGAGCGCGTCGGAGGACAGCTTGCCGATCGTGGCGGCGGTGGCGTCGAGCCTGGCGTAGACCTCCGGGGTGGCCAGGCGCAAGGTCGCCAGGCCCGCGGCGCAGGCCAGCGGATTGCCCGACAGCGTGCCCGCCTGGTAGACCGGGCCGGCCGGGGCCAGCCGCGCCATGATCTCGGCCCGCCCGCCGAACGCCGCGGCCGGCATGCCGCCGCCCATGACCTTGCCGAACGTGTAGAGGTCGGCGTCGACCGGCTCCAGCCCGGCCCAGCCCGACCGGCTGACCCGGAAGCCGGTCATGACCTCGTCGAGGATCAGCAGCGCGCCGTGGGCGTGCGCGAGCTCGGCGATCTTGGCGTTGAACCCGTCGCGGGGCGCCACCACGCCCATGTTGCCGGCCGCCGCCTCGGTGATGACCGCCGCGATCTGGTCCCCGTGGGCCGCGAAGGCCGCTTCCAGGGAGGCCACGTCGTTGTACGGCAGGACGAGCGTGTCGCCGGCCGCCGCCCCGGTGACCCCGGGCGAGTCCGGCAGGGCCAGCGTCGCCACCCCGGACCCGGCCGCGACCAGCAGCGCGTCGACGTGCCCGTGGTAGCACCCGGAGAACTTGACCACCTTCGGCCGCCCGGTGAACCCACGGGCCAGCCGCAGCGCGCTCATGGTCGCCTCGGTGCCCGAGTTGACCAGGCGCACCTGGTCGATCGGCGCGCGGGCGACGATCTCCTCGGCCAGCTCGACCTCGCCGGGCGTCGGCGTGCCGAAGCTGGTGCCACGCGCCGCCGCGGCGGTGATCGCGGCGATGACCTCGGGATGGGCGTGGCCGAGGATCAGCGGCCCCCACGAGCAGACGAGGTCCAGGTAGCGCCGTCCATCGGCGTCGGTGAGCCAGCAGCCGGAGCCGCTGACCATGAAGCGCGGAGTGCCACCCACCGCCCGGAATGCCCGGACAGGTGAATTCACCCCACCCGGCACAGTGGCCTGGGCACGGTCGAACAGGGCCTGCGAGGCCGGTGCGTCACCCGCGTACGGGCCGAGACCGGCGGCGTCAAAATCGGTCACAGCCTGCCCATTCTGACAGCTTCGCCGGGTGCACTCCGCGCGGCCCTCGGCCCCGTGTGCCGGACGCCACTATGGCGCTGATCGGATATAGGCTGTGCCGGTGGATCGTCCCGATCTCTCCGTTTCTGTGCGCCGCGAGCCCGCGGAGACCGTGGTGTCGCTGACCGGCGAGATTGACATGTCCACCGTGTCCCGCCTGGCAGCCACCATCGACGACGTCCTCTCCGAGCCGCCGGCCCGCGTGGTGCTCGACATGGCCGGCGTGACCTTCTGCGACTCGCAGGGGCTCGGCACGCTGGTGGTGCTGAGCCGGAAGGCGGCGCTGGCCCAGAGCTACCTGGTGCTGGTCAACGTGGGCGCCTTCCTCATCCGCGTCCTGGACATCACCGGCCTGCGCAACGCGTTGATGATCCAGGAGGTGTGACCGCGGGGCTTTTGCCACGATAAGTCGGGCGCTGGCGCGCCACGACTTATCGGATTTATACCCCGACGGGCGGCAAGTTCGAATTGATGGCATTCCCGGGGCTCGTGGCGCGCCGGTGCCCAGACGTCACAGCTTGGCGCGGGCCTTGGCCAGGGCCGTCATGGCCTTCTCCACCTGCTCGCGGCCCAGCTGGCCGTCCGCCGCCAGGGCCCCCTTGAGCAGCGCGGTCGCCTCGTCGACGGCGACGCCCGCGTGGCGCAGCTCCGTCTCCCGGGCGCGGACCAGCTCGGACTGGGCGGCGAGCTGCTGCGTCATCGTCCAGAGCTCGACGAAGACGGAGACCTTGGCCCGCAGTACCCAGGGATCGAACGGCTTGGTGAGGTAGTCCACGGCGCCGGCCGCGTAGCCGCGCAGGGCCAGGTGGGAGTCCCGGTCGGCGGCGGTCAGGAAGATGATCGGGACGTGGCGGGTCCGCTCGCGCCGCTTGATGTGCCGGGCCGTCTCGAAGCCGTCCATGGCCGGCATCTGGGCGTCGAGCAGGATCAGCGCGTAATCGTCGATGAGCAGGCACTTCAGCGCGTCCTCGCCGCTGTCGGCGCCCACCGTCTGGACGGGCAGCCCCTGCAGGATCGCCTCCAGGGCCAGCAGGTTGTCCCGCCGGTCGTCGACGAGCAGCACCTTCGCGGGCCGATCCGGTCCAGTCAAGAGCGCCGCTCCCTTCACGTCGTCGAGCCGAGCTGCGCCGATCCGGGCGGGTCAGGGCCTGCCCGGATCGAGTCATCGGCCCTGAACGGCCAAACTACACCGCGCGGCCGTCACCGTTTACCCACGCGGACATCACGTCAAGCAGCTCGTCGAGGTCGACCGGCTTGGTGATGTAGTCGCTGGCCCCGGCGGCCAGCGAGGACTCGCGGTCGCCTGGCATCGCCTTGGCGGTCAGGAAGACCACCGGCAGGTCGGCGAAGCGCCGGTTGCGCCGGATCGCCCGGGTCGTCTCGTTGCCGTCCAGGTCCGGCATCATCGCGTCCATCAGGACGATGTCCACGTTCGGGTGCTCGGACAGGATGCGTACGCCGTCGGCGCCGTTGTCGGCGTAGAGCACCGTCATGCCGTGCAGCTCCAGGGCGCTGGTCAGGGCGAAGACGTTGCGCACGTCGTCGTCGACGATGAGCACCGTGGCGCCGTCGAGCTGGTGGGGCGCGGCGGTCGAGCGGCGCTCCGGGGACGGCAGCGGGCGCAGCATCGCGGGGGCCGAGGGGAGCGGCCGCGCGGCTGGCGGCAGCGACATCGGCGGGGCCGGAAGCGCGTGCAGGGCCGGCATCGCCTCGGTCGCGATCACGTCGGGCAGGAACAGCGTGAACGTCGCGCCGCGCCCGACGTCGGAGGTCACCCCGATCGCGCCGCCGAGCAGGCGGGCCAGCTCGCGGCTGATGGACAGGCCCAGGCCGGTGCCGCCGTACTTGCGGCTCGTCGTGCCGTCCGCCTGCTGGAACGCCTCGAAGATGAGGGCCACCTTGTCGTCGGCGATGCCGATGCCGGTGTCGGCCACCGCGAACGCGATCACGCGGCGGGCGCCGGCCAGCGTCGGGGCGGTGAACTCCAGGCTGGGGGAGGCCACCCCGATGCTGAGCGTCACGGAGCCGTTGTCGGTGAACTTCACCGCGTTGGAGATCAGGTTGCGCAGGATCTGCTGGAGCCGCTGCGGGTCGGTCACGATCGCCGGGGGCAGCCCCGCGTCGGTCCGCACCGTGAACTCCAGGCCCTTGTCCTCGGCCTGCGGGGCGAAGGCCTGCTCGACGTACGACCGGATCTCGTCGAACGAAACCTCGCCCGGCTCGACGTCCATCCGGCCGGCCTCGATCTTCGACAGGTCCAGGATGTCGTCGATGAGGGCCAGCAGGTCGGAGCCGGCGTTGTGGATCGTCGCCGCGAACTCGATCTGCCGGGCGCTCAGGTTGGCGTCCGGGTTGTCGGCGAGCAGCCGGGACAGCAGCAGCATGGAGTTGAGCGGGGTCCGCAGCTCGTGGCTCATGTTGGCCAGGAACTCCGACTTGTACTGCGAGGCCTGCGCCAGCTGCTGCGCCTTCTCCTCCAGGCCGAGGCGCGCCATCTCGATCTCGCGGTTCTGCTTCTCGATGTTGCCCTTCTGCTCCGACAGCAGCGTGGCCTTCTCCTCCAGCTCCGCGTTGGTGCGCTGCAGCTCTGCGGACTGGTCCTGCAGCTCCAGCGCGAGGCGCTGGGACTGCGACAGCAGCTCCTCCGTGCGCCGGTTGGCCAGGATCGTCTTGAGCGCGACGCCGATGGTCACCACGAGCCGGTCCAGGAAGGCCAGGTGCAGCTCGCCGAACGGCGACACGCTGCCGAACTCGATGACGCCCAGCGGCTCGCCCTCGAAGAGCACCGGCAGCACGACCAGGTCGGCCGGCGGGGTCTCGGCCACGCCGGAGCGCACCTGCAGCCGGCTGTCCGGCGCCGCCTTGACCCGGATGACCCGGCGCGACAGCGACGCCTGACCGATCAGGCCCTCGCCCGGGGCGAAGCTGATGTCGGTGCCGGGGGCTACGTAGCCGTACGAGGCCTCCAGGCGCAGCCGCAGCCCGCTGTCCACGTCCGCGCCGGAGAGGAAGAACGCGCCGATCTGCGCGTCGACCAGCGGGGTCACCTCGGCCATGATCATGCGGCAGACCTCGCCGAGGTCGCGCTGGCCCTGCAGCAGGCCGCCGACGCGGGCCAGGTTGGAGTCCAGCCAGCCCTGCTCGGCGTTCTTCTTCGTGGTCTCGCGCAGGGTCACGATCATCTGGTTGATGTTGTCCTTGAGCTCGGCCACCTCGCCGAGCGCTTCGACCGCGATCCGCTGGGTCAGGTCGCCGCGGGTCACGGCGGTGGACACCTGCGAGATGGCGCGCAGCTGGGTGGTCAGCGTCGAGGCGAGCTGGTTGACGTTCTCGGTGAGGTCGCGCCAGGTGCCGGAGACGCCGCGCACCTGGGCCTGGCCGCCGAGCTTGCCCTCCGAGCCGACCTCGCGGGCCACGCGGGTCACCTCGTCGGCGAACGACGACAGCTGGTCGACCATGGTGTTGACGGTGTTCTTCAGCTCGAGGATCTCGCCGTGCGCGTCGACCGTGATCTTCTGGGACAGGTCGCCGCGGGCCACGGCGGTGGTGACCTGGGCGATGTTGCGGACCTGGCTGGTCAGGTTGGACGCCATCGAGTTGACGTTGTCGGTCAGGTCGCGCCAGGTGCCCGACACGCCCTTCACCTGGGCCTGGCCGCCGAGCTTGCCTTCGGTGCCGACCTCGCGGGCCACGCGGGTGACCTCGTCGGCGAACGAGGAGAGCTGATCGACCATCGTGTTCACGGTGGACTTCAGGGCCAGAATCTCGCCCTGGGCGTCGACCGTGATCTTCTGCGACAGGCCGCCGCGGGCCACGGCGGTGGCCACCTGCGAGATGTTGCGGACCTGGGCGGTCAGGTTCGACGCCATGAAGTTCACGTTGTCGGTCAGGTCGCGCCAGGTGCCGGCCACCCCGCGCACCTGGGCCTGGCCGCCGAGCTTGCCTTCGGTGCCGACCTCGCGGGCCACGCGGGTGACCTCGTCGGCGAACGAGGAGAGCTGGTCGACCATGGTGTTGACGGTGCTCTTGAGCTCGAGGATCTCGCCGCGGGCGTCGACCGTGATCTTCTGCGACAGGTCGCCCCGGGCCACGGCGGTGGCCACCTGGGCGATGTTGCGGACCTGACTCGTCAGGTTCGAGGCCATGAAGTTGACGTTGTCGGTGAGGTCGCGCCAGGTGCCGGCGACGCCGGTGACCTGGGCCTGGCCGCCGAGCTTGCCTTCGGTGCCGACCTCGCGGGCCACGCGGGTGACCTCGTCGGCGAACGAGGAGAGCTGGTCGACCATGGTGTTGACGGTGCTCTTGAGCTCGAGGATCTCGCCGCGGGCGTCGACCGTGATCTTCTGCGACAGGTCGCCCCGGGCCACCGCCGTCGAGACCTGGGCGATGTTGCGGACCTGACTCGTCAGGTTCGACGCCATGAAGTTGACGTTGTCGGTGAGGTCGCGCCAGGTGCCGGCGACGCCGGTGACCTGGGCCTGGCCGCCGAGCTTGCCTTCGGTGCCGACCTCGCGGGCCACGCGGGTCACCTCGTCGGCGAACGACGAGAGCTGGTCCACCATCGTGTTGACGGTGTCCTTCAGCTCGAGGATCTCGCCCTGGGCGGCCACCGTGATCTTCTGCGACAGGTCGCCCCGGGCCACGGCGGTGGCCACCTGGGCGATGTTGCGGACCTGGCTGGTCAGGTTGGACGCCATCGAGTTGACGTTGTCGGTCAGGTCCTTCCAGGTGCCGGCCACGCCCGGCACGTCGGCCTGGCCGCCCAGCTTGCCCTCGGTGCCGACCTCGCGGGCCACCCGGGTCACCTGCTCGGCGAAGATCCGCAGCGTGTCGACGAGCGAGTTGATCGTCTCGGAGAGCTCGGCGATCTCGCCCTTGGCGCTGACCGTGATCTTCTGCGAGAGGTCGCCGCGGGCCACGGCGGTCGCCGCGGCGGAGATGGAGCGCACCTGGCCGGTCAGGTTGGCGGCCATCGAGTTCACCGAGTCGGTGAGGTCGCGCCAGGTGCCGGCGACGCCGGTGACCTGGGCCTGGCCGCCGAGCTTGCCCTCGGTGCCGACCTCGCGGGCCACGCGGGTCACCTCGTCGGCGAACGACGAGAGCTGGTCCACCATCGTGTTGACCGTGCGGCCGATGGTCAGGAACTCGCCGCGCAGCGGCCGTCCGTCGATTTCGAGGGCCAGCTTCTGCGACAGGTCGCCCTCGGCCACCGCGACGATCACGCGCGCGATCTCGGTGGTCGGGCGGCCCAGGTCGTCGATGAGCGAGTTGACCGCGTGGATGCGGTCGAGCCAAGCGCCCTCGAAGCCCTCCTCGTCGAGCCGCTCGGTCATCCGGCCCTCGCGGCCGACGACCCGGCTGATCCGCAGCAGCTCCCGGGTGTGCCGCAGCTTCATCTCGGCGAGCCGGTTGAAGCGCTCGACCACCTCGCCCGGCAGTCCGTCGCGCCGGCTGAGGCGGATCTTCAGGTCGCCGGCGGCGAGCCGGTCGAGCGCCGAGGACAGCTCCTCAAGCAGCAGCGTTTCCGGACTCTTCCGGGTGACTTGTTCGACTGTGGTCATAGCGTCTCCACCGGTGTCGGGGCAGGCGGTGTCCACCCATCGTCGTCCTTCAGGTTGGATTGTTACCACCGTTGCGTGGAGACTGCGATATGTGACAACCCAGACCGTCCGGAGGCTCAGGCTCCCGGCCGACCATAGCTCTCCCGGTCTGGCCCGCGAAGCGATCCGGACGATCGCCCACGAACGGGATCTCGGCGGCATTCTGGACGAAGCCCTGCTATTGGTCACCGAGCTCACCACGAACAGCGTCGTGCACGCCGGCACCGAGGTCGATCTGGAGATCACCGCCGCCGACGGCACGCTCACGGTGGCCGTCCTCGATTTCCACCCCGGCGCCATCGCGCCCTCCTACCCCGACCCGGCCATCGGCGAGCTGCCGGAGCGCGGCCGGGGGCTGTTGCTCGTGGAGCAGATCGCCACCGCCTGGGGGACGATGCACTTCTCCGGCGGCAAGGGTGTGTGGTTCCGCCTCGACATCGCGCCCGGCCGGCGGATCGGCGCGCCCGCCCTCGACCTGCCCTCCGCGATCGACGCGCTGACCTGGTCGGGCCGGGGCACCTCGCTGGAGGAGCTCGCCGAGGAGCTGCTGCGCCGGCTCAGCCAGGCGATCGGCGCGCACGGCGCCGCGCTCACCATCGACGAGGGCGACGGCCCCCGCACCGTCGTCGCGGTCGGCCGCACCGGCGGCGTCATGGACAGCGGCCGCCGGGTGCCGCTGCGGATCGCCCGCCCGTGGCGCGCCGACCTGCTGGTGGCCGGGGGCGCCGGCAACCCGCTGACCCGGCCGTTGACCGCGCTCGCCGCCGACCGGCTGACCCTGCTGGTCGAGAACGACCGGCTGCGCCGGGCCGACGCCGAGCGGCGGGCCTGGCTCACCTTCCTCGCCGAGGCCAGCGAACTGCTCGCCCAGTCCCTCGACGTCGAGCTGACCCTCGCGCTGATCCCGCGGCTGGTCGTGCCCCGGCTCGGCCAGTGGTGCGCGATCCACTCCGCCGACGCGGGGGGCGAGCTGCGCCTGGCCGCCCTCGCGCACGCCGACGAGTCGAGGACCGGCGACCTCCGCGACGCCCTCGACCAGGCGACGCCGCAGCTCAAGGAGGCGATGGGGACCGATGCCGTGGTACCGCTGGGACCTCCCCTGGAGGGCTACGTCGTCGCCCTGATCGCGCGCAGCCAGCATCTCGGCACGCTGACCGTGGGCGGGCACCGCGACACCTGGCAGCGCGCCGAGGAGGTGGCGGTCGTCGAGGACGTGGCCCGCCGCGCCGCGCTCGCGATCGACAACGCCAACATCCACGCGGAGCGGCGCACGGTGGCCCAGACCCTGCAGCGCTCGCTCCTGCCGCCGCAGCTGCCGAAGGCCGACGGGGTGGAGTTCGGCGCGGAGTACGTGCCGACCGGCGAGGGCGTGGACGTCGGCGGGGACTTCTACGACGTGGTGCCGCTCTCGGCGCGCCGCTGGCTGGTGGTGGTCGGCGACGTCTCCGGCAAGGGCGTGCAGGCCGCGACCGTGACCGGACTGGTCCGCGACGTGACCCGGGTGCTGGTGCGCGACGGCCGGCCGCTGCCCGAGGTACTGCTGCGGCTCAACGAAACCCTGCTCGAGCGCGGCGGCGGCCGGTTCTGCACGCTGTGCCTGGCCCAGGTGTTCCGCCGCCCCGATGGGCGCCTCGACGTGACGCTGCACCTGGCGGGCCACGACCAGCCGGTCCTGCTGCGGGCGGACGGCCGCACGGAGCTCGTCGGCGCATGCGGCACGGCCCTGGGCCTGCTCGACAACATCAACACCCCGCGCACCCAGGTCCTGCTCGACCCCGGCGACGCGCTGGTCTTCTTCACCGACGGGGTCACCGAGCGGCGCCGGGGCGTGGACCTCTTCGGCGTCGAGCGGCTCCGCGACGAGGCCGCCAGCCTGGCCGGCTTCCCGGCCGACGTGGTCGCGGCCCGGCTGCGGGCCCGCACGCTGAGCTTCTCCCCGGAGCCCCCGCGCGACGACATCGCCATCTTCGCGCTGCGTAACGACGCCTAGCTAGGCCCCGTCCTGGCGGTCATGTCGTGCCGTCGCGCAGAGGTCGGGGCCTAGGCCCTGTCCTGCCGATCATGCCGGCCTGCGACGGGCCCAGATTCCGCGACGCCCAGGCTGGCCCGGCGCGCTGCGCCTGGCCGGCCCAGCCCAGGCGCTGCGCGCACCCCGCGAAAGGCCGGTTACAACACCGGTAGCCTGCCTTTCGCGGGGCACACGCAGGCGAAATCTGGACCTCGTCTCGGCTCGACATGATCGACAGGACAGGGCCTAGGCCACCCAGCCGCTGTGCAGGAAGTGGGCGGCCAGCACGCCCTGGGTGCCGAGGAACGCGGCCAGCAGGGCCCGGTCCAGCCAGGGGCGGCCGCCGATCCTGCCGAGCATCAGGAACGCCGGGAAGATCTCCAGGCCGATGCGCGAGGTGGACAACAGCGGGTACGGGATGTCGTGCGTGTACCGGCTCGGAAAGCTGATCATGAAGACCAGCAGCGCGGCGCCGAGCAGCGGGAACAGCATCTGGTCGCGGCGCAGTCGCCAGGGGCCGGCCAGGGCGAGCACCAGCAGTACGCCCAGAAGCGTGACGGTGGCGAGTTCCAGCAGGTTGTGGGCCCAGATCTCGGTGAACCACGCGCCCGGGTGCCTGGCGGCGGCGATCGGGGCCTGCCAGGGCCAGGCCGGATGGCGGCCCCAGTGCGTGGCCTGGGTGTGGGAGAAGGCGAGCGGGTCGCGGTACGCGTGCCAGTCCGCGGCCATCACCGCCCCCAGGCCGGCGGGGATCAGGAGGATGGCGAGCGCGCCCCGGTGCCCGCCCGGCCGCCGGGTGCGTCTGCTCGGCCCGGCGCCGGCTGCTCGCTGCTGCCGGGGCCCGGCCGCTTGCGCCCCGCGGTCGGCGTTGACCGGCCAGTCGGCGTGGGTCTTGCGGTCCCGGTCGATCGCGCCGCCCTTGCGCGCCGCGCCGATTGCCGCGAAAAACGGATTTATCGGCATTTTTTGCCGGGCCGGGGCGGCGTGGGCGCCCACGTAGGACGGGCGGCTGACGAGGTGCCGGGCCCGGACATAGGCGCGGGTGCGGAAGTAGCTCTGTGACCGGAACCAGGCCCGCGGCCGGAGCAGGTCGTGGGCGCGGACGTACTCGAACGCGAAGGCCAGGACCAGCAGGATGCCGGCCGAGCGGGCGGTCGCGGCCAGGGCGCCCAGGGCGCCGGCCCGCCACCAGTGCTCGCGGCGCAGGCAGTACACCGCCGCGACCAGCAGCGCGATGAACAGCCCCTCGTTGTAGGCGGCGGTGAGGAAGAAGCCGGTGGGGAAGGCCACGAGGTAGAAGACCGTCCGCCCGGCCGCGGCCCGGTCCATTTCGTGCTCGGCCAGGCGGAAGAGCAGGACCAGCGCGACGAGCAGGGCGGCGTTGGCGACCAGGAGCGCCGCCGCCCACGAATGGCCGAGGCACAGCGGCGTCACGAGCCGGATCAGCACGGGGTACAGCGGGAAGAACGCCGCCGGCGACGCGTCCGCGGTCGGCTGGTACCCGTGCTGGGCGATCGCGATGAACCACGGCGAGTCGTACTGGGTGGCCCACAGGCGGGCGATCTGCCGCATAGGGCGCCCCGGCCCCTGGTCCCCGATCCAGGCGGAGGCCGAGACGGCGGCGAGGCCGACCTTGCTCGCCGCGAACACTCCGAGCCCGGCGAACCACGCCCGTCGCCACGGCCGATCGCCGGGCCGGTCTTGGGGGTGTGCTCCGGACGGGCGCGCGAGGGCGTCGAAGCCGAGGGTCGCCAGCAGTGCCCGCCGCCAGCCTCGTTCGCCTTTCTCCGCCGGGGGGCCGGCCGCTCGGCCTTCGGCGCCGTCGCCGCTCTCGCGTGGTGGTTGCGTGCCGTGGCGGCTTTCGCGTGGTGGTTGCGTGCCGTCGTGGCTTTCGCGTGGTGGTTGCGTGCCGTCGTGGCTTTCGCGTGGTGGTTGCGTGCCGTCGTGGCTTTCGCGTGGCGGTTGCGTGCCGTTGTCGCTTTCGCGTGGTGGTTGCGTGCCAGCGGCGAGGTCCGGGGCGGGGGCGGTCAGGGCCGTCTCGCCCGCGGCGGTCTCGCCGAGGGCTGCGGGGCGCTCCTGCCGCCTCGGCCGGTCAGCCGCTCCCACCGATGGTCCGGATACGGTCGAGCTCCTCGGCCACGTCGGCCGGCCGGGCGTTCAGGTCGTACGTGCTGAGCAGGTGCAGCGTGTCGCCGGTGTCGATCTCCAGCAGCTCGCCGCGCAGCCCGCCGCGGCTGCGGGACTCCACGCGGACCCGCTCGACCTGCGACCACTCCACCCGGCGGTGGCCGGCGTACCCGGCGACGACGGTGAGGCCGTGCGCATCGGCGGCGAGCCGGACCGGGGCGAGCACGTCGCGCAGGGCGTAGCCGCCGGCCACCGCCGTGGCGACGATCGCGGCGCTGAGCGCGGCCGTGTCCTCGGCGAAGAACACCGCGGCAATCGCCAGCACCACGGTCATGGCGCACTTGAGCGCCATGAAGCCCGGCGAGACCCGCCAGCGCCCGTCGGAGGGCGCGGCCGGCGCCGGCTGCTCGTGCTCGGAGAAGGCACCGCTGCGCATCTGCACACCCCTACGATTACGCGACCCGGCCGCCGTGCACGGAGTAAGCGGCAAGAATCGCCTGCGGCATGAGGAAGCGGGTGAGCGCGACCCGATCAACGACCGGGCGCGCGCCGTACCGGCCCGGAAGCCTGCCCGCCAACGGCCTGTGAGCGTAGTGCATCGATATCTGGGCCGAGCCGCCGACGAGCACCCTCACCCACTGCCCCGCCCGGAGGCCGGCACACGCCCGTGCCGGACGCCCGGAGCACCAGGCCGCGGGGCAGCCGAGCCGTAGGGACCCGACCGAAGCCCGCCGGGCCCGCCGGAGTCCGGGTCCGGCCTTAGCGCGGTTTGCGGGCCTGCCGGAGGGCTGGGTCCAGGTCCGGCCGCGGCGCGGGGTGCGGGCCTGCCGGAGTCCCGGTCCGGGCGCGGCGCGGGGTGCGGGCCTGCCGGAGTCCCGGTCCGGGCGCGGCGCGGTCTGCGGGCCCGCCGGAGGGCCGGGTCCCGGCCGCGGCGAGGTCTGCGGCCTTTCAGCGGGCCTGAGTCCGGGTCCGGCCGCGGCCCGGTCCGCCGCGCCGCCCGGGGGCTCACGTCAGGGCCGCAGCCCGCCGCGCACGACCAGGTCGAGCAGCGCGAACACGAACAGGACGATCCCGACGAAGCCGTTGGCGGTGAAGAAGGCCCGGTTGACCCGCGAGAGGTCGCCGGGGCGCACGATGGCGTGCTCGTAGACGAAGACCACCGCGGTGACCAGCAGGCCGATCCACCACAGCCAGCCGAGGCCGACCAGCTGGCCGAACCACACGAAGAGGCCGAAGGTCACCACGTGCGCGGCGCTGGACAGGTGCAGGGCGAACGGCACGCCGTAGCGGGCCGGCACCGAGTGCACGCCGATGGTGCGGTCGATCTCGGTGTCCTGGCAGGCGTAGATCAGGTCGAAGCCGCCGATCCACAGCCCGACCGCGGCCCCGAGCACCCAAGCCGGGCCGGAGCCGTGCAGGGCGCCGGTGACCGCCAGCCAGGCGCCGACCGGGCCGACGAGCTGGGCCAGACCGAGGATGGCGTGCGGCCAGTTCGTGAAGCGCTTGCCGTACGGGTACACGATCAGCGGCACCACGGCCAGCGGGGCCAGCGCCAGGCAGAGCGGGTTGAGCAGGGCGGCCGCGCCCAGGAACACGACCAGGGCGACGACCGCGCCGGTCCACGCGGTGCGCACGCTGACCGCCCCGGTGACCAGCTCGCGGCCGGCCGTGCGCGGGTTCCGCGCGTCGATGCGCCGGTCGATGATCCGGTTGGCGGCCATCGCGAACGTGCGCGCGCCCACCATGGCGATCGTCACCAGCAGCAGGTCGAGCCAGCCGACGTGAGGCGTGCCGGCGGGGCCGGCCGTGGTCATCGCGGTCAGGGCGGCCAGGTAGGCGAACGGCAGCGCGAACACCGAGTGCTCGATCGCGACGAGCCGCAGGAACGCCTTGACCCGGCTCGGAGGTGCCTCAGTGAGCGTCACTTGAACCCATACTCTCTCCAGCGCTTGTCGACCCGCGCGACGATCTCGGGCGACATGACCATCTCTTCCGGCCAGCCGCGATGGTAGCCCTCGGCCGGCGTCTTGCGCGTGGCGTCCAGGCCGGCCTTGCCGCCCCAGAACTGCTGGTAGGAGGCGTGGTCGAGATGGTCGACCGGACCCTCCGTGAGCAGCAGGTCATGGGCGTAGTCGACGTTGCCGAAGGCCCGGAACGCGACCTCGGCGTAGTCGTGGACGTCACAGTCCTCGTCGACCACCACGATGAGCTTGGACAGCGACAGCAGGTGGGCGCCCCAGACGGCGCTCATCACCTTCTGCGCGTGCTTCGGGTAGCGCTTGCGGATCGAGACGATCACGCAGTTGTGGAACACCCCGGCGGCCGGCAGGTCGTAGTCCACGATGTCCGGGATCAGCAGCTTGAGCAGCGGCAGGAAGATCCGTTCGGTCGCCTTGCCCAGGCCGTGGTCCTCCTGCGGCGGCTTCGAGGTGATGATCGAGTGGTAGATCGGGTCGCGGCGCATCGTCATGCACTCCACGTGCAGCACCGGGAAGTCCTCGACCGGGGTGTAGAAGCCGGTGTGGTCGCCGAACGGGCCCTCGGGCAGCCGCTCGCCCGGCTCGAGGTACCCCTCCAGCACGATCTGGGCGTTGGCGGGCACCTGGAGCGGCACGGTCAGACAGTCCACCATCTCGACCCGGTCTCCGCGCAGGAAGCCGGCGAACAGGTATTCGTCGATGTCGGAGGGCAGCGGGGCGCTGGCCGTGTAGGACACCACGGGGTCGGCGCCGATCGCGATCGCCACGGGCAGGCGCCGGCCGAGCCGCTCGGCGACCGCGTGGTGTGCCGTCGAGTCCTTGTGGATCTGCCAGTGCATGCCCAGCGTGTTGTGGCTGTGCTGCTGCAGGCGGTAGAGGCCGAGGTTGCGCTTGCCGGTCTCAGGGTGCTTGGTGTGGGTCAGGCCGAAGTTGTGGTAGATCCCGCCGTCGTCGGGCCACACCTGCAGGCCGGGCAGCCGGTTGAGGTCCACCTGGTCGCCCTTGAGCACGACCTCCTGGCAGGGCGCCGTCTTCACGTGCTTGGGCGGCACCGACTTGAGCTGCATGAGCTTGCCGATGCCGTCGCGGATGCCGGACCAGCCGACCGGCAGCTCCGGCTTGACCAGGGCGCCGATCCGCTCGCCGACCTCGTTGAGCGACTCCACGCCGAGCGCCATCGCGGTGCGCCGCTCGGTGCCGAAGAGGTTGATCGCGACGGGCATGTCGCCGCGGGTGGGCCGCTCGAAGAGCAGCGCCGGGCCGCCGGCCCGCACCGTGCGGGTCACCACCTCGCTGATCTCCAGGTGCGGGTCGACGGGCGCGGTCACCCGATGCAGCTCGCCCGCCTTCTGTAGGGCGGCCAGGAACTCGTTGAGGTCTGCATAAGGAAATCCGCGCGCCATGCCGCCATCCTCCCAACCGGGTACGACATTTCCCGCAGCGGCCTCCGATCGAGCGGTCGACGGGACAGTGAGCGCCTTTCGTTTTGGTTAGGCGCCGCCGTTCCTCCGCCCCGATCACCCCCGCGATCCGAGGACCTCACGCCCTTATCCCTGCGTGCGCGAGCCCTGCGCCTCGGCGCGTCCCTTGCCGTGGCGGCGCTCGCTTCGTGCCCGCCGCCCCGGCACGTTCGTCACCGACGACGGCACCGAGGATGGCCACCCCGGCATGGCGGCCAAGCTGACCGCCGACGTGGCCGGCACCAAGCCGGGCGAGATCCGCGCCGACGCCGGCGCGGACGCTTGAAGGTCACCGAGGTGATCGCCAACGCGAAGGGCACGGTGTCCTTCACCAACCCGTACGAGTTCGGCGAGCTCAAGGACGACAACCCGGCCAACGATCTCGCCGAGGTGGTCATCAACGGCGGCGGGAACCGCGACGGCGCTCTGCCGCTCACCGGCGCCAACGCGGTCGCCATGGCCGGCACGGCGGCGGTGTGGCGCTGTTCGTGCTGGCCCGGCGCCGCAGGGTGGTACTCGTCACGCCCGCGGACGGCGGGGCGGAGTAACACCGCCGACACGGTCACGGCGGGGCGGTTCCAGCGCGGGATCGCCCCGCTGCCGTGGCAGAGTTGACGCCGTGCAGCGCAAGCCGTGGGTCGTCGGGGTGTCCGGGGCGTCGGGCACGCCCTACGCGGCGGCCGTCATCCGGGCGCTGTTCGACGCCGGCGAGGCCGTCGACCTCGTCGTCTCCCGCGCGGCACGGCTCACCGTGCTCGACGAGACCGGCGTGTCGTTCCGCGACGCGCACTGGAAGGACGACCTCGCCGCGTGGCTCGGTCGCCCGCTCGACGGCGCGGACGTGACCCATTGGCCGGCCGGCGACCTTGCCGCCGGTCCGAGCAGTGGGTCCTACCCCGTCAAGGGCATGCTGGTTGTGCCGGCCAGCACGGCCGCCTGTGCCGGCATCGCCATCGGACTGTCCAAGGACCTCCTTCAGCGCGCCGCCGAGGTAAACCTCAAGGAGCGCCGCCCGGTCGTGGTCGTGCCACGCGAGACCCCGGTGACACGTAGTCACCTGGAGCATCTCATCGCACTACACGACGCGGGTGCGGTGATCCTGCCCGCGAGCCCCGGCTTCTATGCCGCCGGAGCCGCGGCCACGGCCGCGCAGCTGGTCGACTTCGTCGCCGGCAAGATTCTGGACGCCGCCGGCGTGTCGCACAGCCTGTTCACTCGTTGGTCGGGTGAGCTCGGCCATTCCCGTTAGAGGTGTCATCCAGAGCCTCATCCCCTTCGAGCAAGGCTCTCACCTCCGATTCCCGGAACCGCCGGTGTCCACCCGGGGTTCGGATGCTACTGATCCGGCCAGCCGCGGCCCATCGCGTCACCGTCTTCGGATCGACGCGAAACAAGGCAGCGACTTCACCGGGCGTCAGCAGACGATCTCCCGTCTCCACGGCCCCTCCTTTACCCTGGGTGGCTCGCCGGGCCCGCGCACCCCCATGCTGCGAAGCTGAAAGCGCGAGTCATCCTGGGATGTACGCCCATTACAGCACCGCTGTCGTGCCGTGTCCGGGAAACGAGGAAAACGCACTTCTGGGTAATTAGCTGTGTTAAAACCCGGACCGTTAGGCTTGTCGCGATGGACTCGATCGATCGTCAGCTCATCGACCTGCTCCGGGACAACGCCAGGCTTCCATATGCCGAGCTTGCCCGGAAGGTCGGTCTCTCCGCCCCGGCCGTGCACGAACGCGTCGGCAAGCTTGAATCCTCCGGGGTGATCCGGGCCTACCGTGCCGAGGTGGAGCCCGAGTCGGTGGGCCTGCCCCTGACCGCCGTGATCGGTATCGTGCAGGACAGCAGCGGCGACACCGACGCCGTCCTCGACGCACTCCGGGCCCGCCAGGAGATCGAATCCTGCTACTTCATGGCGGGTGAGGAATCGTTTCTGTGCAAGGCGCGGGTAAAGAACATCGGCGATCTGGAACGGCTCATCGTCGACCTCAACCGGGTCGAGGGCGTGGCCCGGACCCGCACCACCATCGCGCTTTCCACGAAATGGGAGGGGCGCAACCAGCCGGCCGGCTGAGTGCCATCAGGCGAGGCTGGCCAGGCCCGGGTACTCCGCGACGTACCCGTCGCCGGTGAGCTCCAGGTCGGCGGCGAAGTTCTCCGAGCGGTACCGCACGAGCCGCGGCCCGAGCACCTCGTAGCTCTGCTCGAGGGGGAGGACGGCGAGGCTCGGTAGCAGTACCCATGCGGCCTCGACCTGCGCCTTGGTGCCCTGCTCTGCCTGCAGCAGACCCAGGCGCCGCACCGGCAGCGTGTTGGTCAGCGGCGAGTTGTACAGGTCGAGGTCGAGGACCGAGTGGAGCCGGTCCGGCTCCTCGATGCCGGGCAGCGGCGCGGTGGGCAGGACCTTCTCCAGGTCGCCGACCTCGCTGGTGGTGACCCGCCAGCGGCCGGCCGCCCGCTCCATGCGCAGGGTGCGCAGCCAGCCCGCGCCCTCGACGGTGACCTCCAGCCGCGTGCTGGCCCACGACTCGTCCGCGTGCAGCTCGTAGCGGCAGGTGTACAGCGCGTTGTCGGCGGCGAACGTGACCCCCTTGGCGCGCAGCCCGCGCCTATCGTCGAGGGTGACGAACTCGCCGCCTGCAATGTCGGTCCGTTGCCAGGCGAACGCCCGCGGTAGCACGGTCATGCCGGGACCGTATCCGACCGCGGGCATTTACGCCTCGCTCTGCCGCTAACGACTGCGGGGTGGCCGCCGATCGTTCACCCGACGCCGGTACGGCGGGTGGTTGGCCGCGGTGTGACTGGCTACGGAGCTGGGTGCGGAGATTCGCACCGGCACGCCGCTGGGTTGGCGGGCGCCGGTGACCTCGGCCAGCGCCGGGTCGCCCGCGCGCACGCGCAACTCGGTGGGGGTGACCCCGGCCTTGGCCAGCAGCGCCGCCGCCCGCCGCCGCTGCCGGGGCAGCACCAGCGTCACGACCGTGCCCGCCGCCCCGGCCCGCGCGGTGCGCCCGGCCCGGTGCAGGTAGTCCTTCTGGTCACGGGGCAGGTCGACGTGCACGACCAGCGACACGTCGTCGATGTGGATGCCCCGGGCGGCCACGTCGGTGGCGACCAGCACGTCGACCGTGCCCTCGCGGAACTCGGCCAGCGTGCGCGTGCGCACCCGCTGCGTCTTGCCGCCGTGCAGCGCGCCCGCCCGCACGCCGACCTTGGCGAACTGCTCGACCAGCTCGTCGACGGCCAGCTGCGTCTTCACGAAGAGGATCGTCCGGCCCTTCCGGGCCGCGATCGAGGCGGCGATCGCCACCTTGTCGTGCGGGGGCACCAGCAGTACGTGATGGTCCATGGAACCGACCGAGGCCACCGGCGGCTCGATCGAGTGCGTGACCGGGTTCACCAGGAAGCGGGTGACCAGGGTGTCGACGTCCTTGTCCAGGGTCGCGGAGAACAGCAGCCGCTGCCCGCCCTGCGGCGTCTGGGCCAGGATCTCGGTGACCTCCGGCAGGAAGCCCATGTCGGCCATCTGGTCGGCCTCGTCGAGCACGGCGATCTCCACCGCGTCGAGCCGGCACGCACCGCGCTTGACCAGGTCTCCGAGGCGCCCCGGCGTGGCCACGAGGACGTCCACGCCGCGCTCCAAGGACCAGATCTGGCGGTCGTACGGCACCCCGCCCACGGCCGTCTTGCAGAACAGGCCGAGCACCTTGGCCAGCGGGGTCAGCGCGTCGTTGACCTGCATCGCCAGCTCGCGGGTGGGCACCAGGACCAGCGCCTTGGGCGCGTGCGGCCGGGAGCGGCCGGAGACGGCGAGCCGGGCGAGCATCGGCAGGCCGAACGCGAGGGTCTTGCCCGAGCCGGTGCGCCCGCGGCCGAGCACGTCGCGGCCGGCGAGCGCGTCCGGGACGGTCGCCGACTGGATCGGGAACGGATCGGTGATGCCCTGGCCGGCGAGCGCCCGCACCAGCTTGGCGGGCAAACCGAGCCCGGCGAAACCGGGGTCTTCGTCTTGTTCGAACGATGAGAGCTCGAGTTCGAACAGTGAAGGAAATGAGCTGGGGTCAGCGGGCAGCAATGAGCTGGGACCTTCCGATTGGAGAACGGCTCAGCGTAGCCGATCCCAGGGGTGCGGTCCCAGCCGTGGTGCCGCGGCTCACTTCTTCTTCGGCACGCTGCTGAACGTGTCGTTCATGAAATCTCTGGCGTAGGTGACGGCGAGGTACCCGCCGACCAGCAACACCACCACCAGAACCGCGATGATGATGATCACCCGCAGGTTGCCGGACCTGGCCGGCTCCTCGTCGTCATCGTCATCGTGCTCCGCGGTGCCCTGACTCAGGATGTGCCCGGTGAGCGAGCCGGAGTTCTCGAGCGGACTGCCCCCGCCGCCGGTCGAGTCGGACGACGATGCCACGCCGCCCTTCCCGCCGTACACGGTGCCGGCGGAGGCCCGCTCGCTGCGGGCCCACTTCCCATAGGCGCCGGCCGCAGGGGCCGGCTCGGATGCCTCCTCTAAAGCAGGCTCCTCGTCGGGCGGAGGGATGGCGGGGGGCTGCTGGTGCTCCGGCGCAGGCTGAGCGGGCGCCCCGGTCGTCGGGTAGACGCTCCCCGGCGCGCGGTTGGCCGGCGGCGGGAAGTCTCCGCGACCGGGCCAGTTCTGCGGTGGTACGTCATGATCCTTGCTCTCCGTTCCAGGTGCACCGGCCCCGGGCATCGGCGGCGGGGTCCACGCCACCGGCTCGGCCCCCCATGCCTGCGAACCAGGCGGAGCGGCCGGCGGGGTCGACGCCGGCGGCTGTCCCCAGCCCTGCTCGGCCGGCGGGGTAGAAGTCGGCGGTTGTCCCCAGCCCTGTTGCGCGGGCGGGGCGGACGCGGGCGGCTGTCCCCAGCCCGGCTGGGCCGGCGGGGCGGACGCGGGCGGCTGTCCCCAGCCCGGCTGGGCCGGCGGGGCAGACGCGGGCGGCTGTCCCCAGCCCGGCTGGGCCGGCGGGGTCGACGCCGGCGGTTGTCCCCAGCCCTGTTGCGCGGGCGGGGCGGACGCGGGCGGCTGGCCCCAGCCCTGCTGAGCCGGCGGGGCGGACGCCGGCGGCTGGCCCCAGCCCGGCTGCGCGGGCGGCGGCTGCCATCCCTGCTGGGCGGGCTGCTGCTGCCCCCAGGCCGGCGGCTGTCCCGGCTGCGCGGGCGGCGGCTGCCATCCCTGCTGGGCCGACGGGGCCGAGGCGGGCGGCGGCTGCCAGCCCGGCTGCTGCGGGTGGGCGCCAGGGTGCTGAGGGTGGGCGCCCGGCTGCTGCCAGCCCTGCTGGGCCGGCGGCGGGTTCCATCCGGGCTGCTGCGCGGGCGGCGCCGAGGCGGGCGGCTGCCCCCAGCCCGGCTGCTGGGCGGGCTGCCCAGGCTGCCCAGGCGGCGGGTTCCAGCCCTGCTGCGCCGGCGGGGGCGCCTGCCAGCCCTGCTGCTGCGGCTGCCATCCCGGCTGGCCGGGCTGCTGCCCCCAACCCGGCTGGCCGGGCTGCGGCGGCTGCCCCGGGTGCCCACCCTGCGGCGGCTGTACGGGATGCCCGCCCTGCGGCGGCTGCCCCGGGTGGCCGCCCTGCTGACCCGGCTGCCCGGGCGCGCCCCAGCTCTGCTGGCCGGGGAGCGGCGTGACGTACCCGGGCCGCGGGTTCCACCCCGGCTGGGCGGGCTGGATCTGCTGCCACTGCGGCGGCTGCGGTTGCTGAGGCTGCGCGGCCCCGCCGGGCGAGTCGTTGTGTCCCCAGGGGTGCTCGGCGGACGGCGTCGTGTACGACGGTGCCGCCGGTGCCTCGGCCGCCTTGCCGCCCTGGTCGTCGTCCTGCGCCGCCTCGCCCGGCAGCGCCGGGGGCTCCTCGGCCACGAGGAACGGCGAGCTGGACACGGGCGGGGGCGTCTGTTCGTCGCCGCCGAACGGCGCTGCGGGCCGGGCGTCGGGCACGCCGTAGGCCGGCGCGTCGTTCCCCCCGAACGAGGCTCCGGGCCGGGCGTCCGGCACACCGTATGCGGACGCGTCGTTCCCGCCGAAGGAGGCCGCGGGCCGGGCGTCGGGCATGCCATAGGCCGGTGAGTCGTTGCCGCCGAAGGCCGCGGCTCCGGGTCGGGCGTCGGGCACGCCGTAGGCGGGCGCGTCGTTGCCGCCGAAGGAGGCCGCGGGTCGGGCGTCGGGCATGCCATAGGCCGGTGAGTCGTTGCCGCCGAAGGCCGCGGCTCCGGGTCGGGCGTCGGGCACGCCGTAGGCGGGCGCGTCGTTGCCGCCGAAGGAGGCCGCGGGCCGGGCGTCCGGCGTGCCGTATGCGGGCAGCGGCGGCGGACCGGCGATCGCCCCGGGCATCTGAGACAGCTCGCTCGGCAGCGGCGGCGGCGTCGCCGACCCGGGCAGCGGCGGAGGGGTGCCAGGCAGCGGCGGCGGCGTGAAGGCCGATCCGGGCAGCGGCGGCGGCGAACCCGGCAGCGGCGGGGGCGTGCCGGGCAGCGGCGGCGG